>CAYPAN010000014.1:0-12314 GCA_964408725.1 uncultured Candidatus Saccharibacteria bacterium
TATCTTTCATTATGCCGCGTCTTTTGCCTATTTTTTCTATGACTCCTCCGGAAGACTCCATAGGGACATCTATCACCAATTCTTCATAGGGTTCCGTCTTAATGCCGTCTTTCTCCTTGATAATAACTTCCGGCTGAGAAACCTGCATTTCAAATCCTTCCCGGCGCATATTTTCGAGCAGTATGGCTATGTGCAGTTCTCCTCTACCGTAAATTTTAAAAAAACTGGGGCCCATTTTGTCTCCTTGATCCGGAGAAAAATCAACTTTTAATCCGACATTTATTTCCAGTTCTTTCTGCAGTCTCTCTTTAATCTGCCTGGAAGTGACAAACTTTCCTTCGCGGCCGGCAAACGGAGAATCGTTTACTAAAAAGTTAAGCGACAAAGTGGGTTCATCAATCGCGATGTGAGGCAATGGTTCTACGCTTTCATCCTCACAGATAGTTTCTCCGATATAAATATCCGGAATCCCGGCTATAAGCACTATGTCGCCCGACGTCGCGCTTTCAATTTCCTTTCTGTTTATTCCTTCGAAACTAAAGAGTTTTGTTATCTTGCCTGCCCTGCTTCCATTTTCTCCTTTTACAAAAACAGAACTCGGAGAAAACATTTTCCCGGAGTAAATTCGAGCTACGGCCATACGGCCTAAAAAATTGTCATAACCCAGATTAAAAACTTGCGCGGACATTTTCTTATTCTCATTTAAGGATGCCGGCGGAACTTTTTCTAATATCACATCCAAAAGAGGAGAAAGGTCTTCCGACTTATCACCCAAATGCCTGAAGGCTACCCCCCGGCGTCCTATCGCATAAACAGTTTCAAAATTTGCTTGTTCATCGTTTGCTCCTAATTCAAAAAACAATCCTAAAACTTCTTCGTGCACTTTATGCGGATTAGAAGCCGGTTTATCTATTTTATTTATGACCACTATGGGTTTAATGCCCAATTCAAGAGATTTTTTCAAAACAAATCTGGTTTGAGGCATTGGTCCTTCAACTGCATCTACTAGCAGAAGGACAGAATCAACGGCGCGGAGTACACGTTCTACTTCCGAGCCGAAATCGGCGTGCCCCGGAGTATCCACTATGTTTATTTTAGTGCCTTTGTATGTAATGGAAGTATTTTTGGAGTAAATAGTAATACCCCGCTCTTTCTCCAGTGCGTTTGAGTCCATTGATATTCCTTCGTCTTGAAGTCCGCCGTTTTGTTTCATTAAGGCATCCGTAAGAGTTGTTTTGCCGTGGTCAACGTGGGCTATAATTGCTATATTTCTAATCTCCATAAAATAAAAAAGCCTTGAGGCCTAAATTTGATTAAAATAATAGCATACTTTTTAAAAAATAACAAATTTATTCATCCAATCCTTTCTTTTCGCGCAAAGTTTCTGACACTTTTTGAAGACAAAAACTAACCAGCGGTTTAACTTCCATCATTACCTCTGCTCCGTAGTCAGAGCTTATTATATGAAGGATTGCTTCTTCCGTTGGATTCATACCAACTTTTTTCTCATGCTCATCAACACTTAACATATCAGTATTGAAATAAAATTCATAAAGAGCATGCGCCAAAACTTCCACCATAGCCCGAATTTTACTATCTTCCCATTTTAATTTTTCTAGAATAACACTAAAAAATTTCTTAGCCAATTCTATATCTTTAAAAATATCTCCAAATTCCTCTATCACCAACTTGGCGTCTTTTGACAATTCTTTATCTAAAACTTTTTTACCTTGTCTAAGGTTCTCCTGTTGAGCATTAATTTCCGCTGAAACCAAGATATCTTTTGCACTGCCAACTAAAGATTTCATTTTACTTCTGTCTTTTGGCCACGCTTTCTTGAATTCTTCCAAAGTATTCTTCATATTTTTATTATACCAAATTTATTCTATTTGTTTACTAATCTTGTCAACCAAATCGTAATACTCTTTTGACCTTCCGTTGCGAGGTCTTGGAATTTTTACTTCAAAAACATCCTTCACAAAAGTGGGCCTGGGGGCAAAAACAAAAATCCTGTCGGAAAGTTCCACCGCTTCTTCAACCAAATGAGTGACCATAATAACGGTCACTTTATACTTTAACCAAATATCCAAAAGTTTCGCGCGCAATTTTTCGGCCGTTAAAACATCTAAGCTGGAAAAGGGTTCATCCATCAGTAAAATATCAGGGTTTACAGATAGAGCCCTGGCAATACCAACCCTCTGTTTCATCCCGCCGGAAAGTTCTATTGAGTATTTATCTTCAAAACCGGAAAGCCCCACTTCTTCGATTTTTTTAGAAACAATTTTGTCTCTTTCGCTTTTTTTAAATCCTTCCATTTTTAAACCAAATTCAACATTTTCTCTTACTGTAAGCCAAGGGAAAAGAGCGAAGTTTTGAAAAACCATAGATATCTTTTTTGTTTCGGAAATTACATTTCCCTTTTGCATTTTCACCAAACCAGAAAGAATTCTTAAAATGGTTGACTTGCCACAACCGGATGGTCCAACCAGAGAAACAAATTCTCCAGGATAAATGTTAAGGGAAACATTTTTAACAACATCCAAATATTCACCGGATTCCTCATTCTGGTACTTATAAGAAAGATTTAAAGCTGATATGATTGTTTTTTTATTCTCCATATAATTGTGATTTTTTTAGAAGCGGCATCCAGACCAATCTGTTAATCAAAAACACGACCAAAAGCAAAGCCGAAATGCCTAAAATCAAAGTCTTGCTATAACCGGCTGTGCCGGAAGAAACATTCAGGAAAGGACCGATACCGGAAGAGAGACCTATTATTTCCACTCCGATAATGGCCTCCCAGCCGATGCTGAAACCGACAATGGAACCGGTGACGATTGAAGGGAAAGCGACGGGCAGAGAAAAAAATAAAATTTTCTTCAGGCCCTTGGCGCCGAATATCTTGGCGGCATCTTCTTCATCTCTCGCAACTGTCTTTAAGGCATGCAACATATAAAAAAGAATCGGCCATAAAATAGATGTGGCGGCAAAAACAATCGTCATTATATTTGTGTAGCCGAGCCACAGAACAAAAATCGGAATTAAAGCAAAGGAAGGAAGATTTTGCAATAAATCAAAAACCGGAATCAAAGAATCTCCGATTTTATTGCTGCTTACTGAAACAGCAATTATCACGGCAATAATCAGAGATATAAAATAAGCGATTACAAGCCTGAATAAAGATAGAGAAAGAGCTTCTGCAAGCTTCGGCAGAGAATTGCCGGCAGAAATACCGATAGTCAAAATAATTATTAAAATAATAAACAAAAGTAAACTCGTCGTTACTTTATGTTTCCTTTTTTTGGTCAGATGAAAGCCGTGAATTATTCTAGCCATATATTTGTATTATAACAACAAGAGAGGAGTAGAGCAAAAGCTTGCTTTTATTTTATCCGAACGGCGTTGTTATATGCTTTGCATATAACATAAACATATCATGCGATTTCATATAGCGATATTCATAAATAGTTAAGAAAATAATAATCAAATCAAGAGCCGTAACCAATAATAACCATATAGAAAACGTATTAAAATAAAGATATAATTGATAAATTATAAACAAACTAAAAACTATGATAGAGGTAAGGTAAGCCCAGAGCTTTTTCCGTAAAAGTCCCGCTATCAATAAAATTTTTATTAACCCGTGGGAGAGAAGATAAAAAGCAAAAAAATATTTTGCATCAACGGAAATATTATTAGCTACTGCTATAAAATAGTTGGCAATGAAATCTTTCGGGTCCTCAGCAAGTTCTCCCTGCAGAAAAAATAAAGTGGTGGAAATAACAAGCGCCTTAGTTATAAAAAATGATGATATTCCTACAATAATTTCAATAACAGAATATACCCCTTTTAGGATAATGCTAACTCTAAACCAAAAATGAATATTTTTCCCGTTACTTATAATATTTTTTTGCATAGATTAAATACAAAACCAAAACTGTATTAAAAATGTAATTTATATATAAAGGAAAATGACTTATGCCAAGCGACATATCATCTACTACCACATAAAACATAGTGAATAATTCCCCTCCGAGCCAGAATAACAAAAACCACAAAGACAAATCATCCGCTTTCTTGCTTTTCCAAGTTTTTATCACTTGCGGGATAGCACATATCGCAAACAGAAATGCTCCCAACCAACCGAAAATATAGTGATATGACATACTAGGAATTATATCACAGAGATCAACCTAAAACTTCTTCAACTTTTTTTAGTAAATCAGGAAAGCTTAAATACCCTGCGGGTTTATTAAAATGTCCAGCGTTGGGAATAAAGGTAAGTTCAATCCCCAATTTCTTTGCTAGTTGCTTCCCATTGTCCAGTGACACGTATGGGTCGTTGTCCGACTGATAGACGGTAAAATGTTTAGCTTTATTCCTGATATTTTTCCAATCAAAAATAAAACCACTAAAACTATTATCTCTATCATAATTAAAAAGTGGTTTAATTCCCATCGGCGCTCCAACCAAGAAAACTGCCTTAATTTTAAGTTTCAATTGTTCCAACACCCGTAAAGTAAAAAGACCACCCAAACTATGTCCAATTAAAATAGTATCTTCGTTAATATATTCTTCATATTTTTTAAGCACTTCAAACCATTCGGAAATTTTCGCCGGTACTACCGGAGGTGTAGGAAATTGCGGCACGATAACCTTACAGCCTTTTGCCTCAAGTTTTTCTTTTAGCCAAGGAAACCAGTTCTCTTCAGGATATCCTTCCGTACCGTGGAAAATAAACACGTTGTTTTTCATATACTTAATTATAACAGGTTTCTTAGAGATGCAAAAAAGATTATTTTGTGTTATTTTGTATGGATGCGTCGGTGGTAGAGTGGTCAATTACAACAGACTGTAAATCTGTCGCCTTCGGGCTACGCAGGTTCGAATCCTGCCCGGCGCACAAAATTAAAAAGCTGAGCTTCTGCTCAAGCTTTTTAATTTATGTCTCGCCGAGAGGAAGCAAACTGCTTTGCTTCCGTGCAGATTCGAAAGGCTTTTCTTTGCGAGCGTAGCGAGATAGAAAAGCACCCGCGACCGTAGGGCGAGAAATTCCTGCCCGGCGCACATTAATAGGTTTAATTAAAATGACCGTCTTTCCAATGAAAAATCGTTGGGGGACGGTTTTTCATTTTATCTTACGCTTTAGCTCCGGAATTGGAACGCATACGAATGGGGCTTTTTATTTTGCTCTTTTTAGTTTCAATAAGAAGTTCATTGTCTTTCACGGAAACAAAAACTGTGTCCCCTTTCTTCACATCATTTCCAATAATGTATGTTGCGACAGGATTTAGAATCTTGTTTTGAATCAAGCGGTTCAAAGGCCTTGCGCCATATTGCGGATTGTATCCTTCCTTTGCCAAGTACGAAAGCGCCTCGTCGGAAATTTTGAAATCTATGTCTTTGGCGAGAAGCCTTTCTTTTACCACTTTCATTCTTAAATTAACTATTTCTTTTATGGCTTCCTCCGAGAGAATATCAAAAACAATAATCTCATCAAGGCGATTTATAAATTCCGGTCGGAAATGGTCTTTCATCGCTTCCATAACTTTTTCTTTCATATTGGTGTAATCCTCCTTGTCGGAATTATTGGAAAATCCGATTGACTCCATTTTCTCCACAAATTGTGAACCGATATTGGAGGTTAGAATAATGATGGCATTTTTAAAATTAACAACTCTGCCCTTACCGTCCGTCAACCTTCCTTCATCAATGACCTGCAGGAGCATATTAAAAACTTCCGGATGCGCTTTCTCAATCTCATCAAAAAGTATCACGGAAAAGGGGCGGTGCCGGACAGATTCGGTGAGCTGTCCCGCTTCGTCGTAGCCGACGTACCCCGGAGGTGAACCGATAAGTTTCGAAACTGAATGCTTTTCCATATACTCGGACATATCTACCCGAATAAGAGCGCTGTCGTCATTGAACATAAAAGCCGCCAGGGCTTTAGTGAGCTCCGTCTTGCCAACCCCCGTCGGACCTAAGAATATAAACGAGCCATTGGGCCTGTTGGGGTCTCCTATGCCTGCGCGCGAACGACGAATCACATTAGCCACGCGCGATATGGCTTCATCCTGGCCGACTACCCTCTTTTTCAATTCTTCTTCCATCCTTTGCAACTTTGCTCTGTCTTCCTCAAGCATTTTAGTAAGCGGAATGCCCGTCCAGCGCGCTACTACTTCAGCTATGTCTTCAGCCGTAACTTCTTCTTTCAGTATTCTTCTGGATTTCTGAAGTTTTTTCAAACGCAAAAGTTTCACTTCCAAATCCTTTTTCAAAACAGGTATCTTGCCGTAGCGTATCTCCGCCGCTCTAGACAAATCCGATTTCATTTCGGCGTCCTCAGCCGAGAGACGCAGAGTATCGAGCTCTTTTTTAATGGAACGAATTTCTACAACCGTTTCCTTTTCATTTTGCCATTTTAACTCAAGCTCTTTTGTCTTTTCATGCAGGTTGGCAATCTCTTTGTCTATTTCTTTTATTCTGTTTTTCGTAACTTTATTATCTTCTTTGGAATTATTTTCAATTTCTTTTTTAAGCGCTTCTTTTTCAATTTCCAAACGCATTATTTTCCTGTGCGCGTCCTCTAAAATAGGAGGTTTGTTTTCAAGCGCTATTTTTAAAGAAGAAGAAGCTTCGTCAATAAGGTCTACTGCTTTATCCGGCAAAAATCTGTTTGTCACATAACGGGTGGAAAGGTTCACAGCCGCGATTATGCTGTCATCGGTAATACGAACACCGTGAAAAAGTTCATACTTTTCTTTAAGCCCGCGAAGAATGGTAATGGCGTCTTCCACGCTGGGCTCGTCTATGTATACGGGCTGAAAACGTCTGGCCAAGGCCGGGTCTTTTTCAATATGCTTTTGGTATTCTTTTAAAGTGGTAGCGCCTATTGCCCGCAATTCTCCGCGAGATAATGCCGGCTTTAACATATTGGAAGCATCCATCGTGCCCTCTGAACCTCCGGCTCCGACTATGGTGTGAATTTCGTCAATAAAAAGAATTACTTTTCCGTCGGCTCTTTCTATTTCTTTCATAATGCCTTTTAATCTTTCTTCAAACTCTCCGCGGTATTTTGTGCCAGCTATAAGTGAACCCAAGTCAAGAGAAACAAGCTCCTTGTCCTTTAAGGATTCAGGAACATTATTCTTGGCAATGCGTTCGGCAAGTCCTTCCACCACTGCCGTCTTGCCGGTACCGGCTTCACCTATTAAAATAGGATTATTTTTAGTCCTGCGGGAAAGTATCTGCACAATGCGCATTATTTCATTGTCGCGCCCGATAACCGGGTCCAGTTTGTCTTCTTTTGCCAATTTGGTCAAATTGCGGGTATATTTCAAAAGCAATCTGAATCTTTTTGGTTCCGTCACGTCAGTAACATTTTGACTTCGGAGCTCTTCCAACACTTTCATCACAGGCTCTTTCAAAATCCTGAACCGCGCCAAGATTTCACGCGCTTCTCCCGCCACTTCAAGCATAGCGATAAAAAGATGCTCGGTCGAGACAAAATCATCTTTCATATATTCCGCCAATTTTACCGAATGCTCTATGACTTGCGCTAAATCAGGATTGAGATAAATCTGATATGCCGGAGAAATAGTGCTGGCTGATTCCGGCGATTCAATTGATTCCAAAATAGAATCGGTTAAAAACGCGGTGTCTACTTCCAATTTATCCAAAATAGAATTGACCATACTCTCGTCCTGTAGAAGAAGCGCGGCCAATAAGTGTAAAGAAGAAACGTGGTTCTGTCCGCGTTCAATAGCAAGCTCGTGAGCTTTTTTTATTGCATCTTTTGATTTGGTTGTAAATTTATTAAGTGGTGGCATAGGATAAGTTATAAAGTAAAAAGTTCATAAAGTTTTATGGCGTTTTTGTTTGTCCATTACTTGGAGCTGTTGTCCCGGCATCTGTTTGAGTATTTCCTGGTGTGGTTGTCTTCACATTAAGAGCCGCGACTATTGTATCAATAGGAGCAAAGGACACAGCGTCAGAAGACAAAGTGATTCCCAGCACATCCCCATCCAGGTCAAGAACCAACCCCCCACCATTTGATTTCGTCACATTAATTTTCAAATCCGCGTTACCGTCAAAAATGAAAGAAGATATTGTATCACCTAAAACTATAATTTTCTGTCCGGCTTTCATTTTACTCAAATCTCCAAAGGTTGGCACTGCGAAAACAGCTTTATCTTTCCCATTTACCGGGTCTCCTATTTTAAGCAACGCAAATCCGCTTTTATCCAGAGAAACAAAAGTTGTTTTAAATTCTCCGCTATCATTTTTGACGTAATAAACACCAGTATTGTCCGGCATAAGTGAACCGTCGACAGCGATAATGCCATCTGTAGAAACTGCTAATCCTCGTCCGGCCGGAACTTCAATAGTTTTTCCATACGCATCCTGTGATTCTTTGGTTACAGAAAAAACAGCCGATTGATTTTTGGCTATGGCATCTACCACTAAATCTTCTTCCTTTATGACCACGGTCTGCACTGTGGTTTTACCTTCTACTTGTTGGATTTTTTCAACCGTCTGTTGAACAACACGGTTAATAGGAACAGTCACCGAAGCAGGCGCCTGCTGCATTAAAGTCACTGTGGTAATACCGGTCGCAATCGAAGTGACAAATGAAAGCAATAATGCAAGCATTATAAGTTGGGGTTTATTTAAATCTTTTATGTCCATACCTGCATTATATCATATATGTCAACCCTATTTCCAATATATCTATAATCTAAAGATACCATCTGCCGAGTTTGGCTAAAATTACAGATAAAGTTTTGATTGTATAGTCAATATCGCTTTTAGTTGTATCTCGGCCCAAAGAAAAACGCAGTCCGCCAATTTCAATATCCGATGAGGGACGTATAGCTTGTATAACATACGAGCCTTCCTTACGCGAACTTTTACAGGCACTTTTCGATGATGCCATTATGCCTTTGGATGAAAGTTCAATCACTAAAAGGTCGCTTGGTATTTTTGGAAATGTGATGTTTATATTGTTGGGCAATATGTTTTTTAAGTCACCATTAATTAAAAAATCAAAATTTTGTTTTTGAATTTTTAATAAACTTTTTAAAAAGTAATCCCGCAGTTTCGTCAGGCGTTTTGTTTCTTTTTCTTTATTTTTTTGTGCTGATTTTAATGCTTTGGAAAAATTTAAAATAGCAGGTAAACTTTCTGTCCCCGGACGCAAGCCCATTTCTTGGTCTCCTCCGCCAAATATTGATACAAGTGGCGCAGATTTCTTTTTGTAAAGCACTCCGACTCTTCCCGCCCCTTCTATTTTTGTGCCAGATAAAGAAAGCAAATCCACTCCAAGTTTTTCAACATTTAAATCTAAATAATTTACCGCTTGCACGGCATCTGTATGCAACAAAGGGAAAGGTGTTTTAGTATGCATTTTTCTATAATGTCTTATCTCTTTGATAATCTCACGAATAGGCTGTATAGTGCCAATCTCATTATTCGCATACATTACAGACACAAGTATGGTATTTTTCTTTATTTCTTTTTTTATTTTTTTGGGATCCACAATTCCGTTTTTTTCAACCGGCACTATTGAAATTTCTGCGAGCTTTCTTTTTTCGAGAATTTTAAAAGTCTCCAGAACCGACGGGTGCTCAATATTGGTGGTAATGATATGCGGCAATATTTTCCCGGATGTTTTTTCATGCCATGCCAAAACCACACCTTGTATGGCAAGATTATTGGATTCTGTGCCTCCGCTCGTAAAGATTATTTCGGCAGGCCGAGTCCCTAAAACAAGAGCAACTTCTTTACGCGCATTTTTAAGCTCTATTTTGGCTTTTATGCCTTCGGTATGTATGGAACTTGGATTCGGCGACACTGAAGCCGCATAATCCAAATACACTAACTTATTTGATTTAGCCATAAAAATAGTATATATTGAAAACGTATGAATATAAAGCTTGAGGCTGTTTTTTTTATTGTTATCGGAATCGCTATCTTGATTAGCGTTATTTGGATTATAAGGACGGAGAAACGTCTGAAGAGATTTTTCTCCGGCAAAAAAGCGAAGGACTTGGAAGAAAATATACTGGTTTTGGAAGAAAATATTTCAAAATTAAAATCCGCGAAAGAAAAAATTGAAAAAGAAATTATTGAAATAAATAAAAAACTCAAAAAAAGCGTAAGGGGGCTTGAAACGATACGCTTTAACCCCTTCCCCGACCAGGGCAGCAACCAAAGTTTCGCAGTCGGAATGGTAAATGAAGACGGCGACGGTGTAGTAATATCAAGTCTTTATTCCCGTGAGAGAATGAGCATATTTGCCAAGCCTATTAAAGACGGAAGGTCGGAGTATGAGCTCACGACTGAAGAGAAAGAGGTGCTGAAAAAAGCCGAGGTAAAATAAATGTTATGGAAAAAAAAGAAGATACAAAAACAGAAAGGTCGCCGGTGGTGGTGATTATGGGTCATATCGACCACGGTAAATCTACCCTTCTTGACTATATAAGAAAGACGAATGTGGTTGAAGGAGAAACAGGAGGAATAACTCAAAACATTTCCGCTTATGAAGTAGTACATAAAGAAACAGACGGAGGGCAAGAGAAAAAAATAACTTTCATTGATACACCCGGACATGAATCATTTTCAAAAATGCGCGAACGCGGCGCGCAAATCGCGGATATTGCCGTTTTGATAGTTTCAGCCGAAGACGGAGTAAAAGCCCAAACAATCGAAGCGTGGAAAACAATAGTCTCCAATAAAATCCCGTGCATCGTGGCAATAAACAAGATAGACAAACAAAACGCGAACGTTGAAAAAACAAAAACGGAACTGGCGGAAAACGAAATATATCTGGAAAATTACGGCGGCAAAATTCCTTTTGTTGAAATTTCAGCCAAGACCGGCGCCGGCGTAAATAATTTGCTCTCACTGATTAATATCATAGCTATGATGGAAAACTTCAGCGGCAATAAAGATGAACCTGCTTCGGGTTTTGTGCTTGAAACCAATCTTGATTCCAAACGCGGAATTCAGGCGACTCTTGTCATAAAAAACGGGACACTCTCAAAAGGAATGATTGTAGCGGCAGAAGACAGTTTTTGTACTGCCAATATTATGGAAAATTTCAAAGGAGTAGCCATAGATGAAGCCTCTTTTTCTTCCCCGGTGCGTCTTGTAGGTTTTTGCAAAATGCCTAAAATCGGCGCGGAGTTCAAATCCTTCAATAATAAAAAGGAAGCAGAGAAATATATAGAGGAATGGAAAAAAGAAAGACCTATACACAATGTACAAAATTCTGCCGGTTCAACTGGAAATAAAAAAATAATTCCGATTATTTTGAAAGCAGACATTTCAGGTTCTATAGAAGCCATAGAAAAAGAAGTTGAAAAAATAAGAAACGACAATGCGGAATTCAGAATCGTGCAAAAAGGAGTAGGACCTATCGGCGAATCGGATATAAAAACGATAAGCGGAAGTGAAAATATAATTGTCATCGGATTTAACGTGAAAATAGACAAGAGCGCCATAGAACTTGCCCAAAAGCGAGGTATAACTATTTCGTTTTTTGATATTATTTATAAAATGACGGAATGGCTGGAAACAGAAATGGAAAAGAGAAGGCCAAAAGTTGAAACGATAGAGACTACTGGCAGAGCCAAAATTCTGAAAGTTTTCAGCCGCACCAAAGAGCGCCAGATAGTTGGGGGCAAGGTTTTAAAAGGACGTATGATTTTGGATAAAATAGTTAAAATTATGCGCCGAGAGTTTGAAATCGGGCGCGGAAGAATAGTTAATATAGAAAAAAGCAAGAAGAAAGAAAGAGAAGTCGAGGAAGGTGCGGAATTCGGCATGATGATTGAATCAAAAATAGAAATTGTTGAAGGAGATATTATTGAATCTTTTAATATTACCCAAAAATAATGGAAAGAAATGAAAAAGTGGCGAACCTTATCAAAGAGCTTGGAGCTCAATTTTTGGGGCGAGAAAACAACCGCACTTCCCTTATCACAGTCACCTCTTGCACTGTCTCTCCGGACCTAAAACGGGCAACCATTTTTATAACAGTCCTTCCGGATGAAAAAGAAGGGAGCGCCTTGGATTTTGTAAAACGCAAAAGAGGAGAATTGCGCGAGCATCTCAAAAAAAATATTAAAATAAAAATTATCCCTTTTATCGACGTACAGATAGACCGCGGAGAAAAGAACAGGCAAAAAATCGAAGAATTGTTAAGGAAAAAATAATTATGCTTTTTTGTGCCGGGGGGGAGACTTGAACTCCCATGGATTACTCCGCTTGCTCCTAAGGCAAGTGCGTCTGCCAATTTCGCCACCCCGGCA
>CAYPAN010000015.1:0-11909 GCA_964408725.1 uncultured Candidatus Saccharibacteria bacterium
AAGGCGAAGAAAATAAATACCTACCAGCAATTTATTTACAAAGAGCCTGTTCAATTCACCGGTTTTAAATTATTTTACAAAAATGACGTTTTGACTCCGGGTACCGTTCTTATGACCCCGAACGATTTATTAAAATTAAATCCACAGCCTATTTATATTCAGTATCAGTAGTAAGCTTTATTTATGATACAATATTCGATATGAAACAAGCACGATTGGACCAATTGGCAGACGGCATATTTGCCATAGTAATGACTATTTTGGTTTTTGAGATACGCATACCGGACTATGTAGGGGTAGTTAATGACCAGACTCTTTTCCAGGCGTTAGTTGGTTTATATCCCATTTTTCTGAGCTATCTTTTGAGTTTTTCACTTCTTTTCACTTACTGGCGTTCGCACCATTTTATAGAATCAATACTCGCCAAAAATATTGATACGCATTTTTCCAACCTAAACGCTATATTCTTTTTCTTCGTCGGGCTTGTGCCTTTCTCTTCGCATTTCTTGGGCAGTTACAGCTATTCCAAAACTGCTATTATCTTTTTCGCCCTTAATATTATTTTTATCGGTTTCTCTTTATTTAGAATGCGTCAGTATGTTCTTAAATCAAAAAGCATAGAAAATGCCTCAGTTACCAAAACAGAAAACGAACATGCCAATATGCATATATTATTTCCGGTAGGCGCGGCGGCAATTGCCATACTCGTGTCTTTCTTTAGTAGCGATACCGCAATTCTATTATTTACAATAGCAATTTTGTTTAATCTCTTGGAAAAAAGCACCAAATACACCTTCTCTTTTATTGATTTATTCCGGGGTAAAAATCAAGGAAATCAGGAGATTAAATAAATTCAACCACTTCGTCAAAAGTCCGGCGTACTTTAGGACGCAAGCTTGCAGGGTCATTTCCTCTGTACCCCAGGGCCAGCATCGTGGATGATTTTAGATTTTTTTCTTTTAGATTTAATATCTCGTCAACTTTTTCTCCTGAAAATCCTTCAAGCGGAGCGTTGTCTATGTCGAGCAAGGATGCGGTTTCTACCATAATTCCCAGAGCTATGTAACTCTGCATTTTTACCCAAGATTCTAAACTCCCATCTTTATCTTTTTGTCCGATTGAGCCGTCCATCATTTGTTTTAAACTTTCAAATTCTTTTATATCTTTATTATGAATTTTAGCTATTCTCGCTATTCTTTCTTTAGTAATATTTTCTACCACATCTGTCCTATAGGTTATCAATATGAGGTGTGAGGCCTCGCTGATTTTAGCTTGGCCGTAACCGGCTTCACGCAATTTGGCTCTGATTTCGGGGTTTTTAATAACTATGAATTTCCACATTTCAAGACCAAAAGAACTCGGAGAAAGACGGGCAGATTCCAAAATGGTGTGAATATCGTCCTCTGATACTTTCTTACTTTGGTCAAATATGTTTGTGGCATAACGCCAATTCAAAGCTTTTAAAATTTTTTCTTTCATACTCTTTATTATAGCATGGCTGTCAAATGTGCTATAATAATCGGGCAATTATAAGATAATAAAAAATTATGAAAAAAACATATATAGTGATAATTATTTTGGTTCTAATAGTGCTTGGGATTTTCTTTTTTAGCAGAAAAGGCGAGGCGCCTACATTAACGAATACGAATAATGTTGCAGTGCCGATTTTGAATGCGGCGGGTGAAAAGGAAATTACCGTTACCGGCCAGAATTTTTCTTTTATTCCGAATTCCATAACAGTCAATAAAGGAGACAAAGTTAGAATAGATTTTAAAAATGCCGATGGCTTTCACAATTTAATTATTGATGAATTTAAAGTTGCCACTAAAACCATAAAAACGGGGGACGAAGAATCAGTGGAATTCGTAGCCGATAAGATTGGTAGTTTCCAATATTATTGTTCAGTAGGCAATCACAGAGCTATGGGTATGTGGGGTACTTTAATAGTCAAATAGTATTTGTAATTTAAGTTGATGGATTCCAAAAAAGAAATAAAAGCTTGGCATGAAATAAAGATTGGCAGACGATTCTTAAATGCGTTTAGAGGTATGCGCGTTTTTTGCGTTACTTCTATGCATTTACCCGTTCTTCTATTTGCCATAATAGCGGTTGTATTCTTGGGATTTTATTTAAAAGTTTCAAGCCTGGAATGGGTCGCCTTGATTTTTTCCATTGGTTTCGTGGTGGTGACGGAAGTGTTAAATACTGCAATAGAAATAGACATAGACCTTACTTCTCCCGACTATCATCCTTTTGCCCGTGATACCAAGGATGTGGCCGCCGCTGCGGTGTTGTTGTCCGTATTTACCGCAATAATTGTCGGGCTAATTATTTTTCTTCCTAAAATTTTTTAATATGCTAATATATATTTATGAGCAATAAAAATATTTTTCTTTTAGTAATAGGTATTTTAATTTTAGGAACGATTAGCGCTGTATTACTTCAATCTTCAGGTAGTGCCACGCCGGCAGGCCCCGGCAAATATGATGCCTTCGCCCAATGCTTAAAAGACAAAGGTGCTGTGTTTTATGGAGCTTTTTGGTGCCCACATTGCCAGGCTCAAAAGAAATTATTCGGTTCCTCTGTTCAGTTTTTGCCTTACGTTGAATGTTCCACTCCTGATGCTCAAGGTCAGACCCAAGAATGCATAGACAAGGGCATAACCAGTTACCCGACTTGGATACTCAAAGACGGAACACGAATTCCGGATGATTCTCCGGACGGAGCCGGAGTCAAACTTGAAACATTAGCCGCGAAAACCGGTTGCGTATTGCCCCAATAAATAAAATGAATACAGAAGCTGTGCATTATCTGAATATATTTCTTGGACTGGGAGCCATTTTGCTTCAGATTTTTTCTGTCATCGCCCTTTTGGTTCTTTTTTTTGGTCCTAAAAAAAATATTTATCTGGATTTCATCTCTAAACATTTTTTGCCGATTAGTTTTCTGCTTTCTTTATTTGCTTCGGTTTTTCCTTTGGTTTATTCGGAAATTATTCATTTTCTTCCGTGTTATTTATGCTGGTGGCAGAGAATTTTTATGTTTCCAACTGTATTTATGTTTGGTGTGGCTCTTTGGGATAAAGACAGGAGAGTCGTCCGTTATGCTTTACCTCTTGTATGCGCCGGCTTTTTAATTTCTGCCTATCAGAACTTTTTTTATTACTTTGGTGAAACTTCAAGTGTGCCGTGCGATGCCTCAGGCGTGTCTTGCTATCAGCGTTTAGTATCTGAATTCGGAGGATACATATCCATTCCAATGCTTGCTCTTACGGCCTTTTTTGCTCTGTTGACTCTTTTAGCTGTGGCTCATTTTTACAAGAGGGAAAATTAAAACTTGTAAAAATCTAATGAATGAAGCAATTTTACGGGAAATAAATTTGCATAGAGATCCATTGAGAGCAAAGTTATTGGCCGGATATTTTAAAACAGGGAAGGGGCAATATGGCTCTGGAGATGTTTTCTGGGGGCTTACTGTGCCGCTTTCACGTTCTATCGCTTCAAAATATAAAAATATATCACTAAAGGAAATAGGTTCCCTGATAAAAAATAAAATACATGAGGTCAGACTCATAGCTTTGTTTATTTTGATGTATAAATATAAAAATGGGTCGCAGGATGAAAAGGAGAAAATCGTGAAATTTTATCTTAAAAATACGAAGTATATAAATAATTGGGATTTAGTGGACTTATCATCTTGCCATATATTGGGGGAATATCTTTATAATCTTTTCCCCACACCAGGTGTGGGGGAGGTCCTAATAAAATTAGCCCATTCAAAAAATTTATGGGAACAAAGGATTGCTATGGTTTCCACTCTTGTATTTGTGAAAAACGGAGATATGAAATGGACAATAAAGCTGGCAAAAATGTTTTTGAGTCATAAACATGACCTTATGCATAAAGCCGCGGGCTGGGCATTGCGCGAAGTGGGGAAAAGAAATGGGGCTTTACTTCATAAATTCCTGAAAGAAAATATTTCCAAAATGCCTCGCACAATGCTCCGTTACGCCATTGAAAAATTCCCGGAACAAGTCCGCAAAGAATACCTTGCCTTGGAGTAGGTCCGACCTCCTCCAGTTATCCACAGGTTAGAAAAATATATGTTGTTTTTTAATAAAAAAGAAAAAACATTAATACAGAGATTAAATACTCCAGCCAAGGTGCAGGATTATTTAAATGGATTGAAGTTTAATTTTGAAGAGGGAGGTGAAACTCTTAAATCTCCGATTATGGTTTTGAGAAGCAAAAATGCGCATTGCATTGAAGGAGCTGTTTTTGGTGCATACATACTTTCGTCGCACGGTTTTCCGCCGCTTATTTTACATCTGGAGGCGACGAAAGGGGATTATGACCACGTCATTGCTCCATTTAAAGTAAAAGGGTTTTGGGGTGCATTATCCAAGACCAATCACGCCGTATTGCGATACCGCGAACCAGTTTATAAAAATATAAGAGAGCTAGTTATGTCATACTTTCATGAATATTTTTTGGATAATGGTAAAAAAACTTTGCGAAAATATTCCAAGCCGCTTAATTTGAATATTTTTGAAAAAGGCTGGGAGTTGGAAGAAGGCGATCTTTGGGGTATAGACGAAGAACTGGATAAAATAAAACATTATGATATTTTACCGATATCCCATATTAAAAATCTCCGAAAAGCAGACAAAATAGAAATCAAAGCGGGCAAGATTGTGGAATTTGCATCACCAAGGAGCAAAATAGTATAATACGGTATTATCATTTAATTCGGGCTTTAACGCCTATTACAATATGGAATATTTATTTCTTTTGGGCAGGGTATTATTAGGAGGATATTTTGTCGTGAGCGGTTTTAATCATTTCAGACATATCAAGATGCTTGCCGGTTATGCGCAGTCTAAAGGAGTGCCGATGCCAAACGGAGCCGTAGTTTTGACCGGTCTTATGATGCTTGTGGGAGGTCTTGGTATACTTTTGGGGGTGTATGTGGAGCTTTCAGTGGCTTTGCTTGCTATCTTCCTGTTTGTAGTCACTCTTAAAATGCATCAGTACTGGAAAGTTACCGACGAAATGGCAAAGATGGGGGAGCGTATAAACTTCTATAAGAATGTGGGTCTCCTCGGCGCTATTCTTATGCTTTTAGCTATTCCGCTTCCTTGGGTACTGTCTTTATTTTAAAAAATACTGAAGATTTTTTTAAAAAAATTAGCGAACCAATTCTCTTTTTGGGTTCCTGTTTTTGTCGTTGTGGCAGGGGAATTATTGACAGCATTTATAACTGCCGCCGTGTTTTGGTTCACTAAATTTTCTGATTTTATCTTTGTAATCGTTTTTATTTTTTGAGAACCTGAAATATTTACATTCTCAAGACCCGAATTTTTAAGTGTTGCAATTTTTTGCACGGGCTCTGTTTTAGTTTCTGCCGCCGCCAGTATTTTCGGTTTCTCGAATTTCTGCATTATTTGATTCCAAGTTTTAGCTGATAACGCAGTTACTGCATAAGAAGTTTCCCAAAGTTTATTTTGTGTATTGTCATCCTTAATTCCGCCGTCAATATCTTGATTTGCCGCTAAATAGTTAAGGGGAGTATTGCCATTATTCCCGCCTGTATCAGAAAGGCTCTCAGCATTGCGGGCAGGTACCCAGTCTTCCGGTTTTTCGGATAGAGCAAGTATACCCTCGACAGCCCAAGCAGTGGAGGAAACATTGCCCCAGCCGCCGGTGTTCTTTTGGTTTTGTTTCAAATATGCTTCAGCTTTGGTTAATACGTTCTTAACTTCCTGGTCTTGATTAAAGACAGAAAGAGCTTCTATTCCCGCGCCTGTCATATCCACGGATTCATCCCAGGACCCGTCTTCTTTTTGCTCACTTGTTATGAAAGATATATCACTGTTTATAATTCCGTCAGTTTGGGTAAATCCCGCATTTTGCAACACAATCAAAGCGAAAATATCATCGTTGTCTTCATTTACGTCGCCGAATTGCTTGCCGTCAAAACTATCCGTTATCTTTTGAATATAATTTTCGTTGTTTGTGTTGTATGGATTAAGTCCTAGAGCCATAAGCGCCATAGCGCGTCTTTCATAATCCGTCAGAGTGGCATTGTCCATTTTTGAATCTGCATAGTATTTTATTAATTTTATCCAGCCTGCTCCCGAATTATCGTGAGGGCTGGCAGGTGTTTGGTCTGTATTATTTCCTGACGCCAAGGCCAAAGCTGTCCAATCCGTATAAATATTATCACCAAAAGACCCATCATCCTTTTGCTGTGAAGATAAAAAATCGTAGGCTTTTTTGATATCAAATACCGGTTTCACCGCAGGAGGAGATGGTATATAAGTTCCTCCATCACTGCTATTCGTAAGCTGTGGACCTCCGCCACCGGAAATAATTATAGGAGCAGTGGGTGTAATTGTTATTTGAGGTGTATCTAAAAAATTAGCCAGTTGGCCTTTCACTGTAAAAGTGTTTGTATTTGGAACCGTAAAAGAATATGAACCAGTATCATCAAGGTCAAAGCTATTTGATTCTATGACAATTTTTCCTCCTATCGCTGGACTCCAGACCGGATTAAAAGAAGAATCATAACCGAATTCAGTAACAGTAAATTTAATAGTATTGCCCACTGTCGGACTTTGATTATCAACCGAAATTTTTAATGGATTAATGCCATAATTTAAAAGAATTGAATCACCCGATGCAAGATTATATTCATTTAGGCCCGTCGAACCAAGAGTTGAATTAACAAACCAACCCCAATAAATGCCGTTGCCATTTGTTGTTGAACCAACCGAACTCAAAAATGCTCCTGGAGGCCAACTCCAATCCCAGGTGCTTGCAAGGCTCGGTTGTTGTAAACCAGCTTGCAATACGGCACAATAGGCAGTTATAGCCATTGTACCGTTGTTATTATTGCTATTGTCACACGGAGCTACCGTAATGTCTTGGTTAAAAAGTGGTCCAGTAGATGTTTCAATATCTAAGTGTATTGTTGTATCAGCGTGAACCGTGTTAAAAAAACAAAATATCAGTAAACTTACTAATGTTATAAATATAATTTTCTTTTTCATAATTTTTATTTTTTAATTTATATCCTTCTCATATTTCCAGGATACGACATCTCCCGGTTTTATTTTATAATTTGATATTCCGATCGTGGCTTTTTTACCGTTCACATAATAAATCCAATTTTTGTCTCCGTTATTTTTTATTCCGTTTATCTCTTCTACCAGTTCTCCCATTCCTGAATAATTTTTGTCTTCAAAATTTATTTTTCCTTCTTTCTGCAATTCTGTCATAAAGTCATACACATTTTCTCCGCTTACTATTGCCGTTTCTATTTTTTCATCATTGACTTGTAAAATTGCCTGATTTACTTTTTCTGTTTCTATTTGCGCAGGCAAAGGTGGAGAGGTGTAGCTTGCATTCTGTCCGATATTTTTTGTAAAAAAGAAAATTAAAAAGAAAAAAAGCGATAAAGCGAGACCAAGCCATATTATTTTTTTATTATTTTTCTTCATAAAACTAAAAAAATTCTGCCGCGCAGAATTTTGGTCCTCAAAAAGAATAAGGAATGTCCTGCTCGGGAAAAATGAAATGATTGATAATCGGACTTGTTCCCTCTCGCCATTTGGCGAATCAGGACTTACCGTAGCGGCACTGTACCGGAATCTAACCGGTTTCCTCAATCACTCTTTACAATTTTTAGATGAACTCCCTAATTTTATGCTTTCTTTATTATCTGTCAATTTTAGCTGTGGATAACAAAAAACTGGTATAATAAATTTATGAGAGCAAGAATAATGGTTTTTGGGACTTTTGACGGATTGCATAAAGGACATCTTAATTTTTTACACCAGGCGAGAAAATTAACCAAGGACCCTTTCCTGATTGTTTCAATTGCCCGGGACAAGAATGTCTTTAAAATAAAAGGCAAATCTCCATTCTTGTCGGAAAAAAAAAGGGTAATTTTGATGAAAAAATGTAAATTGGTCGATAAGGTGGTTCTTTCCGGTATAAAAAATCATATTCCGCATATTGTAAAAGAGAATCCCGATATTATTGCCCTTGGTTATGACCAGAAATTTTATGTTAAGAATCTTAAAAAAGACCTAAAAAATAAAGGTATTTTTATAAAAATTAAGCGTTTAAAACCTTACAAAGAAAAGATATATAAAAATCACTTGCTAAAAAAATAATACTTTTGGTATAATGTTTTTGCTTTCTTAATGAAGAAAGGTCGCACCATTCTTTTATTATTAACGTATATAAAACCATGGAAAAAACAAATATAATCAATTTTTTTAAAAAAATCTTTTCAAATAAGAACTTTCTTTCGGTTTTTTTGACGAGTTTGGGTTCCCTCATTATTATTCTAGCCATAGGTCTTGGTTTTATTTGGCATTTTAGGGCAAACGTTTTTGATTATTTTGCCAAGGAATACCTGCAGGAAATACAAAATCCAAAAAGCGCTTTGAATAATGATGCTAAATTAAATGCAGAAAAAGATGCGGAAAAACAGCCTATATTTTCACAGGAATCTTTTGTTGTTGATGCCGTTAAAAAAACAAATCCTGCTGTAGTTTCCATCATTATCAGTAAAAATGTGCCCAAGTACGAAGAATACACAGACCCTAATCAACAAGACCAAAATCCTTTTGGTGATTTATTCCCCGGTTTTTCATTTAATATTCCACAGTATCGTCAAAATGGTACACAGAATGAAGAAATCGGAGGCGGTTCAGGATTCTTCGTGTCAAGCGACGGACTGATTGTCACCAATAAACACGTGGTTGACCAGACAGATGTACAATACACGGTTTTTACCAATGACGGGAAAAAGCATGTGGCCACAGTCGTAGCCCGAGACCCAGTGCTTGACATTGCTCTAATAAAAATTGAAGGTTCCGGTTTTCCGTATCTTTCCTTGGGAGACTCCGATTCTTTACAAGTAGGACAGAGCGTGATTGCCATAGGCAATGCGCTTGGCGAATACAGGAATACAGTTTCAGTTGGTGTGGTTTCAGGACTTGCCCGTTCAGTCACAGCCGGCGACGAGTCCGGCAATACGGAGGTATTAGACCATGTCATTCAAACCGATGCGGCCATTAATCCCGGAAATTCCGGCGGGCCGTTGCTTGACCTATCTGGAAACGTGATCGGTGTCAACGTAGCGATAGCGCAAGGTTCGCAGAATGTGGGTTTTGCTCTCCCGATAAATAGTGTTAAGGGTGCGATTGATTCTGTCAAAGCCACCGGTAAAATAGTAAGGCCGTATTTAGGTGTCAGATATGTTTCCATAGATGCCGCGATGAAAGACGCGAATAATTTGTCGGTTGACTACGGCGTATTGGTCAAAGCTGGGCAAAATCCAGATGAGCTTGCCGTTATTCCTGGTAGTCCTGCGGATAAAGCCGGTATTGTGGAAAATGATATAATTCTTGAAGTTGACGGTGTGAAATTAGATGATACCAATACCCTGGCTTCTCTTATTAGAGTGAAAAATATTGGTGACGTTATTACTCTAAAAATTCTTCACAAAGGCGCGGAAAAAACCGTGCAAGTAACTCTTGAGGCAGCTAAAGATAATTAAAATAGTTTTTATTTAACATCTTTAAGTCGTAATGTGATTAAAAATCCTATAACTAATATCGCGCCCAAAACAAAGAAAAGATATTTGAAAGATGGAATCAAAAAAAGGGCAGGAACAGCGATAAGAGGAGCGATTATATAAGAAACAGACGGGGTATTGCGGAAGAAACTTATTTCGTCGGCATTTTCCTCGTTAACAACCTTAAAAAAATAACTTTCGCTCATAACTTCTACCGTGGCGGCCCCTACACGTGTGAAGAAAAGGACCAAAGCTAAAAGCAAAAGACTCGGCTCATTCATAAAGGGTATTAATAAAGTTGAGACAGTGATTATTGAAAAGCCCCAGAGAAGTTTCTTTTTCTCGCCTGTCTTGTCTGAAAGTTTTCCCAAAGGGAACTCCACTAGAACAAACGGGACCAGCATTATGGAAAAAATAATGCCTATTTTATCCCATCCGAATCCCAGATATTCATGTAAATATATCGGTGTATATATCACCATCCAGGCATAGAAGGTTTGCAGGATTAAATTCACAAAATATATTTTTGATATATGCTCATTTTGTATAAAAGTTTTAATTGTTTTTACCACCGCAACCTTTTTATATTCCGGGTCTTTAAAATCGCGCAGGAATAAGATAAAAATAAGCATTACCAAAAACATAAACCCGGCGCCAAAAAGATAAATGCCGAAGAAGTAGCTTTTATCTATAATTGAACCGGAAATCATTTGGGCAACTATCCAGGCGAGGTTTATAATCGTCAAATAAAATCCGCGCAATGCTCCGATATTGGAAGCTCTGGAAAAATCTTCAATAAAAATATCAAGTGAGGTAATGATAAAATTGGTTGATAGGAAATAAAGAATAAAAGCGGGGATTATTAAAAAAATATTTTTTCCAAAAGCAAGTAAAACGAGCGATAGAAATATAAACAGGCAGGAAGAAAGAATCGTCAGACGATTGCCAAAGCGAGTCAAAATTCTGGACATTTTTAATAAGCCCAGAATGGTTATGATTGAAGCAATTATATAAATGATACCTATATAATTTTTACCGACGTAGATTTCTAAAAAACTTGAATTAATATAGGAGGTAAGAGCAACCGGTATAGAAAATAGGAAACCAGCCAAGTATATTATTTTTCTGTTAAATTTCATTCCAATTTTTTTGTATATTTTAAATACTTAATACTACAGGAATAACCAAAGGCCTTTTTGCCGTTTTTTGATATAAGAATTTTGAAACTGTCTCGCCCAAATTGGCTTTTATATTATCCAAGTCAACCATATTGTTCCTCATAGCCACATCTTCCACGCTTTTTTTAATAATAATTCGCACTTGGCGCAAAAGATCTTGATTTTCTTTTAAGTATACAAACCCACGCGATATCAAATCAGGGGATTTTTTTAATTTTCCGGTTTTTTGGTCTATCAGGGCTATGATGACAAACATCCCGTCTTTTGCCAGCATCACACGGTCTCTTATGACGACGTCTTGCGTGTCACCGATTGAAATGCCGTCCACCATCATCAGGCCGGATGGGGCTTTTTCTTTGCGCATTGTCATCTTTTCTCCATCAGGGGATATTTCAATAATAGAACCATTGTCCGGAACAACGATGTTTTCTTCCGACATACCGAGCTCTAAAGCGAGCTCTTTATGGAGTTCAAGGTGATAATGATGACCGTGAATAGGTATGAAAAATTTCGGGTGAGTTTTTTTATGAAGCCATTTTATGTCTTCTTTGTTGCCGTGTCCGGTAGCGTGAACGAAATCTTCGCCCGGTGTGCGGTAGCTGATAATTTTCACGCCCTGGCGGGATAAACCATCTTTCATTTTTTGAACCTGAAGTTCGTTGCCGGGAACGATGGAAGCCGAAAGGATTATGGTGTCTCCTTTATGCAGAGAGAATTTCGTGTGCGACTTATTGGCCGCGCGGTTGAGCGCGGCGAACTCTTCACCTTGAGCGCCGGTCATAAGAACTACCACTTTATTTGGCGGGTAATTGCCCGCTTCTTCTATAGGAATGAGAGTGCCTTTTTTAGGCTTGAAAAACCCGGCTTCTATGGCCACTTCTATATTTGTTTTCATAGAGCGTCCGTCCAGAGCTATCTTCTTGCCGAGGTCTTCAGCAATTTTTACCACATAGGCCAATCTGGTGATGTGAGATGCGAAGGCGGCAATAATTATGCGCCCATTTATTCTTTTTATTAAATTTTCCAATCCTTGATGAACTTTTATTTCCGGCAGGGCGTAGCCTTCGTTTTCAATATTTGTGGAATCGGTCATTAAAAGAAGAACCTTCGCTTTGTCAAAAATAGAATATTCTTTTTCTT
>CAYPAN010000016.1:0-2294 GCA_964408725.1 uncultured Candidatus Saccharibacteria bacterium
CCCGACTTGCAGTTGTAATAATGCCACGATGACGCTGACCATTAATCATTCGTTGAAGATCACCAAAATGATGAATGGAAATGGGATTCATAATCGACTTGCTCGTAATCATTTTCTAACTCCTTACTTCTACGCTTTAAAATTATACCCTACTTTATTCCAAAAAACATCACATTTCAACTTAAAATTTTTACTCCGACAAAATCCGTGTCGGTAGGATTAGTCCAGGATAAAGAAATTTGAGTATTTCCGGCGCTAGCATTGAAATTTTTAGGTTTGCCCGGAGGGACAACATCGGATATGATTATTGATGATGTAATAACCGTTGCCCTTGCTCCGCTTGCCGACCCGGCAGAATAGTTTGGCACCTGGTCATAAGCGAAAGCGGTGTAATAGTAAGTTGTATTATTTATAAGTCCCGTGTCGGTGTACGAATTTCCATTATTGTTGTACACAACGGTGCCATCCGTGACATTGGCAGAATAGGAACCGGTTTTACGCAGAATTTCTACTCCGGCGAAATCCGCATCTCCGGGATTGGTCCAGGATAGAGAGGCTCTATTGTCTCCGCCGACAATATGCAAGTTTGTCACTTCGGCGGGAGGGGTATGGTCTACTGCAATTGAAGGGACAGCTGTAGTTCTTGCTCCGCTTGCCGACCCGGCAGAATAGTTTGGCACCTGGTCATAAGCGAAAGCGGTGTAATAGTAAGTTGTATTATTTATAAGTCCCGTGTCGGTGTACGAATTTCCATTATTGTTGTACACAACGGTGCCATCCGTGACATTGGCAGAATAGGAACCGGTTTTACGCAGAATTTCTACTCCGGCGAAATCCGCATCTCCGGGATTGGTCCAGGATAGAGATACTTGCGCATTTCCGGTAGTTGCCTGCAAGTTTGTCACTTCGGCGGGAGGGGTGGTATCACGTATAATCATTAATGGGTCTCCGACAACAACAGAAACGAAGTCCATATTTACCAAACTTTGGTAAGCGGCATCAGCCCATGGATAACCAACAGCGTACTCTGGCATAAAAATTTCTTCGTTAGCAATATTTGAAGACCATGGTTCATAAACATTGCCGATTCCTCCGGAACCGCCTATTTCTATCCACTCAGCGACTTGTCCCTGGGTTGATTGATTTTCATTTACAAAGCCGTAAGCGTTGAAACTTTCATAAGTGGAAAATACTGCGCCCGGAAGCAGAGTAAAATTAAGATGATTTGGATTTGACGGAATATTGGAAACATAACCGTCACCCATACCGGCATGAATGCCATTTGAAGTGTAGCCGATAACAGGACCCGCGGGATTTCTGGTTATCATAGCTGAGGTGGACCATGGATTTGGATTTACATTTTGTCTCAAATTGCGCAAATAATTGGAAGCTGTTTGCATATACGTATATGGTTCATTTGTATAATTATCCAGTATCCAATAACCGTTTCCGCTAGTGTCCGCTATAAAATCGCGGTCAATCATTCCTTTGATATTTGCCATTGTGTAACCGTCTAAACGGGTGACTAAGTATTTAAGGTAAACTCCATTATTAGAAAAGTAGTTTGTTTTAAAACGGTAGTTCTTAGTGTAGGAAGGGTCAACATTGAAATATGGATTAGATAAAGTCCAAGTGGTGTCATACGTTTGATATAAAAGACAAACAGCGGCATCGACTGAAGAATAGTTTGTTGTGCCATAAGATGTGCCATTTGTAGCCTGTATCTTTAATGGGATGCCCTTCACCAAGACTATATATTTTATAGAATCTTTCAGTCCGCTTGAGGTCAGGTAGCTTTCTATCGCCGGCTTAATTTGTGTATCATATTGGGTTCTGGTAATTTCTTCAGTCGTCGGTGCCGCTATGCCTAAAATATTGGCGGAGGGAATGCTTCTTTTATTTTTGTAATAGTTTGCAACTTCCAGAGAATCCTGAGTGCCATCGCTGTCGGAGTCTGTAACATAGGAAGAATTATAAACAACTAAAACCTGACTGGCCGTCGGAGGTGGTTCATAAGTAGGAGCTGCCGCGTAAATTTTAGAGAATGAGGCTAAAATTAAAATGGCAACAAGCATTATTTTAGTGAATTTAAATCTCATAAATATACTATATCAGTATTTTGCAAAATAAGTCAAAATACACTAAGATGTTTCTAGTGATTGCCGTTATAGCTCAGGTAGTAGAGCACG
This sequence comes from uncultured Candidatus Saccharibacteria bacterium, assembly GCA_964408725.1. GTDB lineage: Bacteria > Patescibacteriota > Minisyncoccia > Phycocordibacterales > UBA9973 > UBA9973. The sequence continues at coordinate 2,190 of CAYPAN010000016.1, forward strand.
TTCTTGGTAAGAACGAGGTCATTGGTGCAAATCCAATTAACGGCTCCCTCGGTCGTAGACCACGGGCGAGACCAGCCGATGTAGCTGTTTTGGTAGGTATTCACA
>CAYPAN010000016.1:2394-5890 GCA_964408725.1 uncultured Candidatus Saccharibacteria bacterium
AGTTAAGCCGATGTAGCTGTTTTGGTAGGTATTCACAAGTTAAGCCGATGTAGCTGTTTTGGTAGGTATTCACAAGTTAAGCCGATGTAGCTCAGTTGGTAGAGCACCGCTTTCGTAAAGCGGGGGTCGACAGTTCAATCCTGTCCATCGGCTCCATAAAATATGAAAAAGGGTAAAAAAAATAAAAATATTGATAAGAAAGTTTTTGAAGGAGATAAAGCAATGCTGCATTTTTTAAACCCTGATTCTTTTTCCATGACACCATTGGTGGAATTGCCGTCATCAATAAATCATTTTAAAAAAGATAAAGTTAGGATTTTTATAAAACTGTCGCAATTTCTTCCGCTGGCGAACATTAAATCCCTGTTTGCCTGGAGTATGCTCTCCAGCCTTTCCAAAGATATAGTTCACAAGACTAAACACTTGGTTGAGTATTCTTCCGGCAACACTGTTTTTTCCCTGACGGTTCTATCCAAATATTTTGGCATACCTCATATGCATGCAATTATCACTCCGGATGTCCCGGAACATAAAAAAAAGATTCTTAAATTGATTGGGGTGGAGCTCTTAATATCAAAAGGGCCTTCGTGTCCGGATGTATTTGCCGACATTGGCGGTGTTTATGAGGCTAAAATGTTAGGCAAGAAAAAAGGGTGGTTTAATATGAATCAATATATTAATCCAAACAGTCCTTTGGCTTCGGAAATTTATATCGGTAAAGAGATTTGGGAACAAACTGAGGGCAATATAAGTATTTTTTGTTCAAGCGTGGGCACATCGGGGACAATATACGGCGCCGGCTCTTATTTAAAAAGAAAAAATAAAAATATTTTTGTTGTTGGTGCTTGTATAAAACGCGGTTCATCTATTCCGGGGCCTCGCGGGGAAGATGCTATCCCAAAACTCGGTTTTCCGTGGGGGAAAGTGGTTGATATGACCATTCCTATTGACCAAAAATCCGCGTATGAAAAAAGCTTGGAGCTTATTCGCGCCGGTCTCTTGGTCGGACCTTCGACCGGTATGCAACTGGCGATGATAAATAAAATGATAGCTTCAATGAAGAAAAATAAAATTCTTAGTAAATACAGAAATAAAAATGGAGAAGTCCTTGTCACTTTTATGGCTGGGGATACGATGTTTCCTTATATAGATGAATATTTTTCTGTTTTGTCGAAAAAATATTTTAAAAGTGAAAAAATCATTAAAAATGCAGAATAATCCTGAAGAAATAAAAAAAGAAATAGAAAAGCTGGAGGCAGAAACCGCTCAAGTGGATTTTTGGAATGATAAAAATAAAGCGCAGGCGATATTAAAAAAAATATCGGAGTTAAAAGACAAACTTGCTGGCGGTAAAAAATACGATAAGGGCAACGCAATTATCACCATAATTTCCGGCGCGGGAGGAGATGATGCCGAAGATTTTGGGCGGATGCTTTTAGATATGTATATGAAGTATGCGGCCAAATGCGGTTGGGGAATATTTTTTATTCACGAACATAAAAATGACCACGGCGGATATAGAAATGTCTCTTTTGAAATACAGGGCAAAGATGCTTATGGAATATTAAAGAATGAAGGAGGGGTGCATCGTTTGGTGCGTATTTCTCCTTTTGACGCGAAAAAGTTGAGACACACTTCTTTTGCTCTGGTTGAAGTTTTACCGAAATTTTCCAAGCTGGAAGAGAAAGATATTCTTATTCCGGAGCGTGATTTAAAGATAGAGTTTTCCCGTTCCGGCGGTCCGGGAGGACAAAATGTGAATAAAAGAGAAACAGCTGTCAGGCTTATCCATATCCCGACCAATATTTCTGTCCATTCTTCCGAAGAACGTTCCCAAGAGCAAAACCGCGAGCGGGCTATGTCCATTCTCCGGGCAAAAATTTTCAAAAAAGCGGAAGAAGAGGAAAAAAGTGTGGAAGAATCAATGAAATTGAAGAATACGGAGATAGAATGGGGTAGCCAGATTCGTTCTTATGTATTGCATCCTTATAAAATGGTCAAAGACCATAGAACAAGAGCTGAAACCGCAAATGTGGATGAAGTTCTTGGAGGAAATCTGGATTTATTTATTGAGGCGGAGAAGAATCTTTAATACAACCCCCCAACCCCCTTGTCAGGGGGCTTTTTAATTCGAGTTTTGTTATATAATAAAATTTATGAAACTTTATAAATTCATTCCATACGATAAAAATCTGGTTTCCAAAGCCAGAGAATTAAGAAAATCTGAAACGGAAGCAGAGAAAAAATTTTGGTCTAAAGTTTTAAAAAATGAAAAACTAATTAATTTTAAATTTACTCGTCAAAAACCAATTGGTAATTTTATTGCGGATTTTTATTGCGCAAAATTAAAACTGGCTATAGAAATTGATGGTAAAATTCATAAGTTTCAAAAAATTAGAGATGATGAAAGAGACAATTTATTGAAACAAGAATTTGGAATAAAAATTATTAGATATAAAAATGAAGATATATTAAAAAACACAGAATTTATTTTAAATGATATCATCCAGAGAATTAACGTTTCCCCCTGACAAGGGGGATTAAGGGGGTTGTATCCATTAATTAATAAACCCTTCCTAACCTCCCCTTGTCAGGGGAGGAACGGGACCTTATTTTATAAGTATTTTTTTTCAATTTTGATTGACTTTTATGTCCATTTTTTGCGGGAGGAAGAATCCTCTTTAGCAAAGCGGATTTTTCTTTTTATATGATTTCTTCTTTCCCCCTGACAAGGGGGATTAAGGGGGTTGTATTTTATGTCTTTGTGTCTAAATTTTTTTTATGATAAACTAGAGAAAATGATTTATTTCAATAATGTTTCTAAAATTTACAATAAAGATTCCGTGGCCTTGGATGATGTGACTTTAACCATTACCACGGGGGAGTTTGTTTCTGTCGTCGGGCATTCCGGCGCTGGTAAAACCACTCTGGTTAAAATGATTTTGGCGGACGATGTTCCATCCAACGGGACCGTTTTTTTTGAATCAACCAATGTCTTTAAATTAAAAAATAAAGATTTGACCAAATTAAGGAGAAGAATTGGGGTGGTATTCCAGGATTTCAAATTGCTCTCCAATAAAACCGCCTATGAGAATATCGCTTTTGCTATGGAAGCGGTGGGCAAGACTAATGAAGAAATAGAAAGCGATGTACCGCATGTTTTGGAGCTTGTTGATTTGAGCAATAAAATGCATCATTTTCCGCACCAGATGTCCGGAGGAGAACAGCAACGTCTGGCCATTGCGCGGGCCATTATAAACCAGCCAGAGCTCATTATTGCCGATGAACCGACGGGCAATTTGGATGCGGTTAACACTTATGAAATAGTTCAAATTTTAAAAAAAATAAATGATTTGGGCACGACGGTTATTTTGACAACGCACAATAGGGGAGTTATTGATTCCATCGGAGGCAGGGTCATCACTATGGAAAAAGGCAAAATTGTGAGGGATGACAAAAATGGCAAGTATATTGTATAATGACCATAATATGACGA
>CAYPAN010000016.1:5990-11578 GCA_964408725.1 uncultured Candidatus Saccharibacteria bacterium
AATGGCAAGTATATTGTATAATGACCATAATATGACGACTGACCTGAAAAGAATTATAAAGGCGGGGTTTGTGAATTTTACCAGAAGCGGGTTAGTGTCTTTCGCCGCCGTTCTCATCGTCACTATCACTCTATCCGTCATTACCACGATTATATTATTGCAGGCAGTGCTCAATTTTTCGTTGACGGAAATAAAAGACAAGGTGGATGTCACGATATATTTCAATGTCGGTGCGCCCGAGAGCAGTATAATGTCTTTAGAACAATCCCTGCAAAGTTTGCCGGAAGTGGCGGAAGTTTCTTATGTCAGCGCCGATGATGCCTTGAAACTTTTTAGGGACCGCCATCAAAACGATTACTCGACCATTGCGGCGTTGGATGAAATAAAAGATAACCCTCTGGGAGCATACCTAAATATCAAAGCCAAAGAAGTTTCCCAATATGAGAGCATCGCGAACTTTCTGAAGGGAAATGACGCTTTGGTTTCCGGCCCGACCTCTATAATAGATAAGGTAAATTACAATCAAAATAAAACAGTCATAGATAGATTGAATAATATAATATCCGGCGCCCAAAAGTTGGGTTTCTTGGTGACGTTGATTTTGGTTATTATTTCCATAATTATATCTTTCAATACTATCCGCCTGGCTATTTTTATTTCCAAAGAAGAAGTGGGTGTGATGCGTCTGGTTGGAGCTTCCAAGATGCGGGTTAGCGGACCTTTTATGATAGAAGGGGCGATTTATGGTATTATTGCTACAGTTATCACATTGATTATTTTCTGGCCAATTACCGCTTACTTGGGGGCCAATATGACCAATTTTTTAGGGCTTAATATTTATGATTATTATATTTCAAATTTATTCCAAATTTCCGTAATTATTTTATTGTCAGGTGTTCTTCTGGGTATGATTTCCAGTTTTATCGCGATTAGAAGATATTTAAATAAATAGGTAAATAAAAAATGGCGAAAAACAATACAAAATATATTTTTGTGGTAGGAGGAGTTATGTCGGGAGTAGGAAAAGGCGTGGCCTCCGCGTCAATCAGCAAAATTCTTCAGTCCCGGGGAATTGAAGTCACCACTCTTAAGATTGACCCTTATGTCAATGTTGATGCCGGCACTATGAATCCTACCGAACACGGTGAGGTTTTCGTTTTGGATGACGGCACGGAATGCGACCAGGACATGGGCAACTATGAAAGATTCCTGGACCGTGATTTGAGCAGAACAAATTATATGACCACAGGCAGTGTGTACCTTTCCGTAATTCAAAAAGAACGAAATCTGGAGTTTGGCGGCAGGCAAGTGGAAGTTGTGCCGCGTATACCGCTTGAGATTATCGAGCGTATTAATAAAGCGGCAGCCAAAGCCAAAGCCAAAGTAGCGATAACCGAAATCGGGGGCACGGTCGGAGAATACGAAAACATTTTGTTTCTTGAAGCCGTGCGTATGCTCCGGATTAAAAACCCGAATGATGTTCTTTTGGTCCTGGTCAGCTTTGTGCCCGCACTTGGCGCCGGCGGCAATGAACTTAAAACCAAACCGACTCAGCACGCCGTACGCAGCCTAAATGCCGTAGGTTTGAATCCGGATATTATTCTGGCTCGCGCGCATATTCCGATGGACGACAAACGCAAGGAAAAAATTGAGTTTATGTGCAGTTTAGAAAAGGGTGATGTTATTTCCGCGCCGAATGTGAAGAATATTTATGAAGTTCCGATTAATTTTGAAAACGACGGATTAGCCGACCGTATTTTTAAAAAGCTCAAAATGTCGCCGCGCAAAAAAGATATGAAGGAATGGCGGGCTATGGTTAAAAAAATGGATAATGCAGCCAAACCGGTTCGTATAGGGATTGTGGGCAAGTATTTTGGCACAGGTCAATTTGTGCTTGAAGATTCGTATATTTCCGTGATTGAGTCCATAAGGCATGCCGCTGGAGTATTCTCACGCCGGCCGGAGATTCAATGGATAAGCTCGGAACAATTTGAAAAAAATCCGAGTTCCTTGAAAGAGTTGAGCAAGTTTGACGGTATAATCGTGCCGGGAGGTTTCGGGAGCCGGGGCATAGAAGGTAAAATCAGTGTTGCCAGATATTGCCGTACCCACAAAATTCCGTATCTCGGTTTATGCTACGGTATGCAGATTGCCACAATAGAATTTGCGCGGGATGTTTTAAAATTGAAAGACGCTCATACCACTGAAATCAATCCAAATACTAAAAATCCGGTGATTGACATAATGCCGGACCAAAAAAAGAATCTGAAAGAAAAGAATTACGGCGCGACAATGCGTTTGGGCGCCTACCCTGCGAACTTAAAGAAGGGAACTATCGCGGAGACGGCTTATGGCGTGTCTAAAATTTCCGAACGCCATCGTCATCGATATGAAGTTAATGGGGAATTTATAGAAAAGCTTGAAAAGGCAGGTCTGATTTTTTCCGGACGTTCTCCGGATGGAAGACTTATGGAAATTGCCGAATTGCCCAAAAGTAAACATCCATTTTTCTTAGGCACTCAATTTCATCCGGAATTGAAATCCCGCCCGCTTCACCCACATCCTCTCTTTTTGGCTTTTATGAAAGCTTGTGTGAAGAAGAAATAAATAAAACTTCTAATTTCCAGTGTTAAAATATATGAATCCTAAATTAAAAAAAATAGTAGCCATTACTGTAATTATTTTAGGCGTTTTTTCGTGGATATATTTTGTCGTCAATGTTTATGAATTAAAAAATAATCAGCATTTGGCCTGGCAGAATTATATTTCTATTTATCATCCGAAGCCGGTTTTAGTCGCAGATATATCATCCTGGATGACTTTTGATTACATAAATAAAATATTTAAATTGCCGGAAACGCTCCTAAAAGATACTTTGCAAATAAATGACAAAAGGTATCCTCTCCTTACCATCAGGCAATATACCAGGGAAACAAACACAAATACCGGCTTGTTGGTTCAAAATATACAGAAAGCCGTTGAAACATATTTAGCATCTTCAAAAACCAAACAGTAATGAACGCCATTCTCTCCGCTGTATTATCTTTTCTTTTACTCTATAAATACATAGCTATTTTTATCGTAACTTATTTGGCATCCGTATTATTACCTTTACCTTCGGACACGACTATACTAGCCACGGGCGCTTTCGCAGGACAAGGATATTTTAATATATATTTAGTAATTTTGGTCTCATTTATAGGCAGTATCTTGGGTGATGTCACGGGTTTTATAATTGCCCGCATATATGGCAAAGAATTTTTGCTGAAAATCGGTTTGCGCAAAATGATAGTTTCGGAAAAGTTCGCCGCCTTGGAAAAATTTATTGATAAAAATTCCGGCCCCACTATCTTTATCACGCGTTTTATCGGCCAGCTCGGGCCGTTGGTCAATATTTTAAGCGGTTTGTCTCTGATGCCTTCTAAAAAATTTTTCTTATATGCAACGATAGGGGAGTTTGCCAATATATTGGCTTTAGGTATAGCCGGATATTTCTTGGGAAGTGCCTGGCAGAATCTGACTTTGGTTATTGAACTTATAGGCATCGGAATAGTTGTTGTGACGATAGCTTTTATTTTTGGTAAAATATATTTTAATAAATTGAAGTCTTGATTTTAGTAATTTTTTGGCTCTATTTGTACTTTTGTTTATAAATTTTTGTGCACCATTTTTTGATGCCATAGCGTATTATATTGTATAATATTATGGTATAATAAATATATATGAAATACATAAAATCTAAGAAATATGTTTTGTTTTCTCTAGGAATGCTTGCCTCTTTTATGCTCTTTTTTGTTTCTGTGGCGCATGCAATTATTACCCCGACATTATCAGTCGTACCATCCAATGATGGAGACACAGTGCAACTTAATGGTACGGGTGACCCAAACGCTACTGTCCTACTTTTTTATACAAAGTTAAACGTCGGTCAGCAAATAGTTTCAATTGGTACTACCAATAGTAATGGAATTTTTTCAATTCCTATCAGCAGCGCTTCCTATGGTGTCGCTTCCAGTAGCACCGTTTATATAACAACAAGCGGCATTAACGGTCCGCAGTCGCCGACTATCACTTGGCCTTCAGTTTCTTCTTATATCTCAAACAGCAATATGCTTTCTTTGAGTCAGACCGGACTTGTTTTGCAAATCGGACAGTCTGCCACAGTTACCGCCAGCAATATGGGCTCCAGTTCTCTTTATCTGTCTAGCAATTCAAATCCAATGATAGCTAGTGTTAATTTAGGTGGAAGTCAGATTACTGTTTTGGGAAATAGTTACGGCACGACCGTAGCCACTGTTTGTTTAATCAACAATAGTTCAAATTGCGGGAGTATTTATATCACCGTTCAGAATTCCAGCGCTTCGCCATTAACTTTCAGCCAAAACAGTGTTTCTTTGTATTCCGGACAAAGTATTTCTGTATCAGTATCAGGAGGTTCAGGTTCCTATCTGGTTTTAAATAATGCAAGTCAGAATGGCGGTGTGGTACAAACCAGCGTATCCGGGTCAAGTATTATTTTGACTACCTCAAGCACTACCGGCTCATCTTCAATAACGGTATGTTCCACCAATATGAGTTCCTGCGGAATCATCAATGTCTCAATTGGTTCCGGAAGTTCCTCGGCGGTGTCTTTCAGTCAATCAAACCCGACCGTTGTGATTGGACAGACTACAAACGTAAGTATCTATGGTCCGCAGAGCAGTTTGTTTTATGTTTCTTCAAATTCAAATCCCGGCATAGTTCAAGCTAATTTATCCGGAACCACATTAAGCTTGCTTGGAATCGCAAACGGTTCTTCCGTCGTCAATGTATGCGCCTCGACAAGCAATTGCGCGTCCCTTAATGTGACCGTTAATTATAATTCGAGCAGTACCGGCGGTTTTCCAACCTTAAGTCAAGACAATGTTTCTCTTGCCGTCGGTCAGACTTTAAGTATTACAGTTTCCGGCGGGTCTATGCCTTATAATATTCTTTCGACCGTAAATAATATTTTTCAGCCGACATTGAATGTAAATATGCTCACGATTTATGGTCTTAGCGCCGGTTCCGGAGCTATGAATGTTTGTTCCAATGGTGGAAGTTGTGCCACTCTTTCTATTACCGTAGGCGGAACAAGTTCCACTTCTTTGCCTGCCGGCTGTTATACCAATACAGGATATAGTCAAACGACCGGAGTGCCTTGTAGTACTACTCCGACAGTTACTATACCAGTCGGCTGTACTTCCGCTACAATGTTTAGCACTATTACCGGGCAATCCTGTCCGAACTATGTTTATACACCTCCGGTTACAACTACTGTAGTTTCTACACCAACAACGCCGGTTACAACACCAACGACTACAACAACTACAACTTTTAAATTTACCAAACCATTGAAATTAGGTTCGACCGGCGCGGAAGTTACGGAACTGCAAAAGAAACTCAAAACTCTTGGTTTTTACAGCGGCAAGATTGACGGGGGATTTGGCGCGACTACAGAAAAAGCGGTAAAAGCGTTTCAGAAAGCGCATAAACTTTCACAGCTAGGCAGCGTTGGTCCGGGCACCCGGGCATTACTCAATAAGTAATAATTTACATTCTATCGGCCA
>CAYPAN010000017.1:0-1447 GCA_964408725.1 uncultured Candidatus Saccharibacteria bacterium
GGCTCCAGGCCTTCAAGAACCGATATGTCCGAAGCATCATAATGATGCCCATTTCCGGCATCTTTTTTGGCTTCTTTTTCTTTTGCCATATAAAGATATTATAGCAAAAAACAACTTAAAAAACCAGCATTTTTAGCCTATTTGCCAACTTGAATTTTAGCTTATTTTATGGCTTATTTCGGTAATAAAATAGGGTCGTTGCAGCAATCGCAACGACCCATTTTTAATTGGAATTCCCCGAGGACTTCTTAAGCATTTCGGAGGTAAGAGAAGCACAACATTCCTGATTTCTCTTATATACATACTCTTGAGTTTCTTCATAATCTCTCTGAAGAAACTCTGCACAAATGTGTGAGCCATCTGCAGGATTAAAAATTTTTCCACAATCTTTACACTTTACATTTGAACAACACATAAGAACCTCCAAAAAATTAAATGAAAGAACAATTGTTCCCACTAAACGAGAACACCAGCCTTTTTATTTAGAGGGCTGGTGTTTGTGTTGTTATATTTATTCCAAGTATTTACAGTACAAAAATCAGCCTTCTAAATTGAAGAAAGCTGAACAGCAAGAATTAGTAGCCGAGAAAGAAAATTTATTTTGTTCCGTATTTTTACGCATAGTTAGATTATAGCAATTAGTATAGAAAGAGCAACTACCTTACTTGCCAATCTTTATTTTCTTTTATTTTATCAGTAATTTTTGCCATAATTTCATTTATTTCAGTATCCGTAAGTGTACGTTCATAAGACTGAAAAACAAGCCTGAAAGCATACGATGTTTTGCCATCCTTGGTGAAAGAATCAAATAAATATGGTTCTTGAATTAAAAGCTTTGTTCCATTTTCTTTTAGTATTTTTTTGAGTTTTTCGGAACTTTCTCCTTCCGGCATCCACACGGCAACATCACGAGAAATGAACGGATAAATTGACCACATTTTGAATTTAGTTTCTAGATTATTCCCAACAGAGTCTTTGGGCTCTATTGGGCTAGGTTCTAGTGAAAAATTTGTAGGCATATCTTTACAGAATTCATCTAAACTTTTTTCAATAATCGCTTCTTCATTATTGTAGGCTACATGAATTTCTTCTTTTGGAAACCAAATTGTTCCAACTTCAAAAATCTTGAGGTCTTTAAAACTTTTTATACCTAATAATGGAAGCATATGAAGATTGTCAGATACCGATTCAAGTAGCCCGTCAGCTAAATTCGTTCTTAAAAACTTTTTATCGGACGCGGAAGCCAATACTTCTACTTCCCCTTTATCTCTGAAGGCATAAGTCATAACTTCGCTATAACCATCACTTAGTAATTTATTCCTGGCCCAATTTATTTTGGCATAAGTTTCATTTATCTTTGGTTTGAAACCTGCCTTGCCGAGTCGAGGCAGGTTTATCTTTGGAATTTTTGATTTTATTTTATCGTATCCTAAAATTCTACCAATCT
>CAYPAN010000017.1:1547-11458 GCA_964408725.1 uncultured Candidatus Saccharibacteria bacterium
TTTATCTTTGGAATTTTTGATTTTATTTTATCGTATCCTAAAATTCTACCAATCTCCTCCGCCATATCCTCTTCTATGGTTAAATCAAGACGTAAAGGTGGAACTATTATTTCAAACAAACCCTCTAAATCCCCCTTGTCATGGGGACTTTTCTTATATTCGAATCTAAAACGTTTTAATATTTTTTCTACTTCTTCGTCAGATATTTTTAACCCTAAAATTTTAGAAATTCTGTCAGCCGAAAAAGAAAGTCTATGCTCCACCTGTTTTTGAGGATATACATCAACAATATCTTCAAAAATAGATTCAGGACACATTTCTAAAACAAGAGCAGAGAATTCTCGCATTGCATAAAATGCTAGCTCCGACGATAAATCATTCTCAAAACGCTTTACCGCATCGGTAAAAATACCGAGCTGTTTAGCCGTTTTCCTGACACTGACCGGGTCAAAATTGGCCATCTCTACAACTATATTCCTTGTATTTTCATCCACCTCGGCAATTTTCCCTCCCTTTACTCCGGCAATAGCAAGAACATTTTTTTCATCCGCTATCACCATATTTGAAGATTTAAAAATTACTTTCTTATTATCCAGAGTGGTCATAGTCTCGCCTTCCTTAGCTTCACGAACCAAAATAAATTTGGAAATTTTATCGAAGTCGAAAGCATGAATCGGCTGACCGCAATCAAACATCGTAATATTTGCAGCATCCACGATATTATTAATACTTCGCTGTCCGATAGATTCCAAATGCTGTACTACCCAATCTGGAGAAGGTCCAACTTTCACATTTCTTATGATACGCCCCATATAACGGCGGCATTTGTCGGTTTTTATTTCTATTTTCAAATTTGTCGGTTTTGATTCAGGTATTTTGTACTTCGGTGTAGGGTCAACAAATGGAATATCCAAGAGTGAAGCCAATTCGCGGGCAATACCCTGATGAGAAAGCAAATCGTGCGCTCTGTTCGGCAGGATATTTATATCAAAAATAAAATCACCTTCTTTTTCTTCAACATTTTCCACCTCGCAAAGATGATAAGTGAAAATATCCCGCAATTTTTCTGCTTTTGGAACCTCCGGTATATACAACTTGAGCCAATTATAAGAAATTTTCATAAATTAAAACTGGTTAATTCTTAAATCACCCTGATAAAAAAGCCGGACGTCCGGAATATCCCATTTCACCATTGCGATACGGTCAAGTCCTCCGCCGAAAGCAAAGCCCTGTACTTTTTCCGGGTCAAGTCCAACATTTCTTAATACATTCGGATGAAGCATACCGGCGCCCATAACTTCCAGCCAGCGATTTCTGAATTTCAACCACACTTCCAAGCCTGGTTCAACAAAAGGAAAAAAGCTAGGACGAAACTCCATTTCAACATCATCACCCAGCATCTTTTTATAAAAATGCGTAAGGACGCCTTTCAAATCGGCAATAGAAATATCTTCGCCTACCATTGTGCCGTCTATCTGGAAAAATTGCATTTCGTGAGTGCTATCGGTTGCCTCGTTTCGAAATACCTTGCCTATGGATATGAAGGCGCAGGGCAAATTGCCTTCTTTTCCCGCTTTTTCAATCGCACGGGCTGAGACATTGGTAGTATGCGTACGTAAAACCTTTTCCTTCTGGTTCTTAATAAAAAAAGTATCCTGCATATCCCGGGCAGGATGGTCTTTGGAAACATTCAGGACGTCAAAATTGTACCATTCACTTTCGAGTTCCGGACCGGTGGCAATTTCAAAACCGAGCGAGGAAAAAACTTCATAGGCTTGGTCTGCCAGCATTAACAGCGGATGTTCTCTGCCTTTTTGGATTTCTTTGCTCATTTATTAAGCAAAATATATCACAAAAAGTACTTTTTTGCTATAATCTGTAAATGCGAAAAACTTACTGGGTTCTTATAATTTTAATAATTTTCTTTGCTCTTTTAGGCCTTTATTTAGGCTGGCTGGACAACGGCCCAAGATTTTAGATCTTACACCATTCGCAGTCTTTTTTGTTGCAGCCCTTTTTAAGAAATTCCATGGACAGTACATCTTCAGCGCAAATGTTTATCTCTTCTTTTAATTTATCAACATTTTCTTTCTTAACTTCAAAAGTGTACTGCTCAAACTTTCCCTTTCTGTTTTTTTCTACAAAATCAAGAATACTCTTATTTATTACAAATTCCCTTTTATCATAATTTGTAAGCAGTAGTTTATAAAAAATTAGCTGCCTTTCGTAATCGGCTTTTTGTTCTTTTGTTTTTTCAGAAAAAGAACGCCCTGTTTTATGATCAATAATATTTACATTTGGCGAAAATAAATCATTAACATATTCTATTTTGTCTATAATACCACTGATAGTTATGATGTTTTTATCATTAAGCTCAAAATCTTTCTCAATCAGAAACTGCACATCCACTTTATATGTCCAGCTTTTGGAATATTCATCATAATATTCCGACAATGCCTTTTCTCCCCTTTCCCTGAACTTTTCTTCGTCCCGTTCCGGCAAGTTAAACTTATTCAGACCTTTATCAAATTCTTCCAAAAGCACTTTCTTGGACAGTATCTTTAATTCTTTCTTTGATTTTTCAAAAAATTTATTCAGAGCATAATCAACGATGCTCCCGAATTTTAAGGTCGGAGAATACAGGTCAGGGATTCTTATGAGATTTTTATACAAATATTTTTTAGGGCAATCTAGATAATTATTAAGAGCGGAAACATTAAGCCCTCTTTTGAAAAAGAGCTGGCGCAAGTATTCCTTGTCAAACAAGGAAGCCGATGTTGCTTCCGAATCCATAAAAGACGCAAGTTTATCAATATTCTTACCCTCAAAGTTTTTCATTATTTCTTCTTTCTTAAAAGACGAGTTTATTTCCTTTACGAATTCAGATTCCTCGTGCTCCCGGCCATCATTATCCGTCCGAGCAAAAGAAATGGATAATTCCTGCTTGGCGCGCGTCATAGCCACATAAAAAAGCCTTCTTTCGTCTTCTATGTCGCCGTCGTATTGATAAATAGGCAGAGTAATACTGCTGCCTCCGCGGCTGCCTTCCCAGGAACTCCTTGTGGCATTTATTATATAAACATATCCAAATTCTCTGCCTTTGGAGCCATGAGCAGTCATTAAAGATACGCCTTCAATAATTTCCGGGTCGGTGCTTTTTATATCCAAGTTATATTTAGCAAATGAGTCTATAAAATAAATAAAATCGGCGAGACTGTAATCCTTCTTTGTCCGATTCTGGCTTTTTATTTCATCAAGAAGTTTATCCAGCTTCACGAGTTGTAGACGACTATCCGTAGAATTAATCATATAGCGCATGTATCCAGTTTTTCCTAAAAATATTTTGAAAAAATCTGGAAAATTTTGATTCAAGGACTCCGTCTTTAACTCTTTAATAATTTTTGCGAGATTGGAAAAAGTTTCCGTATTTTTTACTCCAATTTCCTTCAGAATTTTTTTGTCCTCAATAATGGCGAAAAGATGCTTTTTTTCCTGTTTGCGTAGAGATTTGAATTTATCTAATATCCTGACAGCATCATAAGCGTCAAGATCTAAAAATTTGGCAAAAAAAACTTTTCCCAGAAAATGGTCGTCATTGGGATTAAAAACAACCTTCAGGATATTTACCAGATTTCTGATATTCGGGTCGTCCAATATTTTATCCTTGGAAAAGATGGTATAAGGAATCTTGTAAAAATCAAAAATAGTTTTAACATCGGAAACGTTCTTATTGGCGCGGTAGAGGACGGCAATCTCGCTCGGTTGCACACCATCTTTTATTTTTGACCTTATCTCCTCAGCCAAATATAGGAGCTCAAATTTATAATTTGAAAATTCACGGACATTAATCCTTTTATTTTCTTTTGTGTTGGAATGGAGATTGGAATGGAGATTGGAATGGAGACGAGTACTGCTTTTTAAACCTTTAGATTTGGCTATAAGACTATGCGCACCATCCAATATATCCTGGGTTGAACGATAATTTTCAGAAAGTGTAATTGATTTTATATCCTTATATAAATCACCAAATCTGGAAAAAGTTTCCGCGCTGGCACCTTGAAACCTGTAAATGGACTGCTTTTCATCTCCTACGGTAAAGATATTTGGCTTGCCTTCCAAATGCGGAGCGTCTGTCAAAAATTCAATTATGGCATTTTGCCCCTCATTCGTATCCTGATGCTCATCTACCAGAATATACTGATATTTTTCCTGCACATCCGATTTAAGGTTCTTATTCTCTGAAAATTCGTGAAGTACATAGAGTATCATATCGGAAAAGTCGTATAGTCCTCTATTTTTCAACTCTTTTTGGTAAAGAGAGAATATTTCCCCAAGCTCTCTGGATTTTTCTATTTTTTTATTCACTTTTTCTTCTTCAGCCGGTTTTATACTGCCTTTCTTATATCCCCCAAAATCTTTTTTGTAATACAGATTTTCATCGGCAAGGAGAGCATTCTTCCATAGTGGTAATTTTTTAATAAATTCTTTCTCCGATAATCCTTCCTTTTTTATCGCCAGTATGCCATCCACTATTTTATTCAAAAAAGAAAATTCGTCGTGGAAAGAGACAAGATGCTGGAATTTATTATTTTTTATAATAGATTCAATAATTTCAACCCTTTCCAAATCACCTATTACTCTGCCTCCTTCAAGTTCTTCAAAATAAAAAGGAAATTCTTTTATAACATGCTCGCAAAAAGCGTGAAAAGTAAAAATATTCACCCGATACGCCCTGTCACCGATGATTTCAATAAGTTTCTCTCTCATCGTTATAACTCCGGAAGTCGTATAAGTCAGCGCCAAAATGCTTTCCGGAGCCGTATCGGTCCGCATCAAAATATTCGCTATCCGGAAAGTCAATATTTTGGTTTTACCCGTCCCTGGCCCTGCCACCACCATCACGGGTCCGTCTATGGATTCTACCGCTTCCCTCTGGGCGGTATTGAGTTTTTTGTATTCTTCTTCAAATCTTTTTGAAGTCATCAGTACATTATATACCAATTTTATTCCGTCGTTATTCCGTCAAATTCTTCGTCATTTTCCTTTTTTTCCGCCTCTTCTTTGGTGGCCCGCACTATACCGTCTTTATGGTGAGCCGGAGAGTAAATGGTGTAAAGCTTCAAGTCTTCCAGACCGGAAGTGTTTATTATATTATGCTCTGCTCCGGCCGGGACTATGATGACTGACCCGTCGCCAAGCTCGTAGAAATTGCCGTCAATGATGCATTTACCCTGTCCTTTTTCAAAACGAAAAAACTGGTCGTTGTCTTTATGGACTTCCATACCAATTTCTTCATTCGGTTTCAAACTCATCAAAACCAACTGGCTGTGTTTCCCAGTGTATAAAACTTTGCGGAAATTATTATTTTCCAAAGTTTCTTTTTCTATATTCGCGTTAAATCCTTTCATAAAATTATATTCATAGTTATTTATAATACCCACGACTTAGTGTAATTTTAGCACAAATAAAAACTTTGCGGAGATACTCGTGTTAGGACTTTTCACTGACAAGCCCTGTAAGGTTATTTTTAATAATTTTATTTTACCACAACGACGTATCTCGTGCGACTTTAAAAAGTGACAAAAGTGACACGGGACTGAGGTTAAAGGTTACATTCAACTGTAACTTTTGTATATAAAACCTATCTTAATTTCTCTAAGATCAAACGCTTTATTTCTTCTTTATTAAAACTCCCATTATTTCCAAACCTTAAAAGAGATAATCCTGATTCCTTAAGAATACGCTCTACCTCTCCATCTCGTCCTTTCCGATCTTCTCTTTCGTGTGTTCTATCATCCAGTTCAATAGCAAGAATTGGTTTGATATACGCCTTATCACAAATAACAAAATCAACTGACTTTTCATCGATATGACGGAATGCACCTCTCCAATTTTGTCCTACAACCTTATTATCTAAAATAGTTGAAAGGTGTATTTGTGGAAACACATAATATTGATTTCCCACTACTTCAACAAGAATATCAAAAAACTCATGTTCTGCTCGACTCATTAAAAAGTCTTTTTTCTTGTAATTATATGGAGATTTACTTGGCTTATCTTTTTCATTAAATATGTCTGGAAAATATTTCTTAAGAACTATAAAAACAACCGCTATTAAAACTACAAGGATAATTAGATTGATCATTTGTTCATTGTATCAAAAGTGTATTAATTTTCACAGGATATAAAGTCTATTCTAGTTTTAGAACCATCAAACATCTTGTCATCAAGAGAATAGGATTCTAATGGTTCTAATGCCAAAGCACTTAATTGAAGAGTTCTGTATAAATAGCCAATAAATGTACCAGAGTATCTATATCTGAAAACACATCTTTCTAATAGGGCTACTAATTCCTTTTCATAACCACGCCATCTCTTTAAATATTTACTTTCCTCTAGCCACTTATCTATTATAAAAACATATAGGTCTTTAATTTTTACCAAAGCAAGAGTGTTACCTTTTTGAGCTAGTCTAACCAATAAAATACTTATTCTGTCACAAACAAGTTCGTCTTCTTTGTTTATTCTACTTACAAAAGTATAAAGTTTATCTTTATGAGTATTTAATATTTGATTTAGTTCTTTCTCGTCTTTGTAAAATTCTTGATCTAGATATCTTTTTCTTTTCGAACATTTATTCCATTTTCCTTGGTATGACTTATCAAGACTTATTGTTACCGTGTCCCAATCAATGGAATTTTCTATTATAAATTTGTAAGAAGCTGGTGAGTTTGTTTTAATCCATTTTTCATTAATAGTTGTGGGCTTTTTCTTTTCAATATGAAAATTTATTTTCTTCGCTACTTGTTCCAGTGACCTCATTAAAGTTATGCATGATTATTTATAACCTTTTTATTTACATTTCTTTAATGAAAATGAGCCAATGTTGTTTCTATCTCTTCCAGAATAGTATTCAGATTCTATTGTTTCTGAATCAATTATCTTAGCTGTGACTGATCCACAGTGCATATGCATTGTTTCAGGACTGCTGTCCTTTGGGCTATTCATATATTGGTAATGTATTCTCGCTGTATCAAAATGATCAACTGTCATTGATGCCTCAAAACTATATGATTCTGATGTTTCCGTTGCTAGATAAATTCTAATATGTGTCCATGTTTGCTTAACTTTAAATTTTTTTATATCAATCGGACCTGTCGAGTGTTGAGATAAGGAATTTAATATTCCAGTCCAATTTCCTTCGACAACAGGAGTTTTGATAAGTCCTATTTTTCTTAGTATCTCTTTTTTCCAAAACCATGAATCAAAGAGTTTATATAAAATCCCGTAGAATCCTATAACAGATGGAGCTTCAATCCACCAAGGAATACTAAAAACTTTGTCTGAAAATAAGGAAAGCCCCCACGCTAAAAGGATTGCCAATATAGCAAGATAAAATGATACTATTTTATGCTCTTCTGAATTTATTGAATAATTATGCATACCATTCATTCCATAATTTTATTAAAGCGTCTAATGTAACACGTGCATCTACTTCATTCCAATAGGTATCATCTGTTCCAAATAACGGATGCATTTCGTGTTGGCACACCAGAGTAGAAAAATTTACTGAATGAAGATGATTAACTACATTACAAAAAGTTACAGTAAGATCACTTTCAAATAAATTTGAAGGAACATTATAAACCATACACTGAAGAAAGTATGAAGGGGCTACACCTTTTTGTAATTTTCCATTATCAACTAAGTAGCTTACAGCATTTTTAAATATTCTCACAGTTGGTTTAAATAATTTCTTTGTATCATCATGTTTGGTTACACCATTTTGATAGTGATGTTCTGGAAAGTTAAATATTGTTTTATTTGTTGTTTTGTGATTAAAAGATACACCTACTTCTTTTCCATGATCGTATATGCCATTAAAATATGAATATTTTCTATAAGAAATAACAGGGACAACATCTGCTCGAAGTCTTCCATTATTAGGTAATATTTTTATAGATTTGTTTCCTGTTGTATCTACAAAAGCATTACCAAAATATAATTGAAGTGCTTTTATAACATCATTTCTTAGATCATAGAAACCATAAGAAGCCGACCCATAAGTTTGCTCATGTAGCTGGAGTTCTGAATAACTAAGATCGTTTTTATTTGAATGGAATGCACCAGTATGTTCAACAACGATATCAACATCACTATCTCCACGAATGTTTGTATCATTTGCATATGAACCCTGTAAATAAATCTTTATTTCTTTTGACTTAATACGATCTAAAATTGGCGAATTACTATGTTCCAATGCATTTCTTATTGACTGGTAAGTATTACTTGAACTAATTGTTGGACCTGGATTAGACCATGTTTCAAGTTGAGAATGAGGAATGGGCATAAAATTTTAATACTAGATGGTCTTATGATTAGAAGCTATCCACTCTTTAATTCCTGTGTGGGTTCTGATACTTGAGGGAACTTCTGTTCTAATAATTTTTTCTAGATGTTGAAGAGAAGGTATGATATTACTGCTATCCCAATTCCAAGTTTTAGCTAGGCTATTTATAAAATAAAGCATTTCGTAACCTTCTGAACGATTTAATTCTGCATGATCAGTTCCACCAATTATTTTTGGGTTATCATGGTCTGCTCTAGCAATCCACTTATAATCTCCGTAAACCATTTGACTTTGTGTGTACAACATAAATTTAATTCAAATCAGAAGGAAGCACAGCCACGACAACCCCCTGAATTTTACAATTATTTGTTAATATAATTGGCTTGTGTATAGGATTTGTTGACCTTGGTCTTAAAATCACTACATCGTCTTTTTTTTCTAAAATTTTTACAGTAGCCTCTTCATCAATTAAAGCTACAACTTTTTCTCCATTGTCAGCAGTTTCTTGTTGTCGAACTAAAAGAATATTTTTATCATTTATTCCTGCCAGATTCATAGAATCCCCGGTAGCTCTTAAAAGAAAATAATTTGATCCTTTCTTTGCTAAAGCAGTTGAAACAGGAATATAAGTTTCAATATTTTGTTCTGCCAACATTGGTGTACCACAAGGTACTGCTCCAACTAAAGGAATATTAATCGTTGAGACAGAATTTGGTTTTTCAAAAGCGATAGAAAATATTTTTCCATTTTCTCTTTTTATAAAACCATCTTTTTCAAGACGATCTAAAATTATACTGGCAGATCGAGGAGATTTACCTCCTGTAACCTCATTTATCTCCCTTAGGGAAGGACCTATACCGCTGTTAATGAACATATTTCTTATAAATTTAAGCACTGCTATATCTTTATCCCTTGTGTTTTTATTCATAATAGTATAAGATAGTATACACCTAAGTATAAATAAAAGCAAGTATAAAAAACACCATGGAATACACATTAAAATTAAAACCAACTGAAAGAGTACTAGGCATGAAATACAGAACTATTCTGTTAACTGATATTACCTTGCATACAGCACCAAAACGACCAAGTACTTTTATTGGAAAAATAAAAAAGGCTTTTAATATGTTTGGTGTACCAGGTAGAATATATCAGCCAATGGAAAAACCTGAATTTCAAAAAGAAAATCCAGGTACTTGTAAAATGAGTATATTAAACTATCTACAAAAAGATCCGAACTTTATAAAATACATTGCAGAAGAACGAGAGAAAGGTGTTGAGGTAGTGATTCAAATTCCAAAAGTAGGCTTACCTATTTTTGCAGGGAAAGACACGGTCGAATTTATTAAAAGTAAAAACGGTCAAAGAATTCTCCGTGGGATTGATAAAAATAAACCCTCGGATTAAAATATAAAGGTTTGTTAATGCGTAGTAAAAAGTAGAATAGTGTATCGTTTAAAAACCATGCCTATTCCGCGCAAGAAATAGATTGAAGTTATCGAACTTTTATTTATTTCGTGTACGGAATAGGCTTTTTCTATTTCTATACATTTTATTAAAG
>CAYPAN010000018.1:0-11297 GCA_964408725.1 uncultured Candidatus Saccharibacteria bacterium
CAGCATTCTGTCCGCCTCGTCAAGAACCACGCTATGGCACGTAGACAAGTCCAACACTTTTCTATTTATCAAATCTTTTATGCGCCCCGGCGTGCCGATGACGAACGACACTCCCCTTTGTATTTCCCCAATCTGCTTCATTATAGGAAGTCCGCCCACACAAGCCACGGAGAAAATACCAAGGCCGAAAGCCAGCGCCCGAAAATCGGAATCTATCTGCATCGCGAGCTCTCTAGTAGGGGCCATAATTAGAACTATCTCGCGTTTATTTTGCCCTTTTGTTTGCACAATCTTTTCTATCAAAGGTAAAATAAATGCCGCAGTTTTGCCGGTGCCGGTATTGGCCATACCAAAAACATCTTTGCCGTCTAATACTGATGGAATAGCCTGGTCTTGAATTGGTCTCGGATTTATAAATCCGGCTCTTGTGATATTTTTATGAATTTGCGGATTAAAAGGAAAATCCAAAAAGGTATGCTTAGAAACATATGGTTTCTCTTCCACATTTTGCCCTTTTTTAACAAAGCGGGAGAAATCTATACGCTCCGAAAAACCTCTCTTTTTAGGACGATTATTACCTCTCTTAAAATTCCCGCTCTTGAATTGGCGGGCAGGCTTATTGGAACTAAATTTAAGAGTTCCAAATTTCTTTGGCTTTGATGAGATATGATTTTTGTACATAATGGGTCACTCCCAATATGTATATAGTCGAGAATGATGTGTAAAGAATAGCATTTTCCTTATATTTTGTCAATGATTTCTAAAAAAGAAATAAAAAGTTATACTTAAAAATATGAAAGCATACCTGGATATCGTGAAAAATGTTTTAGAAAATGGGGAGAAAAAAACTGACCGCACGGGTACAGGAACGCTTACTATAGCCGGGACAATTTTTAAGCATGACATGAAAGACGGTTTTCCTTTATTGACCACCAAAAAAATACCTTTCCGTCTTGTCGCTTCCGAACTGGAATTTTTTATTAAGGGCATCACCGATAAAAAATGGCTGCAGGATAGGAACAACCACATATGGGATGAGTGGTGTAGTCCCCTGAAAGTTCCTTATGACCATACAGAAGAAACAAAAAAGAAAATGCTGAAAGAAAGAGATTTGGGTTCTATTTATGGCTGGGAATGGAGACATTTCGGTACTGAATATAAAAATTATCAAACTGATTACACTGGAAAAGGAGTGGATCAATTAAAAAGAATAGTAGAAATGTTAAAAACAAAACCGGACAGTCGGCAGATGTTAGTACTCGCCTGGAATCCGGTAGATGTGGACAAGGTAATACCCCCATATTGTCATTATGCTTTTCAAGTGACGGTTATAAACAATCGCTTGAATCTATTTTGGAATCAACGCAGTGTGGATGTGGCTTTAGGACTACCTTTCAATATCGCAAGCTATGCTACCCTACTACATCTTCTCGCCTTGGAAACAGGTTTGGAGGAAGGAATACTCACCGGATTTTTAGCCGACACCCATATATATTTAAATCATATAGATGGAATGAAAGAACAACTGACACGCGACCCAAATAAATATAAATTACCGAAAATCAAAACAAACAATTTCAAATCAATTTTTGATTGGCAATATACGGACACTGAAATTATCGGATACGAGAGTTATGACAGAATTAAATTTGAAATAGCGATCTAAAAAAATATTATGATTTCACTTATAGCAGCAATCGGAAAAAATAATGAACTTGGTAAAGAAAATGAATTGCTTTGGCATTTGCCCGCTGATATGAAACATTTCAAGGATATCACTACATTGCATACCGTAGTGATGGGTAGAAAAACTTTTGAATCTATCGGAAAACCTTTACCTAATAGAAGAAATATAGTGATAACCCGAGATGTGAATTATAAAAAAAAAGGAATTGAGATAGCGCATTCTCTAAGCGAGGCATTGGATTTGTTGCCTGATAAAAATGAAGAAATCTTCTTTATTGGCGGGGCGGAAATATATAAACAAGCTATGCCTATAGCTGATAGACTTTATATTACACATATTGAAGCGGAAGATAATGATGCAGATAGCTTTTTCCCTGAAATTATTCCTGTGGTCTGGAACGAAATATCGCATCAAGAGAAAAAAGCGGACGAGAAAAATCCTATTCCTTATACATTCTCAGTGTATGAAAGATTTTAAGGGTCAAGTGGAGTTTTGACTCTTATGAGAACATCCTTGCCATCTTTAGTTTTTTCTTTTTTATAAACTCTCTTCTTGTTTATTTCCACTTTTCTGACCAATTCTTTCTCCAAATCATAACCGAGAATTTCGCACATACCAAGCAGGAATATTGCGACATCCGCAAGCTCTTCAGCGACACCGTCTTGTCCATAGTTGTGTTTTTTAAACGCCTCTGAAAGTTCTTCATGCGCGCGACAAAACTCAAGAGCGATGTCAGTGGTATTGAATCCCTTTTCAATTTTATTTCTCATTATTTCTTTTTGTATTTCTTTTAGGTCAACCATAAAACTATTGGTCCTTATAAGATTCAACTTCTTTATTTATAATTTCTAATTTCACTCCGGCTTTTTTAAAAATAATTTTTGATTGTCTAGTTGCGTGATAATCTTTATTAGCAACAAGACGCTTAATTCCGGCATTTATAATCGCTTTTGCACAAGTATAACAAGGAACCATTTTACAGTATAATGTTGACCCATCAATAGAAACACCAACACGCGCGGCATTGGTAATTGCATTTAACTCGGCATGCGCGGTTCTAATACAATGTCTAGAAACAATTCCGTCTTCTTGTGTGACAGTATGCATTTCATGGCCTACTTCATCACAAGAGGGCAAGCCAACCGGCGCGCCGACATATCCTGTGGATAAAATTCTTTTATTTTTTACAATGACCGCTCCAGACCTTCCCCTATCGCAAGTCCCGCGGGAACCAACCATATCTACCAACTGTAAAAAATATTCATCCCACGAAGGTCTTTTGTACTTTATGGTTTTCTTAACAGCTTTTTTCATGGTTCGATTTTACTCACCATGACCCTGAGCTTTTCGAATGGGTCACTTCCTTAATATACTCCCAAAAAAAGGCAAATACAAATCTTCTTTCGGGTCCATAATCAATTCTTTTTTATCAACTTTCTCGGTAAAAATAATGGGAGCATCAGTAATTAAAGCAAGTGGCTGTTGTTCTTTACCCTCTCCCATACAAAGCACAGCAGAAGTTGCCAAGCTGTCCGCCACATCTGTCCTAGACATCTTTAAAATCCGGCCAAAAATATCTTTAGAGCCACGATAATCAAGAATTCCTCTAAACCCTGAATATCCTAGTGTTACACCTACAATACCAGCCCTTAGCGGGAAAATTCTGCTGTCAGTGATAAGCACGCCAAATTTTTTAACTTTAAATATTTTTTTTAATCTTTTTCTGATTAAATCCGCAGACTGAAAACTGTCTTTAGGCAGTAAAATTATCCTTCCATTTGCATTAGATTCGTCGATTCCAGCTGAGGTCATTACCATTCCGTCTTTTATAGTAAGCCAGGTAATCTTGGTCTTGATTGCAAAATCGCTTTCTTGTTTTATAAGTTTAACTTTTTGAGCTTTATTTTTATATTCTACCGTTCTTCCCTCTGATAAAGCCACAATCTTAGAAGTAACGACAAGGACAGAATTTTCAGAAATTCTTTTTACATATTCAAGAATGAATTTTATTAGATCCTCATTCTCTTTAAATATTCTGGTTTTGATTGGAATAATTTGCATTATTTTTTCCTCGCAATAAACGAATTCCCAAATACGAAAGCGGAGTATACAGAAAGCCCATAAAAATCTTATAAAGCCACCACGGAATTATAATCAGAAAAATGGTTTTTACCGGCAAAATACCAAGATAGGCTATAAACATAAAAATAGCGGAGTCAAAAAACTCCGACCAAAGATTAGACAAGTTTGAGCGGAGCCAGAAAAGTTTTTCACCTATGCGTTTCTTTAAAAAGAAAAAGGAAACAATATCTTGATACTGGCCAATGGCAAAAGCCACGACGGAAGCTATGGAAAAACGGGCAGAAAGACCGAAAATTTGGTTGTAACCATCTTTCACCCAAAGACCTTCATATGCCCAAGGCATAACATTGGAAATCAGAGAATAAAGTAAAAATAAAACAATACTGACAACACCGGCGAGGACAAAATTATTGGCCATTTTTTTACCGTAAACTTCTCCGATAATATCGGTCATGCAAAAGACAATAGGAAAAGAAAAAACTGCAACTGAAAGATGCGTGCCAAAAAGAAATGGCATTAATTTAATTCCGAGCGTATTCGCCGCAAAAAGAGAGCTTATGTAAAGCGTCAAACAAATGAGAATCTTTTTGTAGTCCAATTCTCCAAGCTGTTGCATCGATTTATTTTAAAAATCTTTAATCCGTAACTTCTATGCCCATAGAACGGGCGGAACCGGCAATAATTTTTATCGCGCCTTCTTTGTCTTTAGCGTTCAAATCTTTCATTTTCTTTTCGGCTATTTCCCATGCTTGGGCTTTGGTTATTTTTCCGGCTTTGGTCGCGGTATTCTTGCCTGAACCTTTTTCCACTCCTGCCGCTTTCAAAATCAACCCGGTAGCCGGAGGAGTTTTCACGACGAAATCATAGCTTCGGTCTTCATACACAGTAATATTTACGGATACTTTATCCCCGGCCATTTTAGCGGTCGCGGCATTAAATTTAGTGACAAAGTCCCCTATGTTTATTCCCGCTTGACCGAGCGCGGGCCCTAATGGAGGCGCAGGGGTAGCTTTTGCGGCTTGTATTTGTAATTTTATTTTTTTTGTTATCTTTTTTGCCATATATATTTTGTGACGTTAAGTACGTAGTTAGATTACCTTAAGTTTTCTTAACTTGCAAGAAATCAAGTTCCACCGGGGTCTCACGGCCAAACATTGACACAAGCACTTTCACCTTACCGCGTTCTTCGTCCACAGAATTTACTTTGCCTTCCAGGTCTTTAAACGGGCCATCAACTATCAGAACCGTCTCATCTATGGCAATATCAATATTGTGCTTAGCCATACCCGTATTCATCTTCTTGAAAAGATACTCCACTTCTTCGTTTTTAAGCGGAACAGGGTTCACCCCGGCGCCGACAAAACCCGTAACCCGTGGAGTATTGCGAACCACGTACCAAGAATCATCGGTAACTATCATATCTACCAACACATAACCCGGATAAATCTTTTCTTCCACCTCCACACGTTTGCCGGCTTTTATTTTTATTTTTTTTTCAATCGGCACAATGACATTAAAAATCTTATCGTTCATGCCAAGAGAATCTATGCGCTGTTTTAAATTACGCAGGACGACATTTTCGTATCCGGCGTAAGTGTGAATAGCATACCAATTTCTAGCACCTTGTGTTTCTTGTTTTGCCATATTTTTAAAAAGAAATTATTTTCTGCAAACCCTGCAGGAAGGCAAAGTCAAAGATGCCTAACAGATAAGCTATTAAAATAGACAGAATAATGACAATCAGAGTATAATAAATGGTCTGATTTCTATTTGGCCAGATAACATGTTTTAGTTCTGTCTTTGTCTCTTTAAAATACTCGGTAATTTTTGACATTTTATTATCTATTTTTTCGCAAACCTTATAAAAAAGCCCCTTCAAGGGCTTTTTTAATACTACTCTTTTTTTAAAAAATAGTCAATTTAACAAAGAGCAGAGTTTCTTATCTTATTTCGTAAGTAATAGTGACATCCGAACTTATTGTATTCTGTCCCACCGGTATTATAGCCGGAGCAGGAGCACTAGAAACACCGTCAGCTGTCATCGCTTTGGCATACATAGGCATTATGGAATTTCCAGATTCATTAAAAGAAGTAATTTTACCCAGGTGAACGCCCAAATCTTTCGCCAAAACTTCTGCTTTTGTTTTGGCATCATCAATCGCTTTTTCCCTGGCTTCCGCTTTTAGTCCGTCTTGATTGTCTATGGAAAAATTAGGGCCGTTCAAATCGGAAACACCAAATGTGCCAAGTCCTTGCATAATTTTGCCCACATCGTCTATATTTCTTACTTTTACGGTTATGCTCTCGCTAGCCGTATAACCCACTATTACTTGCTTTCCGGGAGGACAATAATAAGGGGAAGAAGAAGTATTTACAGTAACTCCCGCTGTGCCTGCGCCCATAGGAATTGGCGGGCATACTGCCTGCTTATAATCATATTTAGGATTGAAGGAAGCATCGGTAGTTTGAATATCCGTATCAAGAACATTACTCGTCTTCAAAAAATCCAGAGACTTTTTTTCAATTCCCGCAACTAAATCCTGTGCATCCTTTACCGTTTTTGAATCTTGACTGATAGTGAAATACACACTGGCAATATCAGGAGTGGCCATAACTTCTCCGTGTCCGGATAGTGATATGGTTGCCGGTGTTGAACTTTGTCCGAGCATACTACTTTTTTCAATTTCAGAAAATATTTTAACCGCAAGATAGACTGATAAAACAATCATAAAAATAAATAACATTTTAAAAAACTTCTTTCTATTTTCTTCTAGCATTTCCATATATTTTATTTATTAATCAATTTTTAAAAGTTCGACGTCAAAAGTAAGAGTGGCGTTGGGTGGTATCACTCCTCCTATACCGCTTGCCCCATAAGCATAGTCGGGGTTTATTTCCAGTGTTCTTTTCTCTCCCACTTTCATTCCGGCAACCCCCACATCCCATCCCTTAATCACCTGACCGGCGCCTATGGTAAAGGTAAAAGGCTGAACATGATTAAACTTAGGGTCAACGTTTGAATCAAAAACAGTACCATCTGCGAGCTTTCCCGTGTAGTTCATATCTACCGTATCACCCGTTTTCGCCGCATCTCCTGTACCTTCTTTAGTGATTGTAATTTTAACACCTTCTATTTGTTGTGTATTATTTTGCATATTTCCCTGTTCTGTCCCTACATCTTGTGATGTTGCAGGTGCTTCTTTTTTGTTAATGGTAATAAAAACCAAAATAGCGATTACTACAACTACTACTAAAAACCAAATGAACATTTTTATCTTATCTTTAGACATAATAAATATATATTATAATAATAGACCAATTATACGCTCAAGCCACTCTTAAATCAAATTGACTTCCCTTTCAAGCTTCAAACCAAATTGGGAATAAACCGAAGCGATTATTTTTTCCGATAAATGCTTCACTTCTTCTCCGGTAGCTCCGCCATAATTCACCAGAACCAATGCCTGACGCTCGTGCACGCCGACATTACCGACTCTACGCCCTTTCCATCCGCATTTTTCAATCAGCCAGCCAGCGGGAATTTTAATTACCATTTCTTCTTCAAAATAAGGCATATCGGGATAAGTCAAAAGCAGAGTCTGCATTTTTTCTTTTGACACAAAAACATTCTTGAAAAAACTTCCGGCGTTGCCTATGAGCTTCGGGTCAGGCAATTTGCTTTTACGGATGGTAGCCACAGCTTCACTTATATCCCTCGGCCGTAGCCCTACGGACGAGGCTTTTGGTCCTATAATTTTGTTTTTTTCCAAATATTCTTGCAATACTCTATACTCCGTGTTTTCTTTCTCCTTTTTATTCAGCCTAAGGGTAACGGCAGAAATAAAATATTTTCCTTTTAATTTATTTTTAAAAATACTTTCCCGGTAACCAAACTCGCATTCTTTTTTGCTAAAAACTTTTTTTACTCCTTCATTTATTTCATACGCTTCAACATTTTCTAAAATATCTTTAAGCTCCACTCCGTATGCACCGATGTTCTGCATAGGCGCGGCACCGACAGTACCCGGAATAAGAGACAGGTTTTCAATACCCCAAAGTCCGCGGCTAACGACAAAAATGACCAAATCATTCCACAAGACTCCACTCATAGACTTTATCAAAACATCTTCTGAGTTTTCTTCCAGAATTTCAATTCCCTTTAATTTATTCAAGATAACAATACCGTTAAAATCCTTGGTAAACAAGATATTGCTTCCCCCGCCCAAAAATAATTTTTCGTTATTTTTAAATTCTAGTCCGGAAAAAAGATTTTTTAAATCAAGCTCATTATTTAATTCAACGAAAAATTTTGCGTGAGCTTTTATCCCGAAGGTATTTAATTTGGTTAAATCATAATTTTTTTTAATTTCCATAATTTTAAAATAATTTTTTAATGTAAAAAGGTGAAAAACATAGCCACCGCAGCCAACCCCATAATGGCAAGTGTACCCCAAATTAATATATTAGAAATTTTCCCGCTTTTGTGCTCCCCCATAATTTTCTCGTTTCTTCCAATTTTGCCGATAATAAATATCAAGGGTACAGCGGCTACTCCGTTAAACACGGCGGTATAAACCAATGCTTTGATAGGGTCAATGCCTATAAAGTTTATAGAGAGTCCAATGATAGTAGCTATGGTAATGACTCCGTAAAACCCGTGAGCTTTTTTTAATTTAAAATTCAAGCTTTCTTTCCAGTTAAGTGTCTCCGAAACCGCGTAGGACGCCGAAGCGGAAAGCACCGGCACTGCCAGAAGTCCAAGCCCGACAACCCCTACGGCAAAAATAAGCTTAGCTAAAAATCCTGCATATGGAAAAGTGTGAACTAAAGGCTCTAGCGCTCGGGCGGCATCCGCCGCTGTGGCAATATTAGTCACTCCGTTCGCGTTTAAGACAGTTGCGGCTACTACGATAATGCACCATGTGGTAATTTGCGACCACAACATACCTACAAAATTATCAACTCTGAGAGATTTAATAAAAGATTTTGTCACATGTGTCTCGTTGTGTTTTATGAGATGCTTTTTTCTTTCTTCTTCCACTTCTTCGGATGCCTCCCAGAAAAACATATAGGGAGAGATGGTTGTCCCAAACACACCGGTGATAATAAAAAGAAAAGCGAAAGAAAATTCAATATGGGGAATAAAGGTGGCTTTGAGCAAAGCTCCCCAGGGCTCCTTAATTAAAAACAAAGTCAGAGGATATGCCAGCAATGAAAGTGTCAGCCATTTTAAAATTTTCGCGTATCCTTTATATGAAACAAAAATTTCAAGCATTAAAATCAGAGCCGTAAAAAAAAGCGTCAGGATGGCGATATTAACGGGCAACACCAGATGAGAAGCGGCGGCCATAGCACCCAAATCTGCCCCGATATTAATCGTGTTGGCTATCACAACAAGAATTACGGCTCCATAGAGCATTTTCCTGCTGTAATTTTCCTTGATTACCGAGGCGATTCCTTTGCCAGTTACCGCGCCGATTCTGGCGCAAGCTTCCTGAATAGCCGTCATAAAAGGCAATAGCAACAATGCCGTCCACAGCTGCCCGTAGCCGAACTGAGAACCGGTCTCCGAATAAGTCGCTATCCCCGAAGGGTCGTCATCGGCGGCTCCGGTAATGACACCCGGACCGATTATTTTTATAAATTTTTTAACTTTTTTTACTAATTTAGACATTTTATCTCTATTCAATTATGGCACATTTTCATTCTCGAAGCACAGTAACAGAACCATTATTGTGCAATCTAATAACCTTAGACGCTTTGCCTTTAATTTCGCCTCCATCAATATATAAATCAATGGAATCCCCGAAGTATTTTTTTGCGCCTTCCGCGGTTTCGTGCGGAGGAAAAGTTTCTTTGTTGGCAGAAGGAGCGATAAGCGGGCCGGTTTTTAAAAGAAGCTTACGCAAACCTGCCTGTGCAGGCAGGCGAAACGCCAAAGTTTTTGTGCCTCGATGCAGATATGTAAATTTATCATCCAAGCAGTTAAAAACGATACTCACCGGACCCGGCCAGTATATTTCGAGCATTTGTTTTTGTTTTTCCGATAAAATTATTAAAAATTTTTCAAGTTCTTTTATATCCCCTATTAATATTATGCACGGTTTTTGCGGATTTCTCCCGCGGATTTCATAAATACGCTTAACTGTATTTTCACTTCGCGCTTTCCCGACTATCCCATAAATAGTATCGGTAGGCATAATGACTACGCCATTATTCTCCAGCACTTCTATAAGATTTTTATCATTCCAGACGTTTTCTTTCATACCTTAAGTTTAAAATTTCTATGACCCTTTTCATTGCTTTCAATATAAATAAATCTAGCACCGGAAGGAATCACTTTGGATACATTTTCCGGCCATTCAATAAAAATCAAATGCTCTTTGTTGTTAATAATTTCTTCCCATCCGAGATTCAATAATTCTTTTTCATTCTCCAGACGATAGGCATCCAAATGGAAGAAAAATCTATATCCTTTTTGCTTGATTGGATATTTTTTCATAATCACATAAGTAGGACTAAAAACTTTATTTTTTATTCCAAGGTTTTTGGCTACCAATTTTGTAAATGCCGTTTTGCCCGAGCCCAAATCCCCCGAAAGACCCACAACCAAAGCGCCTTGCTGTCTTTTACTTTTCAGTAATTTATCAAGAAATATTTTGGCTATTTTGTCAGTTT
Organism: uncultured Candidatus Saccharibacteria bacterium; assembly: GCA_964408725.1. Taxonomy (GTDB): domain Bacteria; phylum Patescibacteriota; class Minisyncoccia; order Phycocordibacterales; family UBA9973; genus UBA9973. The sequence goes on from CAYPAN010000018.1 coordinate 10,448, forward strand.
CTTTGGTGTTTTTTGAAAGCATTTTTTATATAGAGATATTATAATTTCCCAGCTTGAACACAAGCTAGTATTTCCTCGTGAAGAACTCCATTTGAAATAATACACCCAACTCCATCTTGGTCATATCTTCTTTCTTTCCCATTTAAATCAGTAACTTTTCCTCCTGCTTCTTCCGTTATAATTTTCAATGCGGCAGCGTCATGGCCATATTTATGATAAAACACAGCTCCGATATATTTCCCATTGGCAACTTGAATACCACCATAAATAAAAGAAGGAAGTATCATTACCTTGCATCCTTTTTCGGACAAAGTTTTAATGGCTGGAAGATTTGAAAAACTAATCTTCCTCCCTGAACCACCAATGTTAAAATATGTATTTCTCAGGTCGGTATTTTTTTGCACATGTATTTTTTTGCCGTTTCTGTACGCACCACCATCTTTATAAGCCCAATATGTATTTTTCATTACTGGATCATTTATTAATCCTAGAATAGGCAAACCGTTTGATTGATCAACCAGGGCAATAGAAAAGACAAAAATTGGCAAACCGACAGAAAAACCCATTGTTCCGTCTATTGGGTCGCAAACCCAAATGTATTTTGAATTTTCTTTCTTGTCACTTTTTTCTTCCCCATAAATACTATGCTCAGGATAAGTTTCATTTATTCTCTTTATAACCAAATAATTTATCTCTGTATCAGCTTTCGTCAATGGAGTATTATCTTCCTTCCAAGTATTTTCAACTTCAAAACTGAAATATTTTAAAGCTATTTCTTCAGCTTCTCTGGCAAGTTTTTTTGCAAATTCTAAATATTCTTCCATTTTTTTATTTTGTGCCTCGTCAAACG
>CAYPAN010000019.1:0-11252 GCA_964408725.1 uncultured Candidatus Saccharibacteria bacterium
ATTTTGTGTTTTTTTAATCTGATAAAGTGCAGGATTTTGTTTCTTATCTTCTTGAATAAGCCAAGCAAAAGCACCGACCAGTTTTTGCCTATCTTCAAGAGGTAAGTTAGCTATTTTGAACCCTTTTTCTGGTTCTTGTTTTACAGAAGTTTCCCGCATAAAAAATCCCGAAGGATTGTCTTCAGGATATTAGATGTTGAACTTCAGATTACTTCAGATTATTAAGAATCATAAATAATCCTTATTTATTTTGACAGATTGGTTTGTCGTTAAAAATAAGTCCTTTAGTCCTGTTTCAGCAGAGACTCGTCTCTTTATTGCCGAAAAATAATTATGAAAATCTTTATCAGTATATTTTTTAGCAAAATCCATTTGTTCTGCTATCTCTGAAAACATCCATTCTTTTTCTAGATTTTTATTATTAAAAATTATCCTTAGGGTATGATATTGTTCAGTAAATTTTCTAAATTTAATCACAGAATCATTTAAAATAAGAAATCCTTTGTCTTCATCAAAAGAGATTTTTTTAGATTGATTTTCACTAAAAAATGCAGGTAAAATTTCAATTTTAGCTTTATAAGTTAACATCTCATCTTCGTGGTAATCCCAATTACTACAAAGAAGTGATATTTTTATGAAACCTTGTTTTTTAAAAGCCAACAATATATGCAAAAATAAAAAGTTTCTTCCTGTATACCTTTTTCTAATTATTTCTGCTTCTGGATATTTTAGGTTTGGAAATCTTTCTTCAAATGTATTTTCAATAGTTATAAAATTACCGAAGTCATTTTGCATTTTTTGTAAATATTCCTTAAATAATAAACTATGTTTTTTAAAGGTAAATATATTTTCAGATTGTTCAACAAAAGTATTGCCGATTCTTTTTGATTTTCTGTTTTTAATAAGTTTTTCCTGTATAAACGCTTCTAAATAAGAATTTAAGTCGTTTTTTAATTTATTCTTTTGAAAAGAATTTAAAGTAATTGAAAAACTTGTATAAGCTATTATTTTACCAAAAATTTCTTTTGATAGACCGAACTCATTTTTTTTATCTTTGAAGGGGACTATCCTATTTGCATAAATCAATGCTCTTTCTATGTCAGAGACAGATGCTGTGTCGGTAAAGAACTTATTAAAAAGAGCAACTTCTTCTCGGTTTGGTTCTTTTTCCTTTAACTCTAAAATCCATTTATAAGCTCCCATATATTCTTTTGGCTCAAATGATACCTCATATTCATCTTCTATTGCTGGAATAATAGTTTTTATATTTTCTATAATTAAGCCATAGCTTTCACTAACTGAAAGTAAAAAAGCGATAAAATCAATACTAGTCCATTCAAATGGATGAAAAAATAAGAAACCAGCTTGAGAATCAGAATCATTATTACCACTAAAAAGTCCTTGTGAAATGCAAAAATATACAAATAATGAATTGTCGTCAATATATTTTTCCTCAGATAAACTTTCTTGATTAAATGTATATTTATCAGGTAATTTTGTAATATCAAATATATCCATACTCTTTACTTTACTTTACATTGGAATATAATTCAAGTTAATATGCCAGAAGAAAACAAGATACCTGAACAAGTTTCCGAAGCACACTTTACTTTATATCTAGATGAAAGTGGAGACCATCTTTTATATTCAGAAGAGGAGTATTTAAATAATCCTGAGTTAGAAACACATTGTACCTTATTAGGTTTTGTTGTACCTAACAACAATAAACCCGTTATTAAAGAAGCATTTAAGGATATAAAAAAACATTTTTGGGAAACAGAAGAAGTTGTATTTCATAGTGTAAAGATTCGTCATAAACAAGGAGCATTTGCTATTTTTCACTATATCCCTAGTTTATATGATGAATTTAAGCTTAATATGATTGAAATAATTAAATTAGCAAAACCTACAATTATATGTAGCTCACTTAATAAACGAGTTTGGATAAAAGTGTATCCAAGAAAATATTTTTTTAAGGATGACCCTTATGAGCAAGCCTTTGTTTTTTTACTAGAAAGATATGCCCGCTTTCTTAATAGCCAAGATTGTGAAAATGTTGTCGGGAAAATATCTGCAGAAAAAAGAAGTCCAAAAAAAGACAAATCATTAAGAGAAGCTTATCAACGGATAAAAAATAATGGTACTCAATATAAAAACAAAGATTATTTTAAAAAACTTTCTGATAAAATAGATTTTGATGATAAAAACTATAATATTCCAGGATTGCAATTAAGTGATTATTGCTCTTATCCATTTTATATAAATCATAAGTTCCCAGAGCATAACAATGAGTTATATACCATATTAAAACCTTTTATGTATGAACATAAAAAATGGCCTTCTTGATTTAAAAACACAAAAGGACTCTTGCGAGCCCTTTTGCACCCCTCATTACGAAGGGAAAATATCACTAAATGATACATCTATATTATATAAAATTTAATGTAGATTGTATACTAGTTTAGTATTTTACTGTATTTTAGTTCTGAAGTGTAAGTGTTGGGAATAGTCCTAAAATACCACTAAATTGCAATTCACTTTTAATTGCAGTCCAGTTAGCAGTTCTGAACTTGTCCACGAGAGGGAGCCAGTTAAAATCTTAAGTCCCAGCAATGGGGCTTTTGATTTTTTGGGCTCTGGGGAGAAAGCCAACTGCTTGGCTTTTGGGTAGGAATCGAAAAGCTTTTCATTAATAATGAGAAATTTATTTTGAGTTATTTGAAAAGGTATACTGTCCATGTAATGGAAGATCACCCTACCCCCGGAGCATCGTAGAAAATTCTTATTTCACAAGGGTCAATTACTCTACTTTGGGAGATATTTGAATTTTTCTATATTAAATATTTTTAATTAATGTATAATTACAATTAGTTATTATTAATTAGAAATAAATTTATGAAAAATAAGACCCTATCTATTGTGGTGTTTTCAATTTGTTTAGTAATAATTTCTACTATTAGTTATATAGGCCTAGAAAATCAATACGCATTGGCAAATTCTAAATGCAGTCCTGTATCGTTTAGTAAAGACTCCGCAATAAATATATTTTTTATCCCCACCTATCAAGCTAGTGCAAACGATATTAGCCAACAAAAAGATAAAGCGAATTCATTAATTGGAGAGCTGTTCCAAATCAAACCCTATAGCTTAAACAAAGAAAAGTTTAATTTTTATTTCCTAGAAGTTAGCCCAAATTTTAATAATGACGTCGGGTCTCAAACATATTTAGATTACAGTGGATTAAGGAAAATAGTTGAAGACACATGTAATGTTTCAGAAAATAAGATAAATCAAATTGTTACTTTTACAAATAGTAGTGGAGGTCGTGCTGGATATGAAAATAAATTTGGATATGGCTCTGTTAACCTTGATTTAAATGTTGATGGGATAACTTTAGCCCACGAACTCGCACATACTTTTGGTTTTAGTGATGAATATGCTGCTCCTAACGGTGTAAGGAGTGCGGCAGGAACCCCCTTTGCTGCTAATCTAGGAACAGAAGGCTGCCCTAACTGGTGTTCGGGTAAACTTGATACAAGTAACCAATTTTATCCAATCTATGAAGGATGGAAAAATTGCGTAATATCAAAAGGATTAGATTTAAATCCAACAACGATAACTGTTGTTCCTGGCGGAAATCTGACTGATTATAATGAAAAATGGAATTCGTGTTGGAACGAATGGGCTGAAAAATATTATAATGCTGCTAATTCAGCCGAATTTATAAAATATTGTCCTTATGGAGGGAGTAATGTAATTACTATTGGTCATTTATGTAGCAATCCAAAAGAATTCGAAAATTTAAATTTAGGGACTAGTTGTATTACAAATACAGGTTGTTATTTCACTGCATTTGGTGTAAATGAGTGGAGACAACAAGAGAATTCAATAATGCGAACAGAAACATCTAATTATGATATAGGTAATGTAAGTTTTGGAACATATTCAGAGAAAGTATTGCAAAACAGAATTGACGAGCTGGCTTCCAGCATGGAAAACTTGATTACAGTGAAAAAAGCTTGTGCTCTTGGTGATACAAATTGTAGTATACCTCCTCCTAATACAATAAATACAACTCCAATAGTTTACAATTTTGGTAATACTACGCTTAAAAATGGTAGCAAAGGTGAAGCAGTTAAAGAATTGCAAAGATTTTTAAATGCTAATTTAAAACTTAATCTAGTAATTGATGGCAAGTTAGGTCCTAAAACCATTTTAGTTATCAAGCAATGGCAGAAAAATAACGGACTTGTTGCTGATGGTCTTATCGGAGCAAAAACAAAAGAAAAAATGAATTCGATGGTCCAATAAATTTATTCCCTACTAACCAAACAGTTTCGAACATCCTCCCAAGTTCGGAGCCAGTTATTTAGAGCGGTGAACGCAACCAGCCCAACAACAAGGTCTGCGCATTCCGCCTTTAAGTTTTGATATAGCTTTCTTGATGCGTATATTTCTTGTCTCTGCTTTTTTACCTGATACAACCCAGCAAATCCATTCATTGCGCGCGAGCGGGGTGATATCCTCCCATATCGCTTTCACTGCAGGCAAGGAAGCTAGTGCCTTTCGTAAATCTTCCGGCATTTTGTGCGGCATATTAGTGTTAGTTTCTTCTTTTACCATAATATCATTTTATCAAACCCTCTTGATTATAGCTATTCAAACATTATTCCAAGTTCAGTACATTTGACAAAAATATAAAATATTGTTAGTGTAAATAAAATTTAGTTTTTTCGTCAACTAAAATAAAGGGAGAAAATTATGAAAACAAAGACCAAATTCCTGAAGACAAAAATAAGAGAAGCGGCAAGAAATATCTTGTCCGTGGACCCTGAATCCCCCCCAGTCGTGTTACTCGTCTCTATGGGAGACAAGGATCAAGAAATTAGTATTTGTAAGTCTTTATGCTGTTTGGGATTTCTCCACGTTTTTGACACTATTAGATATGTGGCTGGAGATCCAGAAACAATTAGCGAACCCTGTGTAAGTATTCAGGGTAAAAACGTCCTTGTTATCAAGGACGCAAATGATGGAAGGAACACCCTGTTGGGGTGTTTTTTAAAAAATAGGGAACCAAAGTCGGTAAATACTGTACTTTGGTAGAAATCATTATTAACCCATCAACGACAGGAAACTCTGTGTTGGTGGGTTTCTTGTTTTTAGTCACTTTTAAAAAATGTATCTTAGAGAAAATTCAGGCTTATGATATAATTTGTTTATGGATAAATTAAAATTCGCATTATTTTCAATTGTTGTTTTAGCATTGCTTGGAATCATTATATATTGGTCTATCAATACCATACAGTCGGGTTCCGAATTCAATAAAAATCAAAAAATAGAACAGCTTCAAAAAGCAAACGACGACCTGACAAAACAAGTGGCAGACCTCACAAGCCAGCTGAATGCCTTATCCGAATCTCAGTCAGCAAATCCTGCACCGGCAACGCAAGCTCCAGCGCCAAAATCAAACACACCGATAACGGCCCCGGCACAACCAACTGTGTATAAAAATCAGAGTCTTATAAACGAACTGCAGAATCTCGTAACCAACAACGTTTCAATGAAGCTGAAATCAAGTGGCACCAGGGTGGGTACTGTACAAAATTTCCTGAATATCTATAACAACACTTCAAACAAAGTCGATAATGACTATGGCGCAAGCACCAAAAATGCTGTGGCAGCTTTTCAAAAAGACCAAGGTTTGAATGCCGACGGACAAGCCGGCTCCGGCACTTTCAGTAAAATGATTGACTGGCTCAAAAAACAAGGCTAACCTGCATAGAAAAATATTACTTTTTATCACTCAAAATTATTTCAACCGGGTCATGGTCGGAAAGAGTCGGATTAAAATAAAGGGGTTTGTATGAAACTTCTTCAATACCCAGTTTTTTTATATTATTCAGAAAGATATAATCAAAGCGTTTTGGATGATCCATATCATAATTGTTAGGCCACATATCAACAAAAGAGTTCTCTATGCGATATGTTGAAGCATAGCTATCTTCCCGTTCCAAAAATGGATAATGAAAATTCAACTTTTTAAAATAAGCCATAAAATCAGGAGCGTCCCAAATTTTGTCTTCATTAAAATCCCCGGCAAAAATTGACGGCATACCGTCTTTATTTTTTAAAGCAATAAATTCCGAGGCACTTTGCATTTGCTTGAGTCGTATCTGGCGGCTCTTATAATAATCCGGCATATGCAGATGCGTATTGAAAACTCTCAAAAGTCCGAGGGGTGTTTCAATCACCGTCTCCAGCACTCCCCGTCCGGTAAACAGTTCTTGGAACTGGCCCAATATCGGAAATACTGGCGGAAATTTTGAAAACTCTTTTGAACGGATTGGAAATTTTGAAAGAGTTACCAATCCACTATTGCCGTACAGTATTGGTTTGTCACGTCCGCTCGCATAAAAATATCCCGCCTCGGAAAATAATTTATACAGTATTTCTTTCCGAGTGCCCAAATGCCAAGATTCTTGAATACAAATAATATCCGCTCCAGAAGAAGCCAGATACTTTACGGCATCTTTCACTCTTTTTTTTCTGTTCTTGACGAACCAAAGCGGCAAATCCCATATATTGTATGAAATGATTTTCAATTGCATAAACAAAAACACTATATCATTTAACTGACTAAATAATCTATATTGACAAAACTTAAATTAGATTTGTTTTTTATACAAAAAATAGATTTTTTGACTTCATTATTATATAATCTAGTTATTAGTATTCAATCAAATGAATAAATTATTTTCCAAAGAAACTCTTATAAAAATCTTTATGGCTATTCTGGCTGTGATTTTTGTCGTTATTGTTTTTATCGGTTTTCAGTTCTTGACCAACGGGTCTATGTCCAATTTTCTAAATTTGTTTAAATAATTTTTCCCATACTTTTGATACAGAAAAATAATGAGCATAATACATAATGCCCCCACTATGCTGTTTGCCATATCTTCCGGCGTGTCAAAAATATCTCCCTGTGAACCGTAAAAGGCGGCGCGAAGAACGGGATTTACCGTGATGGATGCGACCCATTCGAAAATCTCGTAAACAGCAGAAAGAGCAACGATGGTTTCAAAAGGAATATAGTAGCTCCAGAAACTATTTTTTCCAGCATTTTTATGTATGGACATTACAAACTCTTGTATGGGATAAAAAGCACAAAATCCAAAAAGGAAATGAGTCAGCCTGTCGTACATATTTCTGCTGGTTCCTATAAAATGTCCTATAGTACTGCCCAAAGAAACTCCAGTTACTCCGTAATGCGCGGCCACCAAAGGAAACATCAGGTAAGCGATTATAAAAGTAAAAGATAAATCTGAAATCTTGATATAACGTATTAAGGGTATAAAAACCAATATTGCCACAAATATTGGAGTATTTTCCAACAGCCAATCCGCCCTGCCTGATGGCGGGTTTATGCCTGATAAGACCAAAGCTATGATAAAAACCGTAGATAAAGACCACTTATAATTGTTCATCGCTTTTATATCTTAACATAATTTAATACCTAATCAACAACAAAATATGCTATAGTATTGCTATTATAAATAAATATATTATATATGAAAAAAATAATCATAATCATCGCAATATTAGTGGTAATAGTAATTGGAGTTTATTTATTTACTTCAAATAACAAGAGTTCAAATGTGATTCCTGTAGATAATTCGCAAACCTCTACCACGACTACCACTACTTCAACCACTACTACTTCCACGACGCCTGCCCCGGCAGATAAAAGTCCTCTAACCGTTCTTGTGGATATAAAAAATTTCTCGTTTAATCCGAAGGTAATGACAATTAAAACAGGAACGACAGTGACCTGGGTCAATGATGATTCCGTGGCCCACACAGTCACTGCCGGTAATATTTTCGACTCCGGAGCTATATCCCCGGGAAAGTCATTTAGTTTTACTTTCACTAATATGGTTGCTTCTATAAATTATCATTGCTCCATCCATCCGATGATGACAGGCCAAATTATTGTTCAACTCTAACATTTTGGATTAATGAAAAAAAACCTGGAAAAATTCGCGCTCTTTTTATATAAGCGATACGGCATAACGCCTGACACTTTGACCTATATAAGGATATTTTCAGCCCCGTGGCTGGCTTTGCTTGTCACAAAAATTATATCCGGCCAAAGTTTCAGACTTGCTGTAATCACTATCATCTTTTACTTTTTGGTAGTCGCGACGGATTTTCTCGACGGAATTCTTGCTCGGGCTATATCAAAAAACGAAGCTCACGACCATGCACACGGAGGTATGTTGGACAGAATAAGCGATAAAATACTGATTATATTTCTGCTCATTCCGTTCGGACTTAATCTTTTCACATTTCTGATTATTTTAGCAGAATCAATGTTGGCATTTCAGGCTATACACTCCCCGGACGACAAGAAGCAAGCTACTCAAGCCGGAAAAATAAAAATGGTTTTGCAAACATTTTTGATACCAATCTTAATAATAAACATAACGACAAATCTTATTCCGGAAATGATTGTCTACGCGTATATAATCATCACCATTATTTTCACTTACGTTTCAGTTTACTCACATTATTTTTATATTAAAAATGAATGATTCCATAGAGTTTTACATATCCAGTATTTTTGGATTATGTAAAAAAACAAAGTTTCCTGGAACACTGGCAAGTTTTACAGCTTTGCTTTTTTCTTTCTTGACGTATAATTTTTTTAACCAGGCAGTTTATATTTCGCTATTTTTTATATTACTGATTCTTGGATTTTGGGCGATAAATAAAATCCATAAAAAAAACGGCACGGGAGACTATCAATGGATAGGGATTGATGAATGGGTCGGGATATGGTTCGCCAACTTATTCTTATTTAAATTTAATTTCAGTTTAACGGAAGTGATTATTTTTTCCCTGGTATCTTTCGGAATTTTCCGTGTTATTGATATTTTTAAATTTATTCCGCCCCTCTATGCCATAAACGAAAATAGAAACCAAAATGCCATGGCAGTGTTGCTTGATGACATCATAGCTGGCCTTTACACCTATCTGATAATGCTGTTTATTCTGGGATTTTATGATTTAAATTTTATTTACTTCTCATTTTTGATACTCGTCTCGCCTATGATTGCGAATATGACACCGACCTTGCTTGGAAAAAAATATTGGAATACTCCGATAAGTGAGCCTATTTTCGGGAAAAATAAAACATGGCGTGGTTTTTTAGGTGCTATAATCGTCGGAACTTTGGTCTTCGTAATGCTTGTAAAAATTAACCTGATAATTTTCACAGGCGATTTGAATATGACCATTTTTGTGGGCTTTTTGTTTGCTTTTGGAGCAATCAGCGGAGACTTGGTCAAATCATTCTTTAAAAGAAAAATGAATATAAAAGAAGGAGAAAGCTGGGCGCCGTGGGACCAGATAGACTACGTACTGGGGGCAATAATTCTGACTTATTTTATTTATCAATACTCTTTTGACCAGATTATACTGTTGCTCGTTATGGGCGGAGCAATCAGCGCCTTGGCTCACAGAATCGGATATATTGTAAAAATAAATACTGCCAAGCAATAATACCGGGTATTTAAAACGCTTGGGTAAACTTATTGTAAACCTTTACGGCATATTCAAAAAGACCGAAGGAAAAATCCAGAAAATAGTCAAACAAATGAGTATCTCTCATTTTGGGAGAGTATGGCACTGAATTTTTTTTCCAGTCTTCCGTGATTTGATTGAGTTCTTGAATGAGATTAGGCTCGGTAAAAAAAACACCGGACTCCATATTAAAGTCAAAAGACATAATATCAATGTTTTGCGAACCCACAATGCCTTCATATTCATCAACCAGCATTATTTTACTGTGATTCATTTCCCCGGTCAGGAAAAATCTAACGCCGTGTTTGCTCAACTTATGCATATAAAAATAATTTGGGATATTTGCTATTTTTGGATGAGTTGCAATGCGCGGCATAATTATTTCAACCTTTACTCCCCTTTTTGCCGCTTTTTTTAGAGCCTTAATAATCCAATGGTCGGGCATAAAATAAGGAGTGGCAATTAATATATTTTTCTTAGCCAGTTCTATTTTATCTTTGTAATATTTATTCAGCCTGAAAGAATTCTTGGGCGGAAAATGCTCAAAAAACCAAACCTTTCCTTTTGAAACCTGTAAGTCTTTATCGTATTTCAGCACAAGCTGGTCCTTCCCGCCGCAATTCCTGTATGCCCGGGCAAATGAGCCGAGCACGTGCTTTACGATTTTCCCTTCCATCTTTATCAAGAGGTCATTCCATTTTTTAAAGAACTTTTTTATATTGATTCCGCCGATAAAAGCCACCCGTTCGTCAACAATCAGTATTTTGCGGTGCGTAACTCTAAAGAGAGTCCTGAAGAAAAATAATTCAACCCCGGCGTCTCTTAGTTTGGCAATAGAATCATTAGTTACTTTCGAGCCAAATGCGTCAAAAATCACTTTTACTTTTACACCCGACAAAGCTTTTTGCCTCAAAATTTCTATAAAATCGTGACTATCGGATGTGTCATCCACGAATATATACATCTCAAACAAAATAGAAGTCTTGGCATGGCTGATAGCATGAAACATGGCATCCCAAGCCTTTTCGGTCTTCGTATATACTTTATAACGCATAGCTTCAATTATAACACCAAAGTGGACCTAGCGAGAATCGGACTCGCGCTTCGACAATGCGAATGTCGCGTAATACCACTTTACTATAGGCCCGTGCACCTTGTAGGGATCGAACCTACGGCCTTTCCGATGTGAACGGAACGCTCTACCACTGAGCTAAAAGTGCTTGTCTCGCCCGTAAGCTTGCGGCCGAGGGTGGACCTACGGAGAATCGGACTCCGACCTCGTCCATGCCATGGACGCGTTCTACCACTGAACTATAGGCCCAAATGAGGAGCGAAATGGAATATATTCTATTTCGTCCGAATGCAGGGTCTATATCGGATTTTGATATAGGCCCGCATGAAAATAATAGCTGAAATATTTCAAAAGGCAAATTTACATTATTAAAGAAATAAGATAGAATACTTCTATTCAAATATTTGGGCCCATAGCTCATCTGTAGCGCCTCGTGAAAGCAACAGGTAAGTTATAGGTTCAAGTAAAGTATTGGGCCCATAGCTCATCTGGTAGAGCGCCTCATTTGCAATGAGGAGGTAAGCGGTTCGAGCCCGCTTGGGTCCACCCGATTGAATTTCCCCGCGAAAATGCGTCCGCGCTCCGCGCGGTAATGGGA
>CAYPAN010000020.1:0-11056 GCA_964408725.1 uncultured Candidatus Saccharibacteria bacterium
ACTACTGGGGTATCTAATCCCATTCGCTACCCACGCTTTCGTGTTTCAGTGTCAAATATGCACCAGCGTACTGCTTTCGCTTTTGGTGTTCCCCATGATATCAACGGATTTCACCCCTACACCATGAGTTCCGTACGCCTCTCGCACTTTCAAGTTCTGCCGTTTCTTCCGCGTGTCCCAAGTTAAGCTCGGGGCTTTGACAAAAGACTAACAGAACAACCTACGCACCCTTTACGCCCAATAATTCCGGATAACGCTCGAGGCTCTCGTATTACCGCTCCTGCTGGCACGAGATTAGGAGCCTCTTATTCATGAGGTACAGTCAATAAACTTCTTCCCTCATAAAAGATCTTTACGTCCCAAAGGGACTTCATCAATCACGCGGCGTCGCTCCATCAGACTTTCGTCCATTGTGGAAGATTCTCGACTGCAGCCACCCGTAGGTGTATGGTCCGTGTCTCAGTACCATCGGTGGGGGTCAGGCTCTCACCTCCCCTAGACGTCATAGCCTTGGTAGTCCATTACACTACCAACTAGCTGATATCGCACAGGCCTTTCCTTCAGCGTTAAAACTTTACTCTTGCGAGACCATCGTGTATTAGTCCGTCTTTCGACGGATTATTCACGACTGAAGGGGAAGTTCCTATGTATTACTACCTCGTTCGCCACTAACTTTACAATATATCCGACTTGATATAATCGCATCTTCAAAAATGAAAAGTCCGTTCGACTTGCATGCCTTATCCACGCCGCCAGCGTTCATCCTGAGCTAGGATCAAACTCTAACTAAAAGTTAATTAGAACGAAACAAAACAAAAAACAGCAATGTATTTTTGTTCTACTTTTGTCCCAGCTCTTTGAAATTATTATTCCAAAAAAAATATAACTAAACTTGCACTTGCCCCGCAGTGGCGGGGCGCTTGTACTTTTCTGCCCCGCAGATTAAGCGGGGCTATTCACTTATCAAAGAGGTCAAACAAAAACGTCCTATCCAAAATGGACTAGACGTGCTAAGGAGAAGTATATATTAAGCAAAACCTAGTGTCAAGCACAAAAAATGCCCTTATTCTAGGGCATTTTTTGTGCTAATATTATTTTTTAGCTTTTTTTGGTTTCTTCTTTTCTTTTCTATGTCCGTCGCCTTTTGCCATAAATTTATTTGTTTAGATTAATAATGTTTAATTATAACATTTCTTACTTATTTTTATCCTTTAGGGACTGTTGAAGTCGGAGTTGGAGCTACACAACTTAGTACTCTTCCACATCCTGTAGTTGGATTATAGTTCGGACCTTGAATATAGCTACAACCTTGTTGTGGGGCTGCGTATTCACATGTTGGAGGTATAGTAGAAATAATAGTAATCATCTGTCCATTTAGATTACCATTGCAGGAAATTGCATTATTCGTTTGCGCGCCAGTTCCTGAACAAGAAACCCACGAAGTAGCAGAAATAGGCCCACCTCCTACAGACGCATTTGTGAGCACATCAGCATATAAATCTACCACAACACTAGTACCAGCCGGAATTACAAAACCATTAGTGGTAAACGTATATGATGACCCTGGATTCAAAGTTCCGTATGTTTGACCATATTGAGTTGAATTTATTTTGGCTTGCAAATTTTGAAAAGAACGTGCATTCCCATTCATTGTTATACTAAAAGAAGAAACTCTTGCATTTTCATTTGGCGTGTTGGAAAGTATATAAGAACCAATCTTCACATTCGTTATACCCCGCACATAGGTGGTATTTACAAACGCAGGATTTAAATTCACGTTAACCGAAGAAGTCGTAGTTGAACTCCCCACATTCACACTCAAACTTGTTTGGGCTGTTTGTCCGAGACCACTACTATTACTTACGTAAAATGTTGGTGTATACACTCCTGCTGGAGAATAGCTGTGAGTGAAAGTTGCCGACTGTTGTGTTCTTTCTTGAAGCTGGGCTGCACTTATACCGGTACCTTCACCAGCAGCAGGTCCTTCATCTCCCCAAATTACCATATATGTAAGACTCTCATAATCTGGGCTTGAAGCATTCACTGTCCATGTGCCTGTTTGATTTACATTTAATGATTGTGGGCCGGAGACACCCGATATTACTGGAATAGCTGAAGGAGTAGGGATTGTTGTACTTCCGCTCAAAATCGCTTCATCGTAATAACTGTCAAATGAGCCGTCGTTTATGCACTGTTCCTGATAACGGTTGGAACCTGTGTAGTTGGAGTAGTTATCAAGCGGAATTTTCTCTTTGCGGTCTATCCAATTATCAGAGCAGGATTTATATAATCTAAGAACATACTTCCCAATGGCTGAGGATGCGCCTGAATAATTTATCGGGTCATAACCATAAGTCGTCGGATTGGCTTGATAGTCAGCAAGTATCTGCGCGCTGTGGTCAACGCTTCCGCCGCTTGTAAAATCAGACCAACCATAATTCCAAGCTTGGGAACCGTGAGTGTGAGAGGTTGACACGGTAGTAGAACAAGGCTGGCCGGTTGTTCTGCTGTACCCTTGGCTTGAAGTACAGCCTGGTGGAAATGTAGTAGAAGAAGTGATAGTAAAGTAATTATCCGAAAAATCATTTATATTATTAGGATTAGGCGCTTCTTGAGAAATAGCAATTTTAAATTGACTGCTATTACCATTATCAATAATAGAATTTGGTATCACCCAAGAATATTTACCTAAGGAAGCTGGTATTTTTTCACCTATAAGCTCCGCGACATCACTTGCACCTTTCCCACTTAACCATATATATACATTATCTACTCCTGTGGAAGTCCAAGTAATGTTATAAGTTTGCCCTGTTTGTAATGTTTCTCCCCCATTTGGTGAAAGAACAGTGATAGAAGGAGTTGTTGAAGTTGTAGAACAAGGCTGGCCGGTTGTAGAACTATAAACTTGACCTGACGAGCAACCGGTTAAGTCCAAAATAAGAGGCAAATCAAAAGTATGAGCTGAACCTAAACCGGAAGCATTTTCATCAGTAAAAGTAACTTTCATCGGTGTTCCATCGGGAAGACCAATTCCGTCATTGTTAAAATTAACAGTTATGGAAAAACTTTTTTGACCGGGTGTAGTCCAATCAGATACAGGAATACTTACAGAACTTCCTATCGGAGACCAGTTATTATTACTCTCGTAGTAAATCTGAGCTTTTCCGGCTTGACCTTCAAATACTGACCAACTATTGCTATTGATAACTCCGGAAATGGCTAAGGGAAAAGAAACTTTTAAATTTGCAACAGGATTATTAATTAATATAGGGGTGACTGAAGAAGCACAAGGCTGTCCAGTAGTCGTACTGTAATTCTGACCCGGTACACAACCATCAGTAGTTGGTGTAGAAGTTGTAGGAGGAATAGGACTGGTAACAGTTGGATTGTTTGGAATTGAAGTAGTTCCATTACAGCTTACATCCGATATCTTTGCTCGGGTAATAGAACCAACATACCCGCTATTTAAAATATTTTGAGCTGACTGAAATTGTTTTACCGCAGTTTGAGTGAGCAAGCCAAAATAACCGGTCGGTTCTGTATTTAAATATCCTTGCGACTGTAAGAAATCTTGAAGAGTAGAAACATCTCCGCCCGTATTTATGTCACGAGAGCGGTATTGCAGGTTATGAGTAATAGACACACAAGACGATACTGGATTTGGGTTAACATCTCCCTGCTCTTGAGCAAAAGAAAGTGCTGGAACCATAAATAAACCAAACAAAACCAAAATACCTATATATTTTTTCATAATTTTTTATACTAAACTTAATAATAATTAACCTTATAATTACACATTTAAACACCATAAGTGTACACCCCCCCCCTACGAAAAGCAAAATAGTTATGCACAGATGAAATTTTTAATACAACCCCCTAACCCCCTTGTCAGAGGGAAATTAAATGCCTCCATTGATAAGAGGAGGTTGGGAGGGATTATAATTTTTTATTTACACCATTAAAAATTATCCGTCATTGGACTGCCAAGACCGGTAATATAATCATAATGTTTGCGCGCGGAACAATAATATCCGCAATCGCCATTCGAACCACTCGTAATATCGCGAAAATATTTCGCATCATTCTCTCTTCCCTTATCCGCATAAAGATTACCAATATTTATGCCGGTTCCAAGCGTTGCTATTGCTGCCCATTGCGGAGCACCTGCAGAAGTCCCGCCTACGACATACCATTTGCCACTTCTTACTATCGAAAAACCGGAAGCCGGGCTTGCATTGTAGGATACATCTGGAATTGCCCGCATACCGCCCGCTTTAGGTATTGAATATCCATTTTGAAAAGTCGGTTCTTTTTCATAAATGCTTACTCCTCCTCCGCTACCCTGCCAAGCAGTTTCTTTTAAAAACTCGCCATCAGTTTTTAATGAAATAGCAGTACCTCCGACACCAATAACAAAAGGCGAGGATGCCGGCCAAGAAGCGCCCGCGCCATTATCTCCCGAAGAAGCAAAAAACGGCGCGCCGGAAACACTTTTGAAATGCGAATCAAGAGTTAATTCTTCCGGAAATTCTGCTCCACCCCAGCTCATTGATATAGCGCTTGCATCTTTTCGAATGGCGGCATAATCTACCGCTTTTAATAAATTTGCGCCTGACGGAGTTGTCGCTTCAACCAAAAGAATCTTCGCTTGTGGAGCAATAGCATGCGCCCATTCTATATCAAGAGAAGTTTCCATGGCCCAACTGCTATTACTTTTTAATGTATTCGTCATTTTATGTTTTTCAAAACATCCCTTCGCAGTTGTACAAATTGGTAAACCGAAAGTTTGGCTGAAAGTCTTGAGATCGCCTTCAATTGAAAGATCATCATAAGCTCCGATAATTACAATCGTGCCATGTCCGCCGGAACTCGGCAGATTATAAAAACTTTTTATCTGTGAAGGAGAAAACCCACCAGGCTTTTTTGCCGCCCCGCCATATATATGTATAGGAGGTTTGCCTTTATAATTTGAGAAATGGTAGGAAGCTTCAGCGTTTTTGGTAATAAAAAATAAAAAAACAAAACCAGCTAAAATTAAAAATTTCTTCATGCTTAAATATTATATTATAACTACTAATTTATAGTAATTTGATCTGGATTGTTTATTATAATTTCTGCATTTCCTTGATAATCTTTAATTAACCCACTAATAGTCACATTTTTACCTTCATACTGTTTTATGTTTTGAAAATCTGATAAAGCAGAAGAAAAAATAACTGCACTGAAACCGCAATTTTTATAATCAGAACAAAAATCAAAAAAAGTAGTGTTGCTTTTTGAAGTATAAACCTGGAACACTGTTCCTGTAACATTTGCCATTTCTCCTTCATGGCTTTTAGCTTCTGTATAATCATAAGTGTTGCCAGATGGTGTTGTATTGGATGCTGTCTCGGATGGATAAACCATTTGCGTAGAACTTTTATTTCTTGAACCCAAAAAGTAAGCAATAACAAAAACAATGATTATAAACAACACATAAATTGCAATCTTTTTATTTTTATCACTCATATTTTTATTGATTAATTACTAATAATTTTTCTAAAATTGCTAAATATTTGTCGTGTAAATATTTATTTGTACCAATTTCTAAAATTTCATCATTATGACTAGTTGCAGCTTCTGTCCAATTATAGCTTCCGCTAGCGTATGCTTTATCCGTCACGATGGCTTTTATGTGCATAATCCCATCCATATGTTTTTGCGTTTCAACCGGAATTTTTGCGGCCAAAAGCCTTTCAATAATCAATTTATTATTGGAATCGGTTTGTTCTAAATCAGTTATTCCCCAAACCAGCACTCCCCGCTCCTTGGCTCGGATTAGCGCATCAGCAATATCATCTTTAGTAAAAGTGAAAATGGCAAAGTAAATATATTTATCTGCATCATTAATAAGTTTAATAATTTCTTGGTCATTTTCTTTTTTATCCAAATTATAAATGACTTGTATCCCTCTTTCAAAACTTTTTTCTGCTAAATACCAACCGCAAAACCCGGAAACAAACACTAAAGATACAATTAAAACGATCTCCAACCAATATTTTTTGATTTTTTCGATAAAACTTTTTATGTCCATAAAATGATTATTTCATTCTATTTCTAATTGAAAGTTTTTCATGAATTTTTATTTTTCGCCGGTAATTTAATTCCCTTTTAAAAGTTTTTTATTTTTTGCTTTTTTTAACCTAATTTTGGCTTGTCCGATACTATCCATTGATGGAAGATCTTCCGGCATAGTGCCCCCAAGAGAATGAATTGTATTTCTAACTTTTTGACCTACATCATAATGAGCTAAATTTGCATTACTCTGTCCTTTTATATTTTCCCTTTTAATTTTCGCTTCCGTTTGGGTTGCTCTGAACAAATTAGCGGCTAATTCTTCACTATTCATATGGTCCAAAATTTTCTGTGATTTTTCCAACTTTTTCCTACTATGAATATCTTTCATAGACAATCCACCATATAATCCTTTGTATCCCGAGTTTTGAAAAATTGCATAACTATCAACTCCAGCCATTGATGCTGTTTTCATTAGATTAGTATTATGTTTTTTCATTTCCTCACGTAAGAAAATTCTTTTATTGTCCTCAATTAAACTATCAGTTTTTTCTTGTCTCCTAGTCTGAATTGCAAAATATGTTTGTCCTTTTGCCACAACAACTTTCGTTGGATCTGAGTTTTGTACTATCAAATAACAAGCATACCTGGATAAATATATAGTTTCTACTGATTTTTCCGCTCCTGAGCCAATCTGGACCATTTCGTTGATTTCAACAAAATGGTTGTGGATAACTTCACCGCTATTTTCACAAGCTTTTTCTGCCTTATCAATTACGGTTAAAAAATTACGATAGTCTGTATATTCCAGAACCTTAGCAAGATCACGTGAAGACCAATATTCTTTGCCATTAGAATCAATTTTCTTTATTATTTCAAATTGGTTTTCCTTCATAAACTTTTTATTTTTCGCTCAAAACATACCGATCCAAAATCGCTTCAATATTTTTTATTTACCCAATATGATAGCCGCGATATCCGGGAAATGTTCGGTGTAATCACCGAATATTTGTTCTCCGAAAGCGTCAATTTCAAATTTTTCCCAGGTTATTTTTTCCTTGAAACCTGCCCCGGAATATGAACCGAAGCTCATCGGCGAAGAATGAATTTCAATAAATCCGGCCCAGGAACGCACTATTTTTTCCTGTATTTCTTCCGTTTCTTTCCAAAGAAAATCTTTTTTAATATGAGGAACCACACAAATGGGAAAATCCGCGGCTATGCCTCCGCCCAATTGCAAGAAGGCCAATCCTTTTTCTTTCGTATTATCTAGATACCATTCTGCCAAAGCGTGCATATAACGGAATGAATGATGAATTATCTCCGGACTGAGCGGTTTCTCCAATTTATATTTGGACAATATCGGATGATTGCCGTCATAACACGCCTGGGTAAAAATATTTCCCATAGTCGAATCCTCCACTCCCGGAACGAAAACCGGAATTTTATGTAAATACGCCTGGTAGAGCCAACACTCTTCAGGGTTGGCAGTCGGGTCAAAAGTTATAAGTTTTCTTTCAAAAAGCTGAAAAAAATATTCGTGCCACAAAAGAGGTTTATTATTTTCTTCCGCTTCACGCCACAATTTTTCCAGTTCTGGCAGTACCACTCTGACCGATTCATCTTCCGGCAAAAATGTATCAGTGATTCTGCGAAGCCCCGCTCGGGCTAATTCTTTTTCTTCTCCCCTGGTCAACTCAACATAATCCGGTATATAAGCATAATGGCTATTGGCAACAAGTCTATAAAGACTTTCTTCCAAATTGGCTCCGGTCACGGAAATAGCCGCAATTTTACCCGCTTTTATGAGTTCGGATATCATAATTCCCTGCTGAAAAGAAGAACCTGCTCCGGACATAGTTAAAAATATTTTTCCACCGTTGTCGGTATGTTTTTTGAGCCAAAGTCCGGCATTTACCGTTTTACCTCCGTTACAATGTCTCTTGGTATGAACAAGCCAATTTGTAATGGGTGTTTTAGGGTCAGGTTTATAGTCTCTCTCTCCTGTAAATATTTTTGATTGAAGTTCTTTGCTTAAAGATAATATTTTCTGTTGCGACATATCCTAAATGATATCACAGAAAAAATGCTTAGCAAGATAATAGTTGCTTTTTGGGTAAATTTATGCGATACTGGCGCTATGCAATTAGTGGCTACAATACTGCCTTACGCACAGATAATCCTTTCTGTCATACTAGTGACGGCGATTTTACTTCAGCAATCAAGTAGTGATATGGGAGGAGCGCTGGGAGGAAGCAATGCTGAGGCGTTTCATCATACCCGCAGAGGTTTTGAGTATTTTCTTTTTATTTTGTCCATAGTTTGCGGCATCCTTTTTACTTTGTCCGCTCTTTTGGCTATAATAATAAAAGCAAGAAGCTAGTAAGAACTATTTCCGCTTTAAATTCATAGTTTTATGAAAAATTTCTACAATCGCATACGTAATTTATTGCCGTCAAAAAAAGAAATAAAGAAAGCCATCTCTCATTTTTCCAAAAGAGAGTATTTTGTTTTTTTAACTCTTGCAGTTATTCTTTGCGTGAGTACCATAGCGATACTTGAAAGCATAAACAAGTCTTTTATGGTGAGCGTGCCTATGAGAGGAGGGTCTATAACCGAGGGCGTAGTCGGCACTCCCCGTTTTATAAATCCGGTGCTCGCATTTTCCGACGCCGACCTTGATTTAGTGTCACTCATTTATTCAGGACTAATGAGGAAAAATTCGGACGGCAGCCTTACTCCCGATTTGGCTCTGAAATACGATGTGTCAAAAGACGGTTTGACGTATACTTTTACTCTGAAAAATAACATATATTTTCAGGACGGCAAACCGGTCACCGCTGATGATGTCGTTTTTACCGTAAATGAAGTTAAAGACCCCACTATAAAAAGTCCTAAAAAAGGAAACTGGGACGGCGTCAGCGTGGAAAAAATAGACGAAAAGACAGTTGAATTTACCCTAAAACAGCCCTACGCATCTTTTTTGGAAAATACGACACTTGGCATAATGCCCGCGTATTTATGGAATAACACTCCGATTGAACTCAATAATGCGAATACTGAACCTATAGGTTCTGGACCTTATAAAGTCGGAAATGTAAGCAAACAACAGGATGGCGGGATAGATTATTACGATTTAGTTCCTTTTAGTAAGTTCACCTTGGGCGAGCCGTATCTAAAAACACTTACACTGCGTTTTTACCAAAATGAAACGGACCAGATATCAGCCCTTGAAAATGGAGAAGTAGACCAGATAAGCTCTATTACCCCGACAAACGCGCAGATATTAAAAGAAGAAAATTATAGAGTGGAATCCCTGACACTTCCCCGAGTGTTCGGACTCTTTTTTAATCAAAGCCAAAATCAAATTTTTACCGACAAAAATGTGGTCACAGCTATAAACCTTGCAATCAATAAAGATAACATCGTTCGTGACGTGCTTTTAGGCTACGGAGTTGTTATTGACGGCCCGATACCGCCCAATATGATTGACTACCAAAAACCAAGCATAGATAACACTTCATATGAAGATAAAGTTCAGGAAGCAAAAGATGTTTTGGCTAAAGACGGATGGAAAGCGGGCACGGATGGTTTCTTGCAAAAAACAACAATTAACAAAAAAAAGAAAACAACCACAGATTTGGAATTTTCAATTTCCACAGGCAATGCGAAAGAACTCGCCGATACCGCGGAACTAATAAGACAAGATTTGGGGAATATAGGAATAAAGGTTGACGTAAAAACTTTTGAAATCGGCAATTTGAACCAGGGAGTCATTCGTCCGCGCAAATATGACGCTTTGCTTTTTGGAGAAATCATAAACAGCGAATCCGACCTTTTTGCTTTCTGGCATTCTTCACAGAGAAAAGACCCCGGATTAAATGTCGCAATGTACACTAATGCCAAAGTGGATAAAATCTTGGAAGATGCCTCCATCACAACCGATGATGTAGCTAGAGTTAAAAAATATATGGATTTTCAAAATGAGGTTAAAAAAGATATGCCGGCGGTCTTTCTATATAGTCCTGACTTTATCTATGTAGTGTCAAAAAACATACAGGGTTTTTCTATGGATAATATCGTCACCCAAGAAGACAGATTCTTAAATTCATATTTATGGTATACTGAAACAGATAACGTTTGGAAAATATTTTCCAAATAAAAACTACTTTTTATTAATTAAAAAAACAAAGAAACAAACAAAATGAAAAAAACCAGGCTATCTTTTAGTTCCATCAGTATTGAACCTGCCCACAACACTCCACATAGCGCCACAGGTGGGGAAAAAAAATCTGTCCAATCAACAGACACAGGACATATTGCATCCAGACGTCCGGCATCCGTAGGATATAAAAAAAGGACGACTAAAAATTCCACTTACCAATATTCTAAAAAGAATTACGGGCAATCAAGAAGCAATAATGGCTCGTTTGACGGTAAAAATAGATATAATAACGCGAATGAAAATAAAATTCCTAAAATAGAGGAAGGGGTAATCCGCATCATACCTTTGGGCGGAGTGGAAGAAATAGGCAAGAATATGACTGCCATAGAAATAGGCGACGACATCATAGTGATAGACGCGGGTATGCATTTTTCCAATGAAGAAACGCCGGGGGTGGATTATGTCATTCCAAATACAACTTATCTGGAAGAACACAAAGAAAAAATACGGGCCCTTTTCATAACCCACGGACATTTGGACCATATCGGAGGCGTACCTTTGGTTCTTTCCCGCATAGGCAACCCGCCTGTATATTCCCGCAATCTTTCAATACTTCTGATGAGAAAACGCCAAGCGGAATTTCCGCAGTTGCCGGCAATGAAAGAACATATTGTGGAAAAAGACGATGTGATAACCTGCGGTAAGATAAAAGTGAGATTTTTCGGAGTTATGCATACCGTTCCTGATTCAATGGGCATAATTGTGGAAACGAAACACGGATGGATTGTAAATCCCGGAGATTATAAATTAGACCAAGTGGACGGGGTCGTTACACCG
>CAYPAN010000021.1:0-8754 GCA_964408725.1 uncultured Candidatus Saccharibacteria bacterium
ATTTTTTGAAGCTTAAAAAATCCTGAAGTTTTCGCGCCGTCGCGCTCAAAACCCCTCAAAAATTTCATTTTCAATTTTAGTTTGCCCAGCTCCAGTCAACGCCCGGATTTCTGGCCCCGCGAACTTCAAAGTGAAGATGCGGTCCGGTAGAGTGCCCAGTAGAACCAACATAACCGATAACATCACCTTGAGAAACTTGGTCACCCGCATGAGTTGCAATTTTAGATTGATGCGCATAATAAGTTTCTGTTCCATTTGGATGGTCAATAATAACTAAATTACCATACCCTCCATTCCATCCTTTTCTGGCAAATAAAACCGTACCGGAAGCAGCAGCATAAATTCTGGTGCCCTTTGGCGCGCCAAGGTCTACTGCATAGTGGTCGTGAAGTCCTTGAGTTTCACGACAAGAGCCATCCGCATAGCAACTGCTAGGCAACGGATTTATAAAATAACCCGCATCATTCTTAATAGAAGGATTGTTTGCATAATAATCTTTATCTTCCGCTATTTTTTTCTGCAGGTCGGCAACCGGTTTATCACTGCCTTCATCCAACATTTGGGCGCCTGGAAGCATAATCTGGTCGCCCACCGCTACTTGACTATCCGCAATATTATTATATTGAATAATATCATTAACGTCGGTATTATAACGCTTCGCGATGCTCCCTATTGTATCTCCCTTTTTAACAGTATATTCAACCCCGGAAACAGGCGGAATTAAAAGCACATCGCCTTCTTTAAGTTTATCACTCTTTTTTAAACCATTTTCTGTGAGGATGGTATCTCCAGAAACACTATACATTTTAGCTATGTCTGAAATGGAATCGCCCTTTCTTACCACATAAACACTTATTTGGTCAGAAGAGTCTCCGGAATCGTCCTCTCCGGGAACAATCACGTGATTGGCTGCCGGAAGAAGGGCATTATCCGAAGTGTTAACATTTACCTCTGAATCAATATTGTCGCTATCACTCTTGTCTTGCAAAACCGAAGTGGGGGAGACCGTTGCTTGAAGGGCCGTAGCAGTTTGGGTGGTGGAATCTGGTGCCGTATCCGCAGAAGCTGTGGTACCAAAGATTGAAGAAAGCAAACTGGCCTTTGCGCTTAAAGGCACAAAAAAGGTCCCAAACAATAGGGAAAAGGCCAGAATAGAGCTGAGTATTTTAAATTGAGGTTTTATAAAACAAACTAATTATCGCAAGATTTCCTTTTCGGCCCTTTAAATATAAGGGTAGAATCACAGGACGACCTAAATTGTGCTGCAAACTAAGGTTCTTACGATGGTTACTATCATTCCTATTCATTCGGTCAACTTGTTCCATACTCCTGTCCAGTAACACTTAAAGGGTAACCCAATCTATAGCGCAAGTCAATTGGGGTGTGGATAACTCCGACGCTCATTATATGAGGTCGGAGCCCGACCTTGCGTCGGGCTGAGGCCCAATTTTATTTGACAAAACTGCATAAAATGATGTATAATAAAGACACAATTGGGTAATAAAATTAGGAGTTAAAAGCTAATAATTATATAATAAAAAAACGTTATGACACCAGAAAGTAACCCAAACTCGGAAGATTCTTATGAAAGAATAAAGCAGGATGCTATGAAAATAGTGGGTAATCATAATGCCTTTAAAGATTTAGTAAATTCTAAATATCCACAAGACGTACTTATACTGACAAACAGGGTACTTGATTTAGCGGAGAAAGAACCTAACGGCTTCTTCGGAAAAAGGAAACCAGAAATTCTAGCATTAGAAAAAAGAGCCAAAGAAGTTGCAAGCCGGGAAATTCAGAAACAAATAGATGAAAGAGGGAGGAAAGAAGAAACGCCTAAAATAAAAGGGTTTCTTTATCCGCATATTGAAGAAAAAACAGAAGAATCAAAACTGGAAAGAAAATTCGATACTAAGTTGGTAGTAGAAGAAATAAATAAAAAAATAGCCGAAGAAGAAGCAAAAAATGGCGTTCCGTTTTCGCCTGAACAGAAAAATGCGCTTGCATTGGGAATATTTTTGAAAGCAAAAGAAGACTTTCAAAAAGAAACCATTGAATCTTCTGGCAAATTGAAGCGCGCTTATCTAAAAACTGAAAAGTGGTGGTCCGAAGACCTTGAAAAAACAGACTGGAAAAAAGCGATGAAAACGGCTATGAGTGCGGCTCTTATTGGCGCCAGCGTGATAGTTGGAAGCAGTTTGTTGGGTACGCCGCCATCGATGTTTGGAGTCGCATACAGATTGACAACTAGAATTGCAGGCGCCACAGGTCTAAGCATGGCGGCAACTGCAGGTTTACCAGAAAAAACCGTTAATTATTTTAAAAAGAAGTTTGGAAAAGAAAAAGGTGAAGATAAAAAAGGAAAAGAAGGTACGGCAAACGCTGAAGAAGAAAAAGAAAGTTTGTTAAAAAAAATATTTACTTTACAAAATGCCGCAATGGTTGGAAGTGTTGGCTTGTCATTTGCTCTAAGCGGGGGAACAGTTGCAGGTATTGCCGCTACTGGCATAGCTGTAAGGAAGTTATCCGGCTATATTTTGGATAAGAAAATAAAGGCCAGAGAGCAAGAAATGAAAGATTTATCAGGCAGAATCAAGGATGATTATAATCCAGAAATTTTGGCAAATAATTTAGGTAAAATCGGTGAAGACTACGAACAAATGGTCAAAAGTCTTAAATGGTTAAAGAGAACTAAAGGGATTATAAACGGAGCTGCAACTATAGGCGCTGGTATAGCCACCATGACAGTATTAACCCACAATGCCGAAATTAAAGCAGAAGCAAATCATGAAACACAACTTAAGCATGATACAGAATTAAAACACGAAGCTGAAATTAAACATCAGGAAGAGTTAAAAGCTAAGATAACAGAGCAAATAAAAATAAAAGACGCGACAGTGCATCAAGGACAGGGTATAACACAAGCATTTGCTACACAAATGAGAGCAAATCCTGAATTGGCTCATAAGTTAGGATTTACCGGAGACCTTGATAATCCGAAAGATATGGCCCATTTCACTCGCGAACTTGCCATAAAGACAGGGTTTATGGATAAGGGAGGACACGAAGTGAGAGTGGCGCAGGTGGACAAAGTGGCTTTTGAACTTAAAATGGAAAATGGGCATGCTGTTGTCGAAGAAAAAACTGTGGGAGGAGAAACACTTGGGATACATCATGAAGGAGATAAGTTTGGAGAAGAAATAAATAAATATGAATACAGGCACGAAAATAATCGTGGGTTAAACAGCGCGGAAACAAAAATTCATAATGAAACATCGGCTGGGCAAACACCTAAAGAAAGTGATTTAAAAATCGTCCCACCACATGACATTTTACATAATGAAACGTCGCATTCAGAAGGTGAACATCAAGATATATCGGATGTTAAACACAGTGTGACTACAGAGAAGACTACTGGCGGTACCACTACGCGCGAATTTACATCCGGAACGGTTAAAATGACACCGGAAATCCAGGATCAGATTCACGCTTTATCCAGACACTTGGAAGCAAAAGATATTGATGCCCAAACTTTTCATGAAGAATTAGTGAGAATGAACGGAGGAAGACCTCTTAGTCAAAGCGATGAGCTTTTAGCTAAAAGTATTATCGGTAGTCCAAACGTGGCTTTGGCAGGAAGTAAACTTGAAATGTTGGTTCAACAGATGATGTTGGAAAAACAAGTTGGCCATAATGTTGCTGGACAAGTTCTTGAAAATCCAACAGTTATAGAACCTTTTAGTAATAATCCATTTGGTCTTTCAAAAGAACTTTTGACACAAGTAAAAGATACACACACAAACACCATTAACCATTTAATACATACAGATTCCTCAAATAATTCAGATATGACGAAAATCATTCAAACGGGCAGCGCCATGGAAATGATGCAGCAGGACCCGGACGTGGGAGATGTTTATCGCCCGTTATGGGGATATGAACATAAACTTCACGAACTTACAGGGCTTGAACCAAGAGGTGAAACTTTGTTGCAAAAGGCGGAAACAAATGAAGAATTTATATATAGAGCTGAAATGAAAGCGGCTGAAATGGGCATATTGGATAAAGTAAAATTACACAATATGGAAGTTTTGAATCATGTAGAAAATGCTAGAGCAGATCAACAGCCACTCGTACATGAAGATGAAATATCAAAAAAGATATACATTCCAGTTACCGAGGGACATAAAAATATGTATCTTAATGATATAAATGTTAAATTTACATACAACAAAGATGGATCACTTGATCACTATTATATGAATTCACAATCACTTGGTAGTGGAGAAGAAATTCTAAAAAATAACATAACTGATATTACTATGAAGTATAACAATGAGCATCTTAATGAATCTGACCCACTCGGTGGATATAAATATAGGGAAAATGTAGTGGCAGAAGCAAGCAGTATTCTTGACAGAATACGAGTTTACGAACATCTTAAAGGCAATCCTGAATATCTTAGAGAGAGCGAACTTATAAAAAATCATGCCATGAAACAGCTTAATGATATATCTAAATTTGGTGTCATAGATAACGACAAACTTCCGGAAGAATTCAGATCCTACGACGCACTAGGAGAAGTGAAACCACATGATACAGATATCATCACCCATACAAATGCTCCTCTACATTCAAACCAGCCAGTTGCACCACTTGAAGAACACAAAGAAGTTCCCGCAGAAAAACAAGGAGAAGTAAAAGTCCAACATGAAAATAAACCAGAGGTGGAAAGAGAGAAGACTCTTCAAAAAGAAGTTGAAGAAAAAAAAGCGGAAATGAAAGCTAAATTGGATGAGAATAAGCACTTGAAAGAAGAAGCGGAAAAGTTGAAAGGAGAACATAAAGACCTTTCAAAAAAGATAGAACAGGCAAAAGCAAAAGTAAAAAATCTAACCGGTGAGAAGGAAAAGGGGGTGGAAAAAAATAATTTAAATGATAAAAAAGCAGAAGTAAAAGCTAAGTCAGCCGAGATAGAAAACAAAAAAGAAGAAATAAAAGCCAAATCCAAGGAGATAGAAAAGGTAAAAACAGAAATGCAAGAGAGATTAAAAAAGGCTAAGGAGGAATATGATGCCACGATGGCAAAGATAGAAAGGGATAATCTAGCCAGACATGCTAATGCAAACGCAAATGTTGAAAATTAGAATTATTATTAACAACTTGGACATCGGATGTCCAAATGAATAAAAAGAATATGGATATAAATACACAAACAGCGCAGAGCGAGATTCGTAAAAATATTATAACTTTGTTTGAGATAGATAAATTACCGGAAGACAAACAAGAAGAGAGCATATCCCGCATTGGTAAAATAATTTTTCAGTCCGTCTTGATAAGAGTTTTGCCTGTCTTAAAGGATGAAGAACTAGCTCAATATGAAAAATTAGTTGAAGATGGCGTTGGGCCGGATGTTTTGCTTGATTTTTTCTTTGAAAAGATTCCTTCTTTTTTGCAAATTGTGGCTGAAGAGGCAGAAAATTTCAGAAAAGAATCGGCTGAAATACTAAAACAAATAAAATAAATTTTTGTGCTATATTTGACGGATGGAAGAACATCTCAAAGGTCTCAATGACAAACAAAGGGAAGCGGCAACCTATATGGAAGGTCCGCTTTTAATCGTTGCTGGAGCAGGGGCCGGGAAAACCAAGACAATAACGCACAGAATCTTAAATTTGATAAAAAACGGGGTGAGCCCTGAGAAAATTTTGGCTGTGACATTCACTAATAAGGCAGCTAAGGAGATGCAAGAAAGAGTTACTTCAGCAATAAAAAATAATTTCGTTGGTAATGCTTTTTCTCAGGTCCTCGGTTCCCCGGGTCCCTATCCCGGCCAGACCGTTCTAAAAAGCATTACCAACGAAATTGTCAGTAAACCTTTCATATCCACTTTCCACTCCTTGGGAGTCTATATAATAAAAGAAAATGCCAGAATTTTGGGATTAACCAGACATTTCACTATTCTAGACGAGTCGGATTCCACGACACTGATAAAAGAAGCGATAAAAGAAATAGGCCTGGACCCCAAGCAATACGACCCAAAAAGAATAGGCAATATAATCAGCCGAGAAAAGGGAAAATTCACAAATCTTGCGGACTATGAACAAAAAGCCAATGATTATTTAAGTAAAATAGTGGCGCAAGTTTGGAATTTATATGAAAAGAAAAAAACAAAAGAAAATTCTCTGGACTTTGATGATTTGCTTTTAAAAGCGACAAAATTGTTGAAAGAAAACGAAATAATCAGAAAAATTTATCAGGAAAAATGGGATTATATCCATATTGACGAATATCAAGACACGAATGAAGTGCAGTATCTGATGTCGCGTTTACTTTCCGAAAATAACAAAAACATCTGTGTGGTGGGGGATGCGGACCAAAATATTTATTCCTGGCGCGGGGCAAATTTGAAAAATATTCTGAATTTTGAAAAAGATTATCCGAATGCGAAAATAGTCCTGCTTGAAGAGAACTATCGGTCTACTCAAAATATACTGGAGGCGGCAAATGAAGTAATAAAAAAGAACAAATATAGGCCGGATAAAAATTTATTTACTAAAAATAAAATCGGGGAGAAAATCGGCTTTTATGAAGCGCTGGATGAAAACGACGAAGCGGATTTCGTGGCAACAAAAGTTTTAGAAATTATGGACCAAGAGAACCCTTCCAATTTTTCGTCCCTGCGCCCTTCCCGGAGTACCGGGTGGGACCCTCGGGAAACTCAAAATCGAAAGGGTTCTCATGGTCTAGATAAATTTACGGATGTGCTTTGGGAGGGTGTCTCGCAAGCCGACGGGCTGAGAGGCAGCGCTCCGCGAGCACGCGGAGACAGCGACCCTACCAAAGCGGTATCCGTGAATTTGTCAGAAATAGCAGTTTTGTACCGGGCAAATTTTCAATCCCGAGCTCTGGAAGAAGCGATGCTCCGATACAACATCCCATATCAGGTTCTGGGCGTTAAATTTTTTGAAAGAAAAGAAATTAAAGACACTTTGGCATATCTGCGCGCGGCATTGAACAGAGAAAGTCTCTCCGATATAAAAAGAATAATAAATTTCCCGGCAAGAGGCATAGGAAAAGTGACCTTGGCAAAAATTTTTGCAAAGGACACAGAAAATCTGCCGATAAAAGTGCAAATAAAAATTGATAATTTTTACAAGATACTGGAAGATATAAAAGAAAAAATAGAAACAGAAAAAGCATCCGACGTGATAAAATTTACGGTAAAAAAATCCGGCATTGAAACAGAACTCAAAGAGGGAACCGATGAAGAAATAGAAAGGCTTGAAAACATAAAAGAGCTAGCAACTTTGGCCTTAAAATATGATAATTTAAAGGATGGAATGGGAGTAGAAAAGCTTCTGGAAGATGCCTCATTGGCCTCGGACCAGGATTCATTGATTGAAAGAGGGGAGAAAAAAGAGGTAGCAGACGCGGTAAAATTAATGACTGTGCATGCTTCAAAAGGGCTTGAATTCAAATATGTTTTTATCACCGGATTGGAAGACGGACTTTTCCCGCACCAAAGAGACGGCGAAATAAAAAATGCCGAAGATAAAGAAGAGGAACGCAGACTTTTTTACGTGGCGCTTACCCGCGCAAAAGAAAAATTATTTTTATCTTTCGCAAACTTTCGCACTATTTTCGGCTCGCGTCAGATAAACACGCCGTCGGAATTCATCGCCGACATACCGGCTTATATAATGGAAAAAGAAGGGGAGAAAGGCGGAATAAAAACAATTTATATATGATACACAAAGCAAAAAAATCATTGGGGCAAAATTTTTTGAAGTCGGTACCGGCTTTGAATAAAATAGTGGAAACGGGCGAAATTTCCAGTACGGATACTATTTTGGAAATAGGACCCGGGAAAGGAGCTCTGACAGAAAAACTTTTAGAAAAGGCCGGACGTGTAATTGCTATTGAAAAAGATTATGAACTTTTTGAATTGCTAAAAATTAAATTTAAAAAAGAAATTGAAACACGTACTCTCATACTAGTATGCGAGGATATATTAAATTTTGATGTACAACAAAACATTTCTGGGCAGAACTATAAAATAATTGCCAATATCCCCTATAACATAACCGGCGCGATATTAAAAAAATTTCTAACGGAAAAAAATCAACCGGAAAGAATGATATTGATGGTCCAAAATGAGGTTGCCAAAAGAATCGTTGCGCAGGATGGTAAAGAGAGCATTCTTTCAATATCAGTAAAAGCATACGGAAACCCAAAGATAATTATGAAGGTCCCAGCTCGCTATTTTTCACCCGAACCGAACGTGGATTCGGCGGTAATTGCCATAAAAAACATCTCCAGAAAAATTTTTATTGAAAATAACATAGATGAAGATAATTTTTGGAAAATAATCCGCGCCGGGTTTGCTCATAAGCGTAAAAAACTCTCTTCAAACCTGAAAAAGATAGACCCTCTCTTGATCTCCCCCTTGGCAGGGGAAGAAAATATCCCCATGACAAGGGGGGTTAGGGGGGTTATAGATTTAGGAAACAAAAGAGCGGAGGAACTAACGCTAATAGAATGGATTAACCTTGCTAAAGCCATAACCCCTCCTGGCCTCCCCTTGTCAAGGGAGGAAAAGATTCAGTAGTCCCCCTGATAAGGGGGACTTAGGGGGTTAAAAGCTAGCATCTAGTTTTTTTTGTTGCTATAATAAGAGTGTGAAAAAAGGCATTATTTTTATTTTGCTAACTGTTTTTCTGGTATTTGCCAGTTTCAGGATAGTTTTTGCTT
>CAYPAN010000021.1:8854-10825 GCA_964408725.1 uncultured Candidatus Saccharibacteria bacterium
AATGCCGTTCTCACGGTGCAAAATCCGACTGTCGCCGACTTGGTAGAGAAAGACACCGATGGTGACGGAGTGCCTGATTGGGAAGAAGCTCTGTGGGGCACAGACCCGAATAAAAAAATCACTTTCGGTAATACACCTGATGCCACTTACATAGAGAATAAAAAGAAAGAACTGAATATAGAGCAGGGTGTGAGCGCCAGCGCGCAGAATCTGACGGAAACAGAAAAATTTGCCAGAGAATTTTTTAGTAGTTACACCGCTATGAAATCTTCCGGTCAGGTAGACAGTACAACTATTAATAATTTTTCCAATTCCTTGGGACAAAATATAGTGAATCCAAATTTAATCGACCGTTATACGGAAACGGACGTGAAAATAAATACGACTGACGATTCTGCTTCAAGGCAAAAATATTATCAGGATGTGCAGGCATTATTTAAAAGCTACCAATCAAACGGAATAGGGGACGAATTGGACATTGTGAGCCAGGGACTTAACGCAAATTCCGCAAGTGGAACAACAAATAATGCCATAGGGAACAATAAATTGGCTGTGATAGCAGGCGCATACCAGGATTTCGCCCAAAAAATAATGGAAATGAGTGTACCACAAAGTCTGGCGGATTATCATTTGCGAATAGCAAACAGTTCCAACAATACCGGCATAAGCGTGGCAAATATGGAGAAAATAGTGAACGACCCCATCGTCGGACTCTCCGGACTTTCTCAATATCAGAAATACAGCGATGATTTGGTGCAGGCAGTGTCAGATTTAGAGACTGCTTTATCATCCCGTTAGAAATTATAAGGTTAATTATGTTATGATTATTGTATAGAAAACTATTATGATGTTAAATCTCACAAAGAAAATAATAGAACGAAAAAACAAAGTTTTTTCTATTTCTAACGGGACAATAATTTCGTTCATACTAATCGTAAGCACATTATCAATGCCTTTCGCTTTTATGCCCCAAAAGGCCAACGCTCAAAGCATCGGCGGGTACGCCAGCGGACTTGTTCCAGCCATTGCTGCATTGCCACAATGTGGTGCTGGAAAATTGATAAATAGTGGAATAAAAAGCTTGTTTAGCGGGATTGGAAGTTTATTTAGCAGCAGTTCCGGTTCAGAAGACCCGCTTGCTGATGCTAACAGTGAGATAGACAAAGCAGTGCAGACTAAAACAGACCAACTAGAATCAACGGCAAGTTCATTAGTGGATGAAGCCAATGCTGTCAGGGTTTCCATACAAGGAACGCAAGCAGCAGGAGAAATAAGTGATATCAATGCAAATACTAAAGCAACCAGGGCAGCTACCGAATCTCTAAACGATAATTCCACTTGTATCCAAAGCATAGGGCGACTGATTATAAAAATGCTTTTGCAAAAATTAACCGTCAGCACTATAGCTTGGATAAACAGCGGTTTCAACGGACAGCCCGCTTTCATTCAAGACCCAAGCAAATTTTTCGGAGATATAGCCAAAAATGAAATACTGCAATTCGGCGCGGAAATAAAAGACCCGGCTTTGTTCCCATTCGGCAAAGTTTGGCTGCAAAATACAGCCGCGGCATTCAACAGCAAGTTCGCAGATAACGCTAAATATTCTTTGGATAAACTTATTCAAGATACCAATCCGGCATATTCCGGCTTAACCTTCCAGCAAGATTTCAGCCAAGGAGGATGGAACGCTTGGACAGCTATGACCCAGTCGCCGGCCAATAATCCTCTCGGCTTTCAACTAATGGCTGACAACGAATTGCAAAAAAGATTGGCGGGGACGACAGAATCAACGGCGCAATATACGCACGAAGCCCTGCAAGCGGCAAACGGATTTTTGGGAGACCAGCGCTGTGCCGACCCGGTAGGTCTTACAAAACAGCAAAACGACGCCGCTCTAGTGGCAGGAAAAAAAGACGCAAGTGGAAACATAATAGGTATATGCAAGGAATGGCAATACGTTACTCCGGGGGC
>CAYPAN010000022.1:0-10760 GCA_964408725.1 uncultured Candidatus Saccharibacteria bacterium
CATGATGTTGCCATCAATAGATTTTGAGTCTATCGCGTCTACCAATTCCGCCACCTGGGCAAGTGTAATGGCAATTCACACATTTTACACAAAAAACACTTTTAAATCAATTTAATAAAGAAAATTAATATGCTAGAATAGAGTTATGTCCACTTTATATTCCAATTCAATTTTTTGGATTGACACCGATAAGATTAAACCGAACCCGTATCAGCCAAGACGGGATTTTGATGAAGTCCGCTTAAAAGACTTATCCGAATCCATAAAACAATATGGAGTGCTTCAGCCTCTAACCGTTTCCCGGATGGAAGTTGAAAGAGAAGACGGCGGCCTTACCACAGAATATGAACTCATTGCAGGAGAACGCAGACTCCGAGCGGCTAAATTGGCCGGGGTTTCTCAAGTGCCGGTAATTATCCGAGTAGGAGACACGAGTATGATGAAACTGGAGCTTGCAATCATTGAGAATCTGCAAAGAGAAGATTTAAATGTGGTTGACAGGGCGCGAGCTTTTTTCCAATTGGTAAATGAATTTAAATTTACCCATAATGAAGTCGCCAAAAAAGTTGGTAGAAGCAGGGAATATGTCTCAAATACTTTACGTATTCTGTCTTTACCTGAAGAAATATTGAATGGCCTATCGGAGGGTAAAATCACCGAGGGTCACACACGACCATTATTAATGCTTGTGGAGCATCCGGAGGAGCAAATGGTCTTGTTCAAAGAGATTTTATATAAAAAAATAACCGTACGGGAAGCGGAAAGACTGGCGAGGAAAATAGCTTTTGACCGCGTGCGCAAGAAGGAATTTATGCCAGACCCGGAAATAACGGAACTTGAAGAAGAGTTTCAGGATAAATTGGGCACCCGCGTGCATATAGACAGACGCGAACTGGGAGGACAAATTAAAATAGATTTTTTTTCCACCGAGGATTTGCGGGCAATTTTGGATTTGATAAATAAATCCGCTATTGGAAAGAAACCGGAAGAAATGCTTGAGAATTACATAAATAAAAATAACACTAACAATACCGTGGAAAGCGATAAGGAAATCATAGAAGAAAAGCCTATAGATGACAGGACAGGTGAAGAAATAAAAAATGACGATGAGAATCTTTACGATGTTTCTAATTTTAACGTTTAGGAACGGCCGAAAGATTTAAGCTTTGAAAGCAGGCTGTGTTTTTCCACATAAGACCTTATATTTTTTTTGGCGATGTTTGTTTTTGAATATTCCAGCCATTTGGAAGATGGATGTGAATCTTTTTTGGTTATTATTTCCACAATATCCCCATTCTTTAATTTCGAAAGAATCGGAGCTATTTTACTGTTTACTTTCGCTCCAAAAATATGGTCGCCAATATCCGAATGTATGGAATAAGCGAAATCTATGGGGCTAGAATCTTCCGGTAAATCTATAACATCTCCCTTGGGAGTAAAAATAAAAATCCGGTCATTAAAAAAATCAGTCTTTAGATGCTCTAAATATTCTTTAGGCTCTTTTAATTCATAATTAAAATCTTTTAATTCCTCAATCCATTTGAATTTAGTTTTATCATCAGGGCTTTTTTTATAGTTTTTCTCTTTATAAGCAAAATGCGCAGCGATACCATAAGCTGCTTCAGCGTGCATCTCTTTTGTCCTTATCTGAATCTCCACTACGTCGCCTGAACCGGTAAAAATAGTAGTGTGGATGGAACGATAACCGTTGGGTTTAGGAACAGCTATATAGTCCTTAATTCTGCCGGGTAAAGGTTTCCAAATAGAGTGAACTATTCCTAAAACCTTATAACAATCTTCTATATTTTCTACTACAACACGCAAGGCGATTATGTCATATATTTTTTCTATATCCATATCGCGCTTAACAAGCTTTCTCCATAAACTGTATTTATGCTTCATCCTGTAATCTATTTCAACCACTTTGATTTTATTTTTATTTAATTCTTTTTCCAACTCTTTCTGCACTTCCGATAAATTTTTCTCATACAAATCTTTCTTCTCTCTTATTATTTCTTCCGTTTTTGCATATTCTTCCGGATAGGCGAAGGGAAAAGCCGCATCCTCCAGTTCTCCTTTAAGTTTTCCCATTCCGAGACGATTTGCGAGCGGAGCATATACTTCTATTGACTCCATTGCTATTCTAAGTCTTTTATCTTCCCGTATAAACTGAAGGGTGCGCAAATTGTGTAGCCTATCGGCAAATTTTATGATGACCACGCGCAAATCATTTGTCATTGCCACGAAGAATTTTCTCAAACTTTCCACATGCCGTTCGTGTCCGCGATATTTTAAAGTTCCTAGTTTTGTAACGCCATTAACTAAAAAAACAATATCTTCTCCGAATTCTTTTTTCAATTCTTCTTCCGTAACCTTAGTATCTTCCAAGACATCGTGCAAAAGTCCGGCAGCTATAGTTTGAGTATCCATTCCAAGGTTAGCTAATATTTTCGCAGTCTCAAAAGGATGGATGAAATACGGGTCTCCACTCATTCTTTTTTGCCCCGAATGCGCATGTTCCGCAAAATCATAAGCTTTTTTTATAAGCTCTTCTTCTTTTTTGTTCACTCCTCCCGCTATAAGGTCCGTGATTTCTTTAACGCTTGCCATAAACGGTATTATAGCATGATTCAAATCAAGCTAATGAAGCTATTTCATTTTATTTAATTTATCCGGTCGGTTATTTTCACACTTATTATTACTGCATCGCTCCGGAATAGTTTTTGTACCTTCCATCATTAATGAACCGCATTTATCGCATATTTTACCCGTAGGTTTTGCTTTTATGGCGAATTTACAATCGGGATAATTTGAGCAAGAATAGAAAATTCCAAACCTTCCGCGCCGTTCCGTTATGTCGCCTTTCTTGCACAGTGGACAAATAACACCCGTTCTTTTTTTAGCTTCTTCCGCTTCATCTTTTTTAATGAATTTGCATTTTGGGTAACGCGAACAAGAAATAAAAGTGCCCGTGCCATCGCGTCTTTCTTTTATGACAAGTCTGCCGCCTCCTTGTTTTCCTTTTTTATCTCCGCATTCCGGACATTTTTCTCCGGTTTCTTTCGGGCCTTTTAATTCAGTGCCGTCTAACATAAGGGCTCCGTCACAATCAGGATATCTGCTGCAAGAATAAAATTTACCCGCGCGGGAAAGTTTGATTATCATCTTACTTCCGCATTTTGGGCATTTTATATTTTCCGGCGCATTGCCCAAGCTTGTGGCTTTTTCCAGTTTCTCTTTAATTTTTATTTCTTTTGAAAACGGTCCATAAAAATCTTTAAGTGTTTTTTCGTATTCGCGTTCGCCTTTAGATATTTCATCCAATTCATTTTCCATTTCCGCTGTGAAGCTGTCGGAAATATAACTCATAAAATTTTTCTCCAAAAAATCAGACACAACTTCACCGACATCGGTCGGGAACAGAGTCTTACCTTCTTTTTTAACATATTCTCTATCTTCTAATGTTTTCATTATAGAAGCGTAAGTGGATGGCCTGCCTATGTCTCTTGCTTCTAGTTCTTTCACCAGTCCCGCTTCGCTGTATCTATTTGGCGGTTCGGTAAATTTTTCCTCGCTTATAAGGTTGAGCAGTTTTAGTTTTTCTCCGATTTTAACTTCAGGTAATTCTATGTCTTCACCCACGCTATCTTTATCCGCCTCCAACCATCCAGAGAAAAGAATCCTAGAACCGGTAGCTGTAAAATCAGGAAATTTGAATTCAATATTTTTGGCATTTTTGGTCTCGCTTATATTTGCACTTATTTTTGTCTTTAATAATTTTGCATCAGTCATTTGGGATGATACGGCACGTTCCCAAATCAATCTGTAAAGTCTTTCTTGTTCTCCTATGCCTGCATTTAAAACTTCTATATGAGTCGGGCGAATTGCTTCGTGCGCTTCTTGGGCATTTTTTGATTTAGTTTTATAAATTCTCGGTTGCGCATATTCTTTTCCATATTTTTTTTCAATCAGAGAAACTATCTGAGTTTGAGCGGTCGCCGACAGATTTGTGCTGTCTGTTCTCATATATGTGATATGTCCGGCCTCATAAAGTTT
Source organism: uncultured Candidatus Saccharibacteria bacterium (assembly GCA_964408725.1). Lineage (GTDB taxonomy): Bacteria > Patescibacteriota > Minisyncoccia > Phycocordibacterales > UBA9973 > UBA9973. Next base: position 4,057 of record CAYPAN010000022.1, read on the forward strand.
TTGGGCTATCTGCATTGTTCTTGAAGGTGAGTAACCCAACCGAGAACTTGCAGTCTGTTGCAGTGTGGAAGTTGTGAACGGAGCGCGGGGAACTCTTTTTTGTTCCGATTCTTTCACATCAGTCACCAGCCAATTTCCAGCCTTTCCTTCTTCCAAAACTTTTTCAACAAATTTTTCATCCCTCAGTTCTTCTCCGCAATACAAAGTAAGTTTTCCTTTTTTTAACGTTTCAAAAAGACCTAATATTTTCCAATATTTCTCCGGAATAAAAGCGCGGATTTCACGTTCACGTTCCATAACTATGCGGAGTGCGGGGGATTGCACCCGCCCCGCGGATAGCCCATAACGCACTTTTTTCCAAATAAGCCCGGAAAGGTCGTAGCCCACAAGCCTATCCAACACCCGCCTTGCTTCCTGGGCTTTTCTTAGCGCCGTATCAATATGCCTTGGGTTCTTCAATGCTTCCTCAACTGCTTCTTTGGTAATTTCATGAAAAGTCACTCTCTCTATCGGGGCTTTTACTTTTTTGTCTTCTTTTAGAAGTGTTTCTATATGCCAGGCGATGGCTTCACCTTCACGGTCAGGGTCTGTTGCCAGAAATACTTCAGTGGCTTTTTCCGCAAGCCCCTGAAGTTCGTGAACGATTTTTTCTTTGCCTTTTGATATTTCATAATGCGGAATGAATCCGCCCGGAATATCTATAGCTTTTTTGTTTGACTTGGGTAAATCTCGGATGTGCCCGACAGAAGCGCGCACAGTGTAAGCGCCTTCCAAATATTTTTCTATAGTCTTCGCTTTTGACGGAGACTCGACAATTAAAAGTTTCATAATGGAAGTATTACACGAAAATCATTTTTTTGGCAAATTTTTAATTTTTTTTAAAAAATTTACATTAATTTTATTTCTCCTAATTCTTCTTTTATTAATTCTTTTATTTCCATTACCGAAAGTATGGAATTGGCCGCAGATGTGGGCATTTTCATAGCGCGAATCAAATCGTCGCGGGGAATAGGTTCACGTAGAATTTTTATAACTTTTTCTTCTTCCGGCGACAAATCTTCAAAAAGTTTTGCCTGTTTGTTTTTCTCCTGTTCAAAACCCAATGCTTCTAGCACATCTTCCGCGCAAGAGACCGGAGTTGCGCCGGCCTTGAGCAGTTTATTCGTGCCTTTGGAATTCGGGGAAAAGATTGACCCCGGCACGACCAACAAATCTCTATTGTATTCCGTAGTAAGCCGGGCGGTAATAAGGGTGCCGGACCTTTCTTCCGCTTCTATAATAAGGACAGCTTTTGAAATGCCAGCCATCAGGCGGTTGCGCATAGGGAAACTCCATTGAGTGGCTTTGAAATCGGGCTCGAATTCGGAAATCAAACATCCTCCTTTTTCCACTACCTCCTTCATTAAACGGACATTGGTTTTCGGATATATGGCTTCATCGGAAAGTCCTGAGCCGGGGAAAACTATGGTCTTCAACCCTATTTGCATCGCTTTTTTATGTGCAATGGTATCTATACCCATCGCAAAACCGGAAACAATAGCTATGGGGTAACCTTTGAGACCTCCCACGATTCTGTCACAGGCTTCTTTGCCGTATGAAGTAAATTTGCGTGAGCCAACAACGCATAAATAAACTAAATCTTCTTTAGGCAATTCACCTATTATCCAAAGGTCTTCCGGCGGCTGAGGGATTTCCAAAAGGGCTTTCGGGAATTCTTTTTTTGGTAGTTTCCTTATCTTCATGAAAAGTAAAGAATAATGTTTTTGCCGGTACGGATTTTTTGAAGCTTAAAAAATCCTGAAATTGCCTCGCCGTCACTCGGCAAACCCCTTAAAAACATTATTCTTTACTTTTCATTATATCAATATTTGTGTATAATATAAATATGTTAGACATCAAATTCATCCGGGACAATAAAGAAATAGTGCAGGAAGGAGCCAAAAAGAAATGTATAGATATTGATATCGGGAAATTAATCGCGCTTGACGATGAACGTCTCAAACAGTTGAAAGAAGTAGAAGATTTGAGAAGTGAAATCAACAGAGTTTCAAATGATATCGGCCGCAATCAGGATGAAGCGCTCAAAATTCAGCTCATTGAAGAAATGCGCGCTGTTAAGGAAGATATTAAAACAAAAGACGAAAGCTTAAAAAAAATAATGGAAGAATGGCAAAAAGTAATGTTGCAGGTTCCAAATGTCCCCGATATTTCAGTGCCGGATGGCGCAACTGATGCCGATAATAAAGAAATAAAAACTTGGGGAGAAAAGCCGGTGTTTCAATTTGAGTCAAAAGACCACGTTGAGATTATGAACGCTTTAAAAATGGTTGATTTTGAAAGGGGTACGAAAGTGCATGGTTTCAGGGGATATTTTCTAACGGGTGACGGAGCGAGATTGTCATTCGCTATTTGGAATTACGCTTTAGATTTTTTTCAAGCGAAAGGTTTCCTTCCAATTATTCCCCCCGTAATAGTAAGAAAACAAAATTTGTACGGCACAGCTCATTTGCCGGGGGATGTGGAGGATTATTATATGACCCAGGATGGTGATGCTCTTGCAGGTACGGCGGAAGTACCGCTTATGGGTATGCATGGAGGTGAAGTACTTGATAAAAAATTATTTCCGATAAAATATTTAGGATTCTCTCCTTGTTTTAGACGTGAAGCTGGAAGTCACGGGAAAGACGTAAAAGGATTAATCCGCGTACATGAATTTTATAAAATAGAACAGGTTGTTTTGTGCGAGGCTAGCCATGAAATTTCTGTGAAATTACATGAAGAAATAAACAAAAATACGGAAGAATTTATCGAGAGTCTGGGTATTCCATATCGCACTGTTATAAATTGCGGGGGCGACCTCGGCTTGGGACAAGTGAAAAAATACGACATAGAACTCTGGGTGCCAAAAGAGAATAAATACCGCGAAATTTCTTCAGCTTCGTACTTCCACGACTTTCAGGCTCGCCGATTCGGCATCCGTTATAAAGACGAAGAAGGCAAAATGCACTATGTTCATTCTCTAAATTGCACGGCAATACCGACTCCTAGAATTTTAGTTTCAATGGTTGAAAATTTTCAGCAAGCTGACGGCACCATAAAAATCCCCGAAGTTCTGAAGAAATATATGGGTGGAAAAGATTTCATAAAATAGTATGAGAAATAGAATCGTTTTAAATTCTCCCCGTCTTTTAGAATTTAAAAAGAAAAAGCATAAAATTTTAAGAAGAAAAATATTTTTCTTGATTATTTTTTTTGTTTTAATCTTAGTCGGTCTGTGTTTTCTATCAAGATGGGAAAAACTAAATATAAATAACATTGAAGTTTCCGGCAACAAAGTGATAGAGACAAAAATGATTGAAGATGTTGTAAAGGAAAATATTTCCGGTTATTATTTTTGGTTTCTGCCGAAAACAAACTTTCTTCTTTATCCCGGGGAAGAGATAAAAAGAGAATTAGCTCTCAAATTTAAAAGAATAAAAGATATTTCTATCGGCATTAATAATCTGACAACATTAGACGTTTCTGTTACTGAACGCACCGCGTTATACACGTATTGCGGCGACACAATTAATCTGCAAAGCGACCTGCCGAGCGATATTTTAAGTTTAAGTTCCGTCTTGCCGGAAGACAATAAGTGCTATTTTATGGACGACAGCGGCTATATTTTTGACGAAGCACCCTTTTTCTCCGGAGAAGTTTATTTGAAATTCTACGGGACTACTAGCACAAGTAATACCAATGACCCGTTCGGTTCATATTTTTTCCAACCGAATTTCTCAAAACTAATATCGTTTGAAAAAACACTTGAACAAATAGGAATAAAGCCTGCAATATTTTACGCGGAAGACAACGGGGATATAGAAATGTTTCTTTCTTCTTCCATCTCGGCGCAAATGGGTCCGGAAATAATTTTTAAAAGCGATGCTGATTTCAATCAAATAGCGGAAAATCTAGAAACAGTGCTAACCACCGAGCCTTTGCAGTCGGAATTTAAAAATAAATATTCTTCGCTTTTATACATTGACCTCCGCTTCGGCAATAAGGTATATTACAAGTTCAAGTGAAAGAAAACTCTTTCTCGGCATATCTTTTTCTAGGGTACGGATTTTTTGAAGCTTAAAAAATCCTGAAGTTTTCGCGCCGTCGCGCTCAAAACCCCCTAAAAAAGATATGCCTTCAACGAGTTTTAAGATTATGCAAAATTTCTGGGAAAAACTTAATAAACCGTTTTTTTGCCTAGCGCCGATGTCGGATGTCACGGACGTCGCTTTCCGCTTCATATTGGCGAGATACGGCAAGAACAGAGAGAATAAAAACAGTATTGTTTTTTGGACAGAGTTCGTGTCAGCCGATGGTTTATGCAATAAACTCGGGAGGAAGAAGCTGTCTCATATATTGAAATATTCGGAATCCGAGAGGCCTATAGTGGCCCAAGTTTTCGGCGCTAACCCGGAAAATATGGAAAAAGCTTGCCGGTACATAGCTAGCCTCGGTTTTGACGGAATAGATATAAATATGGGTTGTCCGGATAAATCAGTCGTAAGTCAGGGGGCTGGGGCAGGCTTAATAAAGACTCCGGAGCTCGCCAGGAAAATCATACAGGCGGCTCACAAGGGCATAGAGTCTGCCGGAAGCCATATACCGGTATCGGTCAAAACAAGGGTTGGTTTTAATAAAGAAGAAATAGATACTTGGATACCAGAATTATTGAAAGAAGATATTTCCGCTTTGACGATTCATTTGCGGACCGCCAAAGAATTGTCGCTCGTTCCGGCAAATTGGAATTACATTAAAAAAATAAAGGAACTTATTAAAAAAAGCGGAAAGGAAATACTGCTGATTGGCAACGGCGACGTCAAAGATTTGAAGGATGCGGAAAGTAAAGCATTGCAATATGGCTGTGACGGAATAATGATAGGCCGCGGAATTTTCGGCAATCCATGGTTTTTTAGCGGAAAACTAAGTTCTCCTGAAGAGAAATTAGAAGTTTTAATAGAACATACCCAAATCTTCGACAAAGAACTTTTAAAACCTAAACATAAGAATTTTGCCGTTATGAAAAAACATTTCAAAGCTTATGTGAACGGCTTCGAAGGCGCTAAAGAATTGCGAGTAAAATTAATGGAGACAGAAAATGCCAAAGAGGTGGAGAAAATTATAAAGGATTTTCTAATAAAATAAGAAAAATTCGAAAAATTTCTGAGCCTTCGCCCTCGGAGACCGCGAGGATAGGGAACCCACGACTCTTTAAATTTTTGAATTTCTTCTTATTTTAAGTTATAATAATTCTATGCACGATTTGGCATTATATAGAAAATACAGGCCTAAAAACTTCAAGGAGGTCTTAGGACAAGACCATATAGTGAAGGTCCTCCAAAGCTCGGTGGAAACCAATAAAGTTTCGCATGCTTACCTTTTTGTGGGCTCCAGAGGCATAGGCAAGACCTCCGTGGCCAGAATTTTTGCCAAGGAAATAGGGGTGTCGGAAAATGACCTTTATGAGATAGATGCCGCTTCAAACAGAGGCATAGAAGATATCCGCGAGCTCCGCGACGGGGCAAGAGTCTTGCCTTTTGATTCAAAATACAAGGTCTATATCATAGATGAGGTACATATGCTCTCCAAAGACGCTTGGGGTGCATTACTTAAGACCTTAGAAGAACCACCCAAACACGTCATTTTCATTTTGGCTACGACAGAAGTCCACAAAGTGCCGGAAACAATCATCTCCCGCTGTCAGGTTTTCACTTTCCGCAAAGCTTCGGACACTATTTTAAAAAAAATGGTTCTGGATGTCGCCAAGCAGGAAGGTTTCGAATTGGATACCGGTTCGGCTGAATTGATAGCCATATTGGGGGACGGTTCATTTCGCGACGCTTTAGGCACGCTTCAAAAAGTCTTAAATTTTAGCAAAACTAAAAAAGTAAAAAGGGAAGACGTGGAAAAGATAACCGGCGCGCCGAAAACCGTTTTGGTGAATGATTTTATCTCCGCCATCGCGGGGAAAAATCTTGAAGATGGAATTATGACTGTCAGAAAAGCGGCAAGCGAGAATCTGGATATGAAACTTTACTTCAAGCTGATTATAGAGAAGTTCCGTATGGCTGTGATTTTAAAATATGCCCCGAAATTGGAAAAGGACCTAGCAGGAGACCTAGGAGAAGAAGATTTAGAGTTTTTGAAAGGCTTGGTGAAGGCAGATAAAGAAGGTCTACTCCGTTCTCCGGCGCTTTCAATATTGCTTGAGTCCTACAACGACATCGACCGCGCCTTCGTTTCCGAACTTCCGCTCGAACTTGCGTTGGTGAAGATAATTTCGAAAGATTAAATATATAAATCTTTTTTCATTGCCCGTGTAGTCAACTTCCAATTTTCTAGATTTCTTTGCTTTAAGAAAATACTTAGTGAGTTCAAAACCTCATCTGAAGCAAAAAGCATTGCGTTATGATATTCAAGGTTTAGTTCTTTATTCAACTCCTCAATGCTTTTTAAATTAGGCCTGTGTCTTATTAATTCTTCAAATTCATACTTTGATGGATTCATAGCCACCCACATTAAAATCATGATTGCTTTATAACGAACTTCTTTATACTCAAATACCTTAGAAAATTTATGATATTGTTTATCAAGAAAAGATTTTACAAACACACCCAAAAAACCCCCGACTCCAAGAGATGATACCACTAAAATTATGTTATTTATCA
>CAYPAN010000023.1:0-10422 GCA_964408725.1 uncultured Candidatus Saccharibacteria bacterium
GGCCAAATAATGCCTTTATCGTCGGAGAGAACCTCTACGACAGTGCCCATAAGGCGTCCAAGCCCGATACCGTAACTACCCATAAAAACAGGCTTCTTTTCTCCATTTTTATCTGCGTAATAGAGTTCTAGCGCTTCCGATTTATTAGTACCTAAAGTAAAAATATTACCCACTTCAATTGCCCTGTGTTCTACCATTTTGTCTCTTTCTAAACCTAAATTATCCAAAACCTCGTCTTCCATTACTTCTTTATTTATGGCTATGGCCTTGTCTTCACTCACGTATATAGTATCTTCACCGGCGGAAGTGATAGTTTGAAATTCATGGGAATATTTTGAAAAAGCGCCGCCGGAGGCAAAAGTTAAATAAGTCATATGTCCGATACCAGCTCGTTTGAAAATGTTCTGGTAGGCAACTTTCATCTTTTCGTAAAAATCGTTGTGTTCCGCCTCATCCCGAGAAAAAGAATAAAGGGCTTTCCAGTAGAATTCTCGGCCGCGTAAAATTCCCGATTTGCTTCTGGTTTCGTTTCGCAGAATATCTTTGAAATCATAGAGATAAAGCGGCAAATCTTTATAAGAACTGACATATTGCTTAAGAATATTGGCAAAGTTTTCTTCATTACTCCAAGACAAACCTATTTCTCCGCCATTTTTTAATTTTGTTTTAAACCAAATATCCACTTCCTTATCATCCCATCGATTTGTTTTTTCCCAAATTTCTTTGTTCTGTAAAATAGAAGTTTTCATTTCTACTCCGCCTACAGCGTCCATTTCCTCCCGGATAATATTTTCTATCTTTTTCAAAACACGCAACCCCAGAGGAAGGTAAGAATAGACTCCCGCCATCTCCTTGTGAATAAAGCCCCCGCGAATGAGCAATTCGGCATTTTTTGACACTTCGTCTGAAGGAACCTCTTTTTTGGTCCTGGTAAAAAGCTCGGATTGTCTTAGACTATTAGTCATACAGCCATATTACCCGAAAAAAGCCTTTTGGTCAAAGTCATAATTAAGTTGCAAAAGGGTAAATCTTCTGCTAGAATAACCCTTATGCAAACTACGAGCTTGAAGCCACAAAGGGTGGAAAATAGAAATACGGGCACTTCCGTAAGTGTGGAAAAAATGTTTGAGGCCGGAGCGCATTATGGTTATGGGAAGAGCAGACGGCACCCGAGTGTTTCTTCATATATATATGCCACCAAAAATAACGGGGACATAATAGACCTCGAAAAGACAAGCGTCCAGCTCGCTGATGCGGTGGAATTCATAAAAAATCTTGGCGCGCAAAATAAAATTATTCTTTTTGTCGGCACAAAACCGGAAGCCAGAGATGTAATAAAAAATACCGCTTTGTCTTTGAATATGCCATACGTCAACGTGCGATGGATCGGAGGCACGCTTTCCAATTTTACGGAAATAAAAAAGAGAATCGCCGAGCTTGAAAAATACAACAAAGAAAGCGTGGAAGGCGGACTTGAAAAATACACCAAAAAAGAAAGAGTGGTTATGGCCAAAAAAATGGAGAAGCTTTCGAAATATTACAGCGGTTTAATCGGTTTAAAGAAAACCCCTGACGCCTTGTTTGTCATTGACTCAAAAGCCGAAAATATAGCCGCAACGGAAGCCCGAAAATCAAGCGTACCCGTAATTGCGCTTGCAAATTCTGATTCAAACATCAAAGGCATAGACTACCCTATCGTAGCGAATGATTCCGGCATACCGTCTATCAAACTTTTTACCGCTTCTATCGCTAACGCTTACAAAGAAGGCCTGCCCGCCCTCCGGGAGCAGGCGGGCACGATGTCTGTGCCTGCTGTCAAAGAAAAATAAATATCATGTCTTCAAATATAACTACTAAGTTAATAAAGGAACTTAGAGATGCAACAGGCATCTCTGTGATGCAGTGCAAAAATGCGCTGGAAGAAGCAGACGGAGATATGAAAAAGGCCTTGGCTATCTTGAAGAAAACGAGCTCTGATATAGCGCTCAAAAAGGCGGGCCGTGAAGCTAAGGATGGAAGAGTGTGCATTAAAAATGGAGACCTGCCCGCGCAGGCAGGTAAAAAATCCATACTCGTTGCCCTGCACTGTGAAACTGATTTTGTATCCAGAAATGAAGACTTTACAACTTTGCTTTCCAACCTGGCAGATATAGCTTCCAAAGAAGGCGTAGATAAAATGAAAGAAAAGGCGAAGGATATGATTGACCCGATAATTCAAAAAACCGGGGAGAAAATAGAATTGGGTGAAGTATATGAAGTGAAAGGAAATATTTTGGGAAATTATGTTCACAATAATAAAAGCGGCGTTATAGTTTCGTTAGAAGGCGGCAATGAAGAACTCGCCCGCGATATCGCCATGCATATTACCGCCATGAAACCGGAGTACATAACAAAGGACGATATAACACCCGAGATAAAAAACACAATGAATGAAATTTTTGAAAAAGAAGTCGCTAGCGTTGATAAACCGGAGAATATAAAGAAAAAAATGCTGGACGGTAAAATAGCAACATACTTCAAAGAAAAAACCCTTCTTGACCAAACATTTATAAAAGACCAAAATGAAACAATAGGTCAACTCTTGGACAAAAATAAAGCAAAGATAAAAGAAGTAAAGCGTTATTCCATATAAAATATTATGTATCTGCCTTTAATTTTTTTCTTCCTATCTCTTGTCGGTATCATTATGATGATCGGTTTTAAACTTGCCCTTGTCAGAAACGGCCATACTATAAAAATAGAACACTCGCATCCTTTTGTCCTAGACTTGCAAAAAATGAAACACCTGACCTTAAGAGGTGTCAAAAGATTCGGATATTTAGCTCTATTCGTAACTATAAGATTCTTTGTCAAATCTTCAAACTCCATAAAAAACACAAGTAAAATAGTTTTGAAAGAATTGCAAGAAAAATTCGGAGGAAATAAAAATAGTTTGAATGAAATAACAGAAAAAAAAGAAGTTTCAAAATACCTGAAAATAATCGGAGAATACAGGCAAAAAATAAAGGAAATGAAACATAAAATAAAAGAAGAAGAAGGTATAGAATAAACAGAATAAAAATGTTAGTATGTTTTGAAGATATTATGCCGCTTTAGCTCAGTTGGTAGAGCAACGCTTTTGTAAAGCGAAGGTCCTCAGTTCGAATCTGAGAAGCGGCTCAAGAAAAACTATTCTTTATCGGCAAATACCACAAGCCTATTAGCACGGCTTTTTTCTATTGGGTTCCAAACTCCTGTGCAACTGATGAGATTAAGATGCGATAAACCATCATTTGAGATAAATACATTTGAGGCATCCGCATTTGAATCATATTTTCTGCTTTCACGCACAATAAAAGTGGTAGTAATTCCTTTTTCATCTTCAACAAATATTTTATCCCCTTTCTGCAACTTATATAAATCGTCGAATACCGCAGGTATCTTATTCTTCCAGCCAAAATGCCCGTCAATAACTGCTGTCCCATTCTCTCCGGGACGCGGTCCTAAGTCAAACCATGCCACGTTATCGGGACCTTGAGGCACATCCATAGCTTTATCGGGCGTAAGACCAACATACTCAACTGTTGCATTAACGCTAATTTTAGGAATTTTAAGACGCACTGGTAATCCAAAACTTGATTGATCAGCAAGAATATTTATTTTTCCCTGTTCGCTAATAGACATTGAACTACCATGTGTTGAATTTCTTAAATTAAAATAAAGGAGAGTTATTAAAGAAAGAAAAAGTATTGAAAGGATTACTATTAATAACTTCCGCTTTAATAAAATTTTTGATTTCATAAATTAATAAAAAAACTTTTTTATCGCCTAACAATTTTGAAAATTAAAAGAATTATTAGCATTATAAGAACAGAGGTTATTATGCCACTTATTGGAGTTGCGTATAAAATCCCCAGAAACTCGAGGATAATTTTAAACAGCGAAGGTAAACTATTTACACTGCTAGAAGTTGTAGCAGTTGTTAATCCTGTATAGGGAAGAACTGAATTAACAGCTAAATCTGAGATGAGTTTCATTCTTGTTTTGGGACCAAAGATGCCGTCCGGGGACAAATTGACACTCTTTTGATATGAAAAAAGTGCAGTTTTTGTAAGTGTATCAAAATTTCCTGTGGCAATTGTGGGTGGCATTGTTAGAAATCCTTTTTGCTCAAGAGCCGTTTGTAGAGCCGAGACATCTACGCCCGAGGCACCTATATGAAGTAATCTAGGAAAAGTACTAGCGGAAAGAGTGGTGGCGGGAGCTGCAACCTTCCCTGAAGATACTTCAGTGGTAAACACTACCGTTCGTTCAGGATATTCACCGGCAATCTCATTCCAAATACCCTCGCAGGTAATAAGATTTAAATGCGCCAAGCCGTCTTTTGAAGTAAAAACAGTTGTCGCATCGGCATTGGCGGCAAATAAAGCAGTTGAATTTACTACAAATGTAATAGTATTGCCTTCATCGTTTATAATATATATCTTGTCGCCGACCTTAAGCTTGCTTAAGTTATAAAAAACGAACGGCACACCATTTTCAATACCAAAGTGGCCACCAATAACAGCGCTTCCAACTTGTCCAGGATGAGGACCAAGGGCAAACCAGGCAACGTCTACGGTGCCTGACGGCACCTCCATTGCTCCCTCAGACGTAATGTAAGCATCTTCAATGAATGAATCCACACCAATAATGGGAATTTGCACACGGACGGGCAGTCCCTGAGATACACCCCCAGATACCGGTATACTAGAATATGCCGAGGAAGTCGGTACTCCGGTTCCAGTTATTGGAAGTTTAAGAAATGATGATGGAAATTTCCATGCTACTGAATCTGGCACTGTCTCTGTGGAAACTGTGGAAATTTTTTGGTAAGCTTGGGGAAGTAATAAAAAATAATAGCCAACTATTGCTGTCACTACAACCAGAAAAAAAAGACTTAATATTAACGTAATTGTAGTTTGTTTCTTCATTTTTTTTTTCCGGTTAAAAAGAAAACAGCGATAAGCGCTACGATAATTCCCCCCAGGATTCCATACGTGATGAATAGCACATTTGAAGTGTTGGAATTCGTTCCATTATTTGGAAGTCCGGGAACACTGGGGTTCGCTCCTTCATTGGGAAGTCCTGGGGAATAGGTTGAATTAGATTTAGCAACACCGACGGTAATAGTGTCGTTATCGGACGCCTTCAAGCCATTGGCATAGGCTGTAACCATGGCAGTATTTGTGGTTGTTTTTGTAACTAACATTGTACAGGTATAAATCCATACCTCGTTCGTATCCAAGAGATGGTTACCGTTCACATCTCCAAGCTCGCCTGACATAGCACTACATTTATCATCAGTCACAGAAACATCATTCAAGGGAATCACACCAAGATTATTGACCTTATAAGTAAAGGTTATATCGCCACCTCTGCTTGGTAAAAACAACGGCTCAGGCACCGATGAAATACCTATTAAAGGAACGTAAGAATCGGGGCTAGCTTGAGCTGTAATATTCTTTACGCCATATCCAAACACCGACATGGCAATTAGTACAAAAATAAATTTTTTTGATTTATGTCTAGTTATGATTTTCATTATTACAACATTATCCAAACTAAATCCTATCCTTCTTTAGAAAAACCAAGAGTGAAGCTGAAACTATACCCAAAATGCCTGCAATCAAGATAGTAGTCCATGGAGTACTTTCCCCTTCCGGTGGAAGTCCTGTATTTGGTAATTTAGGAACAGCTACGACAACGGTAGCAATAGCGAAGTCTTTAGCTGATAGGCCATTGGCATCACCACTAGCTACAGCAGTATTCGTTGTGGTTTTACTAAGATTTATCTGACAGGTGTAAATCCAAGTCTCATTAATATCAAGCTTTGAATCATTATTGGCATCTCCGGAAATATAATTAAGAGGACTGCATTTATCATCAGTCAATTTAACATTACTTAGAGCAACTGCTCCCGGATTGGTAATTTTTTCAGTATAGGTAACGACTCCTCCTCCTACTCCTAATGCTAAGGGACTTGGGATTTTTGTAATGTGAATCAATGGAGGCACGATTCCCGTATTTGGCAACCCGGGTACTCCGACAACAACTGTAGCACTGGCAACATCAACCGCAGAGATTCCATTGGCCCATCCTGTTGCAGTAACAGTGTTTGTATGAGTCGTGGACAATGCCGTGGAACAACTATAGACCCACGTTTCACTCACATCAAGTTTATTATCACCATTGGTATCGCCGGAAACACGGATAATGGGACTACAAGTGTCACCAACCATTGTGACATTGGTTACCGGAACCGTTCCTATATTGCGAAGTGTGTAAGTGTATGTCACAGGACCGGGACCATTGGGCAAAGATAAAGGACTAGCTGTTTTTACCACATCAATGAGAGGCGGCACGAGTGGAGAAACGAGTTGACCACCGCCGCCGCCCTGAATTACTTGAGGCGGTGTTATGTATGTATTAGTAATAGTACAGATAGTGGGATTACCTATGGTCAGATTCACAATACCGCCAGGGCAAAAACCGGAAAACGTTGTGGAATAATTTGGGTCCGATGTTTCAGTAACAGTATAAGTAGCAGGAGCGGCGAAGCTGTTAGTAACACCGGATACAACAGGTGAACCGTTTACAAACAATGGGAAATCGGAAACAACTTTAGTGCCGCCAACCACTACTTTTACAACATTGATTGTTTCGGTGGTGGGAGGAGGAGTACATGTCGGAACAGTTATAACAGCATCTGCACCGGGAGTTGTAACCGTGTGACCAAATGTCAAAGCTCTTCCAAGCCATTGGACGCCATCGTAAACTGTAATATCATCGCTAGCTGCCAATACAGGAATAACTGTACCCGTGAAGGTACTGTCATGATTAAGAGTTGTTGCGCCATTTGGAGTCCAAAATACATCACAAGCAGACGCTCCATTCGTCAATGCAACACTTGAACCAGTTACCGTATTGAGCGCGCCATCGTTTCTGAATATATATGTTCCGGCACCATTAAGAGTAATACCCGCTGTTCCAACGGACAAAACGGACGCAGCGCCTGCGGTACAATAAACTCCGGGTACATATATACCAAGAGGACCGTGTGTCGTATCAGTAGCCAAGTCAATTGACCCGGGAGCGAAAGTAAAATCACAAGCCGCATTTGTTCCACCATTCAAAGCCGCTAAAGCAGTAGCCTGGTCTGCGCCCGCTGAAGAATAAGGAGCGCCGGACCCATAATTTGGATATGTAATACTAGGATGTCCTCCTAAAGGCATAACTGCCGGACCTGTGGTAAACCCCACATCTCCGTTAATAGTAGTGGGCCCTGACGGGTTTGTATAAGTATCCGAAAGAACGCCGTAAGTCGCTGCCGCTCCAAGGGTAGGCGTTGTTGCCGTAGTGGCTGCGAACACTGCAACAGGTAAAGTAAAACTGAACACAAATGCAATAGTTGATATAACTATCGAAACTTTGTTAAAAATTTTCATATATTTATTAATTACTAATAATTAACTTACTTGTTTCTTCTTATTTAAATAAAAAGAAAGTAATACACCAAAAAGTCCGGCTGGAACTATTATATTCCATGGAATATTATCTTCTTCCGGAGGAAGTCCTGTGCGCGGAAAAATAACTGGAGCGACTACTGGAGGAGTTACTACTGTAGACGGTGTTGTCGGAGAGGGTAAATTAACAGTAACCGTTGTATTCGCGGTACCAGTTGCGGTAAAACCGTTAGCTTGACCCGTCACAGTGACAGTGTTTGTAGTGGTCTGTGATACATTTGTGGTACAACGATAGTGCCATATTTCATTAACCTCAAGCATTAAATTATTATTAGTGTCACCGGAAATAAAATTAATGGGAGAACATTTATTATCAGTAATAGTGATATTGTTCATTGCAACTGTTCCAACATTTGAAACCATATAATCAAATGCAACTAATCCGCCTCCAGCATTAGACAATGAGATTAAAGTTGGAGTTTTCGTAACGCTAATCGACGGTGAAACAAGAGTAGAGGGTGTAGAAAATGGGACTGAACCTGAACATGTCGGCACGGTAATATTATCATCTACTGATGTTGTGACTGTTTCACCAAAGGCTAAAGCTCTTCCAAGCCAAGAAACATTATCACCTACGGTAATACCGGAAGCATCAATATCAGTGCCTGTAAACGTAGAATTGGCACCAAGCGTAGTAGCTCCAGTCGGAGTCCAAAATACATCACAGGCTGAAACACCAGCTAATGTAACATTAGAATTGGCGACCGTTGTAAGCGCGCCATTTATCCTAAAGATATAAGTTCCAGCACCGCTTAAAGTGATGCCCCCTGTTCCGATAGATGCGGCACCAGGAGCGCTAGTACAGTAAACTCCAGGCGTGTAAACACCAATTGGACCGTGAGTAGTATCAGTTGCCAAGTCAATTGCCCCAGATGCAAAAGTAAATGTGCATGCTTGTGTTGCCAGGGTAGAAAGCGCATTATTTTGATCTGAGCCGGCGGCAGAATACGGGGCACTGCTTCCGTAATTATTGTGAATACCTGCCGGAACAACTGCTGGTGGAGTAGTAAATCCTATATCTCCGGTAATAGTAGTACCGGGTACCGTATTAGTATATGTACTACCAATAACAGCGTAGGATGACGACGCTCCAAGGTCTGGAGTTGTTGCCGCAAACACAGAATTTGGCGAATTCATAACAAGAGCAAACACAACAGCTAATAGAGCTGCTGAAACCTTATTAAAAATTTTCATATATTTATTTTTTAAAGACCTTCTTTAGTTAGTAAAATAGTAACACTTCAAAATTTAACCAAATGATGAAGAGAAGTGGTTGTGAGCGCACAAACCGTGCGTATAAACACAACCAGTTGCTTACATTATACAATAAAAGAAATTACCATAACACAAAAATGTGGATAACTAAAAAAGAGACAACTCTGCAAGAAATAGAGTTAAGAGGGTTTTTGGGTTGTTTGTTTGGTCGAACCTGTGTTTACAGGCGTTGTTTCTTCCAACTTAAAAGAGTCTTTTATGCGGGATTCAAGTTCGTCTATTCCCTGAAAACCAGTCAATACATTGTCATCAATAACCAATGCGGGTAGTTTCGTGTCTTGTATCTTGTATATTTGAAGCATCGCTTTTACAGCTGAAACATCAATGCTGTAATCAAAAGAATAAACGCGAAGCTCATCATATTTATCTCTCAAAGCTGATAGCACTAGCCCTTCCTTCTCGCATTCGCTGCAATTATCTTTAGTCGTGTAAAAATAAAGGATAAACGCGGCTTTTGTCTTGCAACGCGTGGAAATCTGTTTTGTTAAAAGATAGTCTTTGATTTCAAGCAAAGAATAATATTTTTTAAGATAAGACAATTCATCCGTATTACCACTAATATTGTTTTGCCCCCATTCCAGCTTTTTACCTAAATCATCCAATTCACTTGAGAGAACAGAATCAGAAATACTTTTACAGGAAAGTTCCGAAAGCAATGAAAATTGGGTCTCGGAAGAGAGAATATCAATTGATATATTGTCTTGAATCTGTTTTAATTGGTTGATTTTTTGATTGCTAAAATAATTACTGATATAACTGGCGCTTAAAAAAAGCCCGACAGTAAACAAAAACACAATTAAATATTTTTTCCAATCAATCTGGTTTGTGTTCATAATTCGTAATTAAATATTTTATCTCCAAGCAGGCTTTCTGGATAAAGCAGTGTTATACACCGCTTTTAGAAGCCAAAACGGACCAACAACGCTAAAAATAAAAAGGAAATAAATTATATTTAAAGAAAAATTCCATTTTCCTTCAGACATTCTTTTACCCAAGGTTATTGATAAAATAATCAAAACATACAATAAAACAGAGACAAAAAGAATGGATTGTGTATTTATAAAGAAAGGGTCAAAATGACTTATATTGGTGCTGAGATTTAAACCTACAACCTGAATTTGTGTAATTTTTGAAAATAAAAAATCAGCCAAGCCATAAACCATCTTTCCAAACAGAAAACTGACCGCGAAAACGGAAATAACGCAAGAAGGTATGGTAAAAATGGAAAAATTGCCGTATTTTTTATTCAAAAGAACATTTCTGTAATCAATGGTATTATTTATAAATCCATAAATCCAACGAACTCTTTGCTTGAAAAGCTTCACAACAGTTGCCGGAGTATTGGTATAAACATAAGCATCGTTGCACTGCTCTATTTTGTAATGGTTTTTTTGCATTCTATAGGCAATTTCCATATCCTCCGTATTATGGGCATGGCGATAAGGACCCAAGTCGTCAAAAACTTTTTTGCGGAAAATGGTGAGCGGTCCCGGAGCCACATGGATAGCTCCAAGCAAACCAAGCATTTTTTTGACGTAAACAGACATACTGTATTCAACCTCCTGCGCATTTTGAATTATATTTTTGGATTTAAAAGCCACAA
>CAYPAN010000024.1:0-7966 GCA_964408725.1 uncultured Candidatus Saccharibacteria bacterium
TTGTGCAAGTTACCTTTCCACTGGCATCTTTAGTACAACCTGGATCAGTTTGAATTATTACTTTTCCATTTATGTCTACCTCCCCGGGTAATGGGGCAAGCGGAGTATAAGTAGTGTCAGTTGGAACCGATGGCGTGCCCCCACCTATTAATAGTGTGAGTGGATTAGATATTAATGAACCATCGGTGGCGGTTAATGTAAATGTTCCAGCTTTTGCTGAACTAAAATTAATTGTGCAGCCATATATATTTCCCGAATCAGGGACAAGTGTTTCTGTGCAAGTATTATTGGGATAAAAAGCGACTCCATCAGTAATAGGAGAATAGCTAAATTGAACTTGTTTGCCGTCCCTACCATTATTTGCCGTTGCTCTTGCCGTTATAATCACGTTTTCTCCGGCGTTTGGTGAGGGTTTACTTGAAGTTATTGATAAATTTCGGCTAGTCTGCGCGAAGCTTTGATTGAAAGGAGCAAAAATACCGAATAAAAATATTGTTAGGTATGTCAGGGTTATTGTTTTTTTAAATATACTTGTTTTCATTTTTTAAAATTGCACGCTGATTTGTTTGCTTAAGCTTTGGAAAAGGGTATTGACGTTATTTATGGCCAGGTTTATTATGGCGCTCCCGGATTGTCCCTGTTCCGGCTTCACGGATAATACATTTTTCGGGTTTGGCGTTTGTATCGCGTCCCCGTTTAAGGACCAATCAAAAGTGAGGTCGGATGAACTTATATCTTTGGGTGAAAAGAAATAAGGTTCCGCGGTAATAGTTTTGCCGCTTGAATCTATTTTAAACCCATCAGTTAAAGCCTCATCCCATTTCACGCCGAGCAATGGGTCGTTTTCATAAAAAAGTATTTTTGGAGTTGTCGTAGTTAAAGTTATACTGCCGGATGCATTAGCGCCTCCGGAGATATCGGAAACTTTTACTTCAACCGTGTTTTCTTTATCCAGATAACTGTTTTGGAAGATAAAATAATTCTTGCCCCAGCCGGAAGCGTCAGGCTGAGTATTTCCGTCCAATGTCCAAATGTAAGACAAGTTGCTCGGGTCCACTTTTCCGTTTTCATTTGTCAGGTTCGGCATTGCCACCACTTCGAATGTCCCCTGGCTCGGAGCCAACGCCTTGCCTTTGTAAAAAGGCGGCGTATAAGAATCATAACCTTCGAAAATCAAATCCACGTCCGTTGGTGTTATGGTCAGAGTTTTTGATATGCTTTGCCCGTCAATCGTATCTATTGTCACAGACAAAGTGGTGGGGAGCCCCAGACTTCCGGTTTTAAAATTAAAAGATTTTTTTCCGATTCCTACGCTTGTTTGCTGGTCGTTTGTTGACCAAGATATATTGGCTTTGTCTAAATCAGTGACGTGACTGCTTAACGTAGCGCTCACGTTTTGATTCGGGCTGGGGTATACAGGGGTTACACTAAGCACAATATCCGCGTCACGCACCTGAGCATGAGCATAAGACCCCATAAAAGCGATTACAAATATTAAAATTAAATATTTCTTTGGCATTTTCTTAATTATATATCAACTGGCAACCAGAACCTAGAATCTAACCTTTGCCCTCCGTCTCCGTTCTCTCCAAATCCTCTTTTGCTTTCTTGATGGACAATATTTGAGACGGGTCGGAAGTGATAATCTGGTCTTCCGTGTAAGAAGAAATGACCTTGATTGCCACGTGTTTCAGTCCGGCGAAAAAGATGCCTTCCCCCACCCCGGATTCCAGAAGTAAGTATTTTTCTTCGTCGGTAAGATTGAAAGTTTTTTGCAGGACGTCAATTGTGGTTGGTGACTGTTTTAATAAAAGCTGGATGGAAGAGTTGGTAACAATAGGCACGCCATAAGGAGATTTCATAAAGTCTGCCGCATCCTGGGTAATGGTGGAAAGTCCCAGATAATATTTTCTGCCTCTCTTGGCTATGGAATATAGGAATGACGCGGTATCCTCTGATTTCATCATCCACCAGGCCTCGTCCACGACAAGTAGGCGTTTTTTCAGGTTTTTTCTTATAGTTATCCAGATGTAGTGCATTACTATATACATCGCCACCGGTTTTAATTCGTCCTCCATATCACGGACGGAAAACACCACGAATTTTTTATTTATGTCCACATTTGACGGCCTGTTTAGGAAAGTAGACCAGGAACCTTTGGTATATTTAACCAATCTTTGCATCACTGAATCGCTCCCCTCCATTCCTCCCAAGACCATTTCAAAATCCGAGAGAAGCGGCGGTTCAATATTTGAAAAATCGGATTCCGGAGTGATGTCTTTCATCGCGTAAGTTTCCGAGATGGCTCGGTCCACCATTGAATCTTCCTCGGGAGTTAACCCTCCCAGCATCAGTCTGAAAAGCCCAACCAGATTTATGATGTTTGAACGCAGGACGTCTTCGGATGATTCATCTTCCCGTGGTATTGGCAGGTCGAAAGGATTGATATGGTGGTCCGAAGAGAGAGAAATATTGAAATATCTTCCCCCCACGGCTTCAGCCAGATATTCATATTCCCGTTCCGGGTCTATCACTATGATATCTACATCAAACATAAGAGACCTCAGGATTTCCAATTTAGTGGCGTAACTTTTACCCGAACCGGACTTGGCGAATGTCACGGAATTGTAATTTTCCAGCGAGAATCTGTCGAAAATCACCAAGCTGGAATTGTGCCTGTTCACGCCGTAAAGTATTCCCCTGTCGGAAGTCAGGTCAAAAGAAATAAAAGGAAAAACGCTAGAAAGCGGTTCGGAATTCAGTTTTTGATGGATATCGAGCAGGTCATTCCCGAGCGGCATAACGCTTTTGAAACCTTCTTCCTGCTGGAAAAGGGCCGGCTTGATGTATATCAACTTTGATTCAAGAATTGATTTTATCTCGTTCTCAACTTTATAAAGTTCCAATTCATTGTCGGCATAGATTGTAATATAAATACTGACATCAAACATTTTCTGTTGGGCCTGAATCAAATTATCGCGGAGTCCTTCCAAATCCTGATAGGCAGTATCAAGCATCGGGTCGCGCACCATTCCTTTTCCTTCGCGCACATTTATCTGGCTTTGAACCTCGGCTACCTTTTTTTGGAATTGTCGCAATGCGAGCGATGTGTCTATGGGATGGATAAAAATCGAGACGTCAAAAACTTTGTCCAGATTGATTATCGGGGAGAACCAATTGTCGGAGAGAAATCTTGGATAAGATATTATGAAAAAAGTGCGGGCGATTTTGTCTCCCAGGTTTATAGACTTTGACTCAATTTTTAAAGCCGACGGCGCGATGATATCTTCCAGTTCCAGTTTGGCTGATTCGTATATTTCTTCCGGCAATACCGCCAAAACCGAAGCATTCACTTGTTTCGCTTTGTCTTCTTTATTTTTTTTGAATAATTTATCAAGAATTCCCATAATATTATACATTGGCGCTCGGCGTAATAGCGCCGGGCTCCAGTTTTATCTTGCCTTCCAGTTCTCCCGGATTGAAAACTTTATAAAATACTTCCACGACCTCTTCCGTTCCCAGTTGGGCTGATTTTATACCACAGCGGGAGAGCCCTTGCTGGATTACGCTCACCCTCTCTTCAAGTTGCGACCTTTTTTCTTCAAAATCCAGCTGATTTTTTAGCTCTTCCTCCTTTTTATTTTTCCTTGAAAACAAATTTGTCAGCGCTCCGCTTTTGGGGCCTATACTTATGTGCGTGTAAGGCACCACCACAAAAAAGTTTTTCGTCATTATGCTTACCGTTTCGGTGAAGTTTCTGATAAATTCTATGTATTCTTTTGTCTGCAGTTTGAGTAACGGCTCGTTTTGTACCTTCATTCTGTCTTCTAGAAGCGCAAGATAAGGTCTGATATCCAATTTTCTGGATTGAATTGATATTTGCACGGAGAAATCTAAAGTGTTTAAAAAATTCTGGAATTGAAGTATGGTGGCCTGCTGTTCATCGCTTGATTTTAAGGACAAATTGACTGAATTGGCAAGCACAATAGCCCGGAGCCCTCCGTCTTTCAAAACGACAATACCATCACGGACTTCCTTGATTGGCACGAACTCTTGAGTTGCTTTTGCGTTTATTGCCATAAAAATTATGAATTGCCGTCGCTCTTTTTTAAATCAAGCACATCCAAACTCCAAGCCAAATCCCGAAGCTTGCTTCCGGATAGCCTTACCCCGTTTTGATTCATTGTTTCCTCTTTTAACAAAGCCACCGCTTTATTTTCTTCTTGTTGTTTGGCATCCACCCTAATCTTATGTCTTTTCCAAATATAAAGTTTGCTTTGCAAAGTGTATTTTATTCCGGCCTCAATCATATTCAGAAAAGGCTTGCCGTTTGGACGGTAAAAAGTGAGGGCCGCCGACAGTCCGGCTATGGCTAGTATTGGTATAGCCCCCAAGACGAGCCCCAAAAGTTTGAATATTATGTAGCACAAACCGGCTCCGCCTACCAAGTAAACAAACTCCCTAAAGGTAAATGGGCCGAAAATTTTGTCTTCTATTTCCAAAAATTGTGGGACCTTAAACTGCATAAATTACGAATTATCAATTACGAATTATAAATTAGACCTATTACTACATTATAAAGCATTAATTATAAATTACGAACCCTCTTTTATTGTTTTCTGAATTTTACCTATTATTTTTAATATTTCTTCACAATCGTTGAAAGCGGTGGAAAGTTCTTCTTGGGTCATATATTTTGACTCTCTTAAAAGGGAAAGCCAATATTTTGTTTCTCGTGCCTCTTTGTAAGCTACAGATAATTTTGAAATAAAATCTTTTTTCGATTGACCTCCTAATGCTTCTTCTATGTTTGCGCCGACTGATGTTCCACTCCTCAAGAGTTGTTTGGATAAAATATACTCCTTTTTTGTTCCAACTAAGTATTTATATAATTCAATAATTTTTATTGCGAACGTGTAACTTTTTTGTTGTATAATGTTTTCTTTCAATTTTTTTAATTCGTAATTCGTAATTGACAATTGCTAATTATTCAATAGGCATTCTGTATGGGTCTATTCTGGGCATTGTCTTTTCTTCTCCGGTGTTTTTAGTCATATTGGCAAGGGTATGTTCCGTTTCAACCGTGGGGATTTTAAAAACCCCGGAAAGTTTCTGGGATAATATTGAAGGTACCTCTTTCTCTAACCCCTCCTGCCTCCCCTTATCAAGGGAGGTTCCCTTTTTTTCTCCCCCTGACAAGGGGGATACAGGGGGTTTTTGCTCTATGTTTCCCGCGGGAAGTTCTTTTTCAGCAAATAAATCAATTTTGTTTTCTAACCCCCCCTCCTTCCTCCCCTTATCAAGGGAGGTCCTCATTTCTCCTCCCCCTGACAAGGGGGATATAGGGGGTTCTTGTTTTATTTCTTCTACTTTTTTTATTCCAATATTTTTTACAAGCTCCTCGCGGATTTTTTTGAATACTTTTTCGTTAATGTCGTTAACAATTTCCGTGATTTTTTCTCCTGGGAGTTCTAAATTTTTTAGAGATTCCTCAAATTTATTTGGAAGTGTTATACCTAACATAACATTTATTACGGCCTCCCCCAGTATTCCTATCTGATAAACAGTAAGATTATATTTTTGACCAATTTCGTAAATTTTTGTTTGATAATCAGATTTTTCAATGGCATCTTTTGTTTCTTCCGTAAGTTTTGAAAAACGGTCATCTAATTTTGTATTTACTTCTTCGTCATTTTCATTACCTTCTTCTGGCACCTCGTCATTTTTTTTGAATGCCTCCATTAATTCTGGGCGTATGTTATTTAGAATGCTATCGTTTATACTTACCAACATTTCATCCATAGAGTATTTTGGCAAATTTATTTCTTGAGTAAGGATTTTTTCATAATCGTTCAAGTCAATAATACCCAGAAGAACAAGGGTTGTTTCGGTACCGAGTGTTTCTATTTGTTTATCGTTCAATTTATATTTCGTACTAATTCCTTTTAGAATTTCTAGCCATTGCATGCTGGAAAACACATCTTGTGCCTTTGATGGTAATTTTGCATAATGTTCAGCTATTTTTTGTTGTATTTGTGTCTGGTCCATAATTTTATGTTTTAATGATGGCCACCCCCTCCTTTATGTTCTTCCTTTTTCTCTTCTCCCACATGAGACAAATCAACATTTATTTTAGCTCCTTTTAATGCTTCAGTTATTGTGTGTCCTAAGTCTTTAATAAATCCTCCTTGTCCTTCTCCATAATTTACATTAAGTGTACTTTTTAATCCACTTCGTAAGCCCATAGCCAGCGCACCAGTTAATCCAGCTGCAATCTTAGAAAAACCGGTACTTTGTTCTTTGGCTATAACCTTGGAAAGATTTCTAGCATCATAACTTCCAGTAACTGTAGATTGGGCAATATTACTAACAACACCTTGTTTTACCCTGGCTTCTTGAATAATAGTTTGATCGGCATGTGTTGTACCACTTGCAACCCGTGGGTTTACATCTGCATCTATGGCTCTCTGCTCATCTGGTGATAAGTTTGCCCATGTTCTATTTCCCCAACCCCTAGCTCTTCTTTCACGGTCTCTTTCCATATTTGTTCTAGCAAGTCTTCTTTGCTCTCCGTTCAACTCATCCCATTTTTTACCAGGAGCAACAACACCTGCCGCTGTATCAAGGTCATGCCTTGCATGCGCTGCGTGTTCAATGTTATGTTGGTCTTGATTTAGTCTTTTTCCAACCCAAGTTTGTGCGGCTTGTAATCCAATTGCCTGTTGTATATTTCCTTTTAATTTATCCTTTTGTTCTCTTCTTATTTCTCTACTTGCATGTGTTCTTTCTACTATAGTTGAATTAGGGTTATTTAGTGTTGCTTGGTGTAATGCTATTCTAGCATCAGCTCCTTGCATTCTATTTGCTGCTGTATCTCCGGTTGATGCTCCCTTCATAAATGCCCCAACAGTTCCTCTTCCTATTGCAGCAACCCCTAAAGCTGTCCCACCAAGCGCAAGTCCTCCAATTACTGCTCCCGCTTTAGTTATACCAGCCCCAAGTTCACCGGAGTATTCTACTGCTAGTTTCTTAGCTTCCCTTAAAAGAATAAATATAATGGCAAAAGGAATTACCACGCTCATTATTTTTTGCAAAGGGTCGGTACTATCGGTATAGGTAAGATTTTTACCAAAATCGAGAAATAATATTATTATGTACAAAAAGAATATAAATAAAGGAGCGAGCAGGGCATTTTCTATAAGACCACTCCACCATTTCTTATGACCGAACCCTGGTATATCAAAGGGTACGGTGTAAGACACAAAGGCAATGGGCGAGAATATCATAGATATCCAAAGTGAAACCACTCTAGCCACAAATAATAGGGCCACCGAAAAGAATATATAGGCTGTATAAAGAGTAATGGCTAAAAGTACAATAGTTGTAAAAATGAACATACTTACACCACCATTGGCATTATAAGCAGTTTTACCTATAATAAGTTGCGGATTATATCCCCTAACCAGTCCGACTGAGATAGATTTTTCTCCTCCGGAGCCAGCCAATGAATCTTGCACAGTTCCGTCTGCGTTTTGCGTTTTTGAAGTTATGTTATTGTAAAATACTTTTGCCAGAATATTTGAACCGTCGATAACTAACTCTGTGGTAAATAAACTGAAATTTATGACTAAAGCCACTATGATAACCGCGCTAATTAATTTTTTATTGTCTGTGACATTCAGCCCCAATATTGTCTTAATTGCCACATAAAGAAGGGCAATTATAAAGAATATATTTGCGATGTCTCGTACCGCGCCCCAGGCTAGTTTCACAAAATCATTGCCGTATGAAGAACTATTGGTGGCATAATAAACAAAGAAATCTAGAAACTTTCCACCGAGTTCAGCTACCAATGCAGACCCTTGCCAGATTACATAAAGAATTGATGCTAGACAGCCTCCTAAATTTCCAGAGGCTAGCCCAAAGCCGATACCACAGCTTAAACTATAATTATTTTCAGTTTCTA
>CAYPAN010000024.1:8066-10317 GCA_964408725.1 uncultured Candidatus Saccharibacteria bacterium
CGCCCTAGCTTCACTCACTTCCACTCCCACAGCCAGTTGTTGTTTATCATTTATTTTTATACCGGCTGAAACAGGCGCCATAAAGATGGCTAGCACAATCACCGATATTAGAATTTTTGATAAATATTTTTTCATTTATTTTGTGAAATAATACTCATAACCCGCGGCGTTTTTAAACACAGTCGTCACATTCCTGATATCCACGATTTTATTATTATAGTACTCATACACGGTCAACTTGCTTCCGATAAGTTCCAATTGGTAAGCCGCCACATCCGGCTGGCTGACGCGTATCTCTTTTCCGGTAGGGCTGACATAGCCGAATGCCTTCGCGAATTGGTCTGCCAAATTCGCGGCGAAAGTTTGCAAGTCCGTTCCTGCTTGATAGCCATACATCGTAGCAAATGCCGTATCTCCCACTATTTGTCTGGCAAATACTGTTTCAATACCTTCATGATAATGCACGACATCATCTACAGGCGGAGTAGCCGTTTGTCCCAAAGTAAATGGCGTTGTGTTATTTGTATTTATTATCCCATTATTGTTTCCCGGAGTAGAAGTATTTGGATTATATGGGTAATTAGAGTTACCAGCACAATTAGTACAAACCCCACCATCACTACTGCTATTAGTAACATAAACATACGCACTGCCACTGTTTGTTCCGTTAACTCCAGTGCAAGTTATAGAATATGATGTGCTGTTTCCCAGTGTACCTGTGCTAAATGAGCCCGATGTTCCTGCACTTACCCCATTTTCTGCACAAGATGTTGTATTAGTTGATGTCCAGCTTATCGTGGATGTTCCTCCTGATGAGACTGACGAAGGACTAGCCGTGACGGTGACAATGGGGAAAAGAGTGCTTCCTCCTAAAGTGCCAATGGTAGTCACATACACATACACGTTGCCGCTTATCGTTCCATTAGCACCGGTACAAAGTACGGAATATGATTGGCTGTTTGAGAGTGGTCCTGTGCTGAAGTGGCCTGTTGGGCCATGATCGGTTGATTGATAACTAGGCACACTTGCGTTGCAACTTGTAACATTAGTTGATGTCCAACTGATAGTGGATGTTCCTCCTGAAGAAATTGATGGAGGACTAGCCGTGACGGTGACAATGGGGAAAAGAGTGCTACTGTTAGGATTAGCACAATTACCAAAAGCATCTGGGACTTCCGGGAATATGCAAGTAACACCTCCTTCCCCGTTATTATCACTTGAACTGGTTGTAAAATTTAAAGTAGAGCCGGTAAATATTTTGGAATCATCCGCCATAGCCATAAATACATAATTTGTGGATGGTTTTAATCCGGTAAGAGTAAAGTTTATATTTCCATTCAGGTTGCTGGAATTGCCAATCAAATGGGCTTGTTCACCGACTTTTTGCCAAGAAGGGCATGTTCCACCTTTTGATAGGATATAACTGCATGATTCTGATATATTTTCTTCATATCTAAAATAAGTTGTGACATCTTTCACAGAACTGTAGGAACCGTTTAAAACAACAGACGTTGAAGTTATATTTGTAACATTTTTTGTTTGTATCGTAGTATCAAGAGGACTGGTACGGAAACTTTTTACTGTGCTAGTTCCTCCGTAAGCTATGCTTTCTCCATTTGAAATTATGGCGCAATAATAATATGTCGTGTCCGGAATCAGGTTGGTTATACGCTGGTAGAAAGATGCCGAGCTTGCGGTTCCCAGATTTATATCTTTTGTTGATAACATATTCGTGCCGTAAATGTCATTGCAAAAAATCGGCGATATAGCTGCCTGTGAATACCTGAAATATGCGGTCATCTTTGATGTCAGGGCGGAGGCATCGCCCTCACTGCTGCATACTTCGCCAGTCGTTGTACTATAGCCTGCCGATGAAGTGCATCCCGACAGAAGGTTTTGATTTATGCCTCCTTCTCCTCGCAGAACTGCGGAAGTTTGAGTGATGCCATCGGCGTCATCGGTGCCTACATAAATCGGGGTGGTGCAACTATTGCTCGTCGGGTTATAAACTTTTCCATTCAAGCAGGAAAAAGGAGAAGCTGTGCTGAAACACAAATGGGTAAAAATATTGCTAGTCTCTCCCAAGTTCGGACAAGCGCTGGCAGGCGAGTAATAAATATCCACGATACCATCACTGCCGTAACAACTTGACTTGTAACCACAACCGCTTCCATTGTCGTAACGATAGCCATTGTCATCATGAAGAGCCCCTGCGCCGCCGCGACTACTTTGAGCCGTTATACTACTATCA
>CAYPAN010000025.1:0-10254 GCA_964408725.1 uncultured Candidatus Saccharibacteria bacterium
GAGTTGCCGGATATGCTCCTTTGCCTATGGCCCAGACCGGCTCATAGGCAATAATTACTTTCGAAACGGAATCCTTAGAAATTCCATTCAAACATTCTTTTATTTGGGTTTCAACAAAATTTAAATATTCGTGATTTGAGTCGCGCATACTCTCCCCCACGCAAAGTACGGGGCGGAGTCCCGCTTTGATTGACGTTTTTACTTTTTTATTCACTATTTCATTATTCTCGCCTACGCCTAAAGACGGATTACGCCGTTCAGAATGACCTATTATCACATATCTTGCCCCGATATCGTAAAGCATATCTGCCGATACTTCCCCGGTATAAGCGCCGGCATCTTCATAAAAAACATTTTGCGCGGCCAAGGATATTCTTCGGGCCTCGCCCGTAGGCCTATGGCCGAGGGATATTTTCTTTAACTTTTCCAAATACAAAAACGGCGGACAAATTATAACTTCCGTCTTTTTAATTAAAGAAACAGACTCTGCCACACCTATAAATAACTTTTCAGCTTCCTTTAAAAACTGCGGATTCATTTTCCAATTACCTATGACTATATTCCTAGACATAGTTTAATTATATCATAAAAACGATTTTGCTTTTCAGCATAAAATACAAAAAATGGCAAAGAAAAACCGCCGGAGAAAAATTGCGGTTTTTCTCGGCGGTTAAATTAAATTACTCACGCCTGATTACTAACTTACTTCAATAACAACATCTTCTTGACTTCCACAGAGGCTCCGACTTGGAGCTTATAGAAGTAAGTTCCACTCGGAAGGTTTGAAGCGTTAAAGATTGCCTCATAACTTCCTTGTCCCTTTTCCTCTGAAATAAGAGTTTTAACTTCTTGTCCCAAAAGATTAAACACGGTCAAACTCACCATTCCTTTTTGGGGAACAGAGAACCTGATAGTGGTGGAAGGGTTGAACGGATTGGGATAGTTTTGAGAGAGGGAGAATCCTGATGGAGTTTGGCCCTTTGGAACTCCAGTGGTTACACCGAAATCAATAAGAACGGTGTCACCAGAATCATATATAGCCTTTAGATTCCTAACCTCAACCCTGCTACCCATATAGGAGGAATCATGTGAATATGTGTCAAACCACAACAATAATTCCGAGAACTTAGATGCAGGCGCTGGGTATGTTTTATTTACGTCCCAGACTACTTCTTTCCATTCCGAATCCAACTTAATTTCATCTAGCGGATAAAAACCTAACTCGCCGATGAAATTAAGTATGACTGAACATGAATCATCATTCAGTGACTGCACAACCCTTGCAAGCATAGAAATTTTGTGTGGGCTAGTCCACACAAATGGGTAATATGACTTATCCCAAGACGACATAACCCTACGCACCTGAGGGCTAGCCCAACCGGGCTCGCCAAACGTAGAAAAAATTCCTACCCCATCATTTTGTAATATAAAAGTCGTAGCTATAAAATCCAGCGGATGCCCAATAGAATAATTTAGCGTCCATTCTGGTGTAGATGATGATTGCGATTGCGAAAGAGCAACCCCACTGAAAACAACTACAACTAACAACATGATCTTTTTCATAAAACCTCCAATAATATAGTGATTATTGACGAAGAACTGTTTATGTGGTATATTATACACCCAACACAAAGGCATGTCAAGTAGCTTGTATGAACTTATCCACAGTTTTTAAGAATTCTAAACTCCTAGAATTCTATAAGAAAATATCCAGGCTCACCTTGCGTACCGTACCCTACAGAAGTAGAAGCACTTCCATTACCGCCCTGACCACCATTACCACCACCATAATAAGCACCACTACCACCAGGAGCACCCAAACCGCCATTACCACTGATACCAGAACTTCCCTGAGCTCCAGTACCACCAACTTGAATTGAATAATTAGGACCAACATTACCTCCATTGCCGCCAAGACCACCGAAACCGCCAGTGCCACCACCATTATTAAGAGTTCCAGGATTACCAGGACTTCCTTCAGTACCGCCAGAAACACTATAGTTGGTGACAATACCATTATTATCAGTATAGGTAAAAGATGTGCTTCCACCATTACCATCAATAGGACCGGTACAAGAACCGCTACCAGCAGCAAGGGCTACAGGAATAATAGAAGAAGCTATTGAATTACTGGAATCCTCAAGCATACCTGTTGCCGTACCTTGAGCACAACCACCAGCACCGATAGAAAAATAAATTAATTCATTTGGTCTTACAGCAAGAAATACATTTGAAACACCAGCCCCACCTCCACCACCTCCACCACCTCCACCAGGATTACTATTACCAGTACCGCCCTGCCCGCCGCCACCGCCACCGCCAACCATAGTTATCCACACTTTTGTTATACCAGT
The DNA here is from genome assembly GCA_964408725.1 of uncultured Candidatus Saccharibacteria bacterium. Taxonomy (GTDB): domain Bacteria; phylum Patescibacteriota; class Minisyncoccia; order Phycocordibacterales; family UBA9973; genus UBA9973. The sequence goes on from CAYPAN010000025.1 coordinate 2,355, forward strand.
CGGTACATGCCACGGTGACAGACTTCTAGTAGTAAGCACGACTCTTCCACCTTGTGGAGGTGCAGTAGTTTGTACAGAACCATCGGAAAAGGTTATACCATTTATACCATTACTAACACTAGAAAAAGCGAGACCTCCAGACCTTATAAGAAGTCCATTGTCTAAAGTGGCACCGCCAGGCAAAAATGTCTCACTTGAAGCATTTCCTAAATGGATATCATTGCCTTGAGAATTAATATAAAGCGGTTTTTGATTCCAGCTTTGAATGTATGCGTTGTTGGTATCGGAACTTAACGATACACCAGTATTACCTGACCCATCAGAAAGCATAAGACCATTGGAATCAATGGTGACTAAGTATCCATTATTGTTATAAAAGGGTCGCAAAACTATAGAACCAAGTCCAGTATTAACTCCATTGCCGTTGGCTTCCAAATATAATTTACCAGCGCCATCATTTATTATACGTGAGTATTGTGAACTGCCAGAGGCGCCAAGGAATAATGCGGAACCATTAGAACCGCCGCGGATATCAAGCGAGACACGATTGCCGCCACCAGAGTTTGGAGATGTCGTCCCGATGCCAACGTTACCACCGTTGTAATAAATAGTAGAACTGCCTGTAGTCCACTGGCTTGCACTATTACTTATATTCACACCATTTATTTTAAAATTACCTGTGACATTCACATCTCCGGCAACATCAAGTGTATAAGCAGGCGTTGTCGTCCCTATCCCAACATTTCCTAGTTTATCTATTCTCATTTTTTCTGTGGCAGCGCTAGAACCGCTCGCTGTGCCAAAAGTCAAAGCAGTATCCAGGGCATCTCCGGTGGGATGAGTATTTATTGCTCGGACATAGGCCATTGTGGCGCTAGATGAGTATCCATTGGCTATTTTGAACAATAAGGAACTTGTATTCCCTACAGCTTTTGTCGATGTGTTATAAATAGAAAGACCCTCTCCGCCTGTCCCGAATGCTCCGGCGATTTCCAGCAAATGCGAAGGGGTTGTCGTCCCAATTCCGACATTGCCGGCAAAATAAGTCGTACCATCCGATAAAACGTGAAATTTTTCCGTTGTAGAACTACCCACGCTTAAAGCAGTATTGCTTGCAACAGTTCCTGCCGCTATCCTAAGTCCGGCAGTGGTGTCATTAGTATTATTATAAATTTCAAGCGGGTATGACGGAGTGGCCGTACCGATACCTACATTGCCGGTACTAAAATAAATATTAGGAGAACTTGTCGCCCATTGACCGCTACCCGGCGTAGACCATGAAGCAAGACCGTTCGCATCTGAAGTCAAAACTTTATTGGCTCCGGGTGAACCTCCCGTGATTTTTATTTGTCCGAAAGTGGCAAGAGAATTGAAGGTCGCATTACCCGCAACATTTAAAGTACTATTAAAAATGGCGCTATTGGCAACAAAATTTCCTGTCAGACCCAAATCACTGCTTTTAATTTGGGAAGTTGTCCCAACATTGATAGGGGGCTGAGCATTTCCTCCGGCTGGCGCTGTACTTGGGGGCTGCCAAGTGGCTATGGCCTGAAGCGACAGAGCAAACAACCCTAAAACGAAAAATGATTTTAAAATTACTCTTATTTTTTGATTCATCCCGTTAGAAGTTATCCTAATAATACTTCACCCTAAATAGTATTAAGAAACTTTAATTAATTTTTATAATTTTTCCCGAAAGTTAACTTCTAACGGGATTCATAATTTTTATCTAATAAATTTAATTAATAATAATTATATCACAATATTTAATGCTCTATATAATGAGGCGTCGCGCCTGATGTGCTGGGAGGAATACATGCCGGGTCGTTTGGGTTTGCTTCACAATAGGTAATAGAATTGACAACAGTGACATAGACAGAACTCGTAATTACGCCACTGCCATCAGCTTTGTTGCAATCAAGGGTGTACCTGTACGTGCCCGCAGTATTAAGCGTGAAAGAAGGAGAATAGACAGTTCCAGGCGGAGTTAATGAACCGGGGCATATTTGATTTCCAGACCAACTGCCGCTTGCCACGCCGCCTGCAGTGTTTAACCCGGAACCGGTAGAAGACAGAGTGACTTGGTCCCCAACTTGAACCATTATATTGCCGGTATCATTATTCGCTTTCAAAAAGAGCAACGGCTCTCCGCTATTTGAGGCATATAAAACTTGACTAAAATCAATCCAGCCGACAACATCCGGACCACCCCAAGCATAGCCCTTGAAACTGCCGGAATTTTTATTATAAGTGACTCCTCCATTCCCGAAAAGATTTGGCGAAGCATAATTGTCTCCGCTTAAGCTTACCCAACCGTCCCATCCTCCGGTAGCAGTTGTCGGAAGTACGGAACCTGAACATCCGGTCACAAATACTGAGCAAAATCTGGCCCAACCGGTTACCGTACCGGTCGAAAGGTCAACTTTAGCGTCGCTAGGTGTCGTTCCAGACCCCGTAGGAAAACCGGAAAGTCCGCCAAATTTCATCCAGCCAAAATTATCACTCCAGGCATAACCGGACATATTTCCGGTAACACTATCCACTGTCACGCCGTAATTTGAAGCACCGCAGCCTGCAGGGTCGGTCACACAATTGAAAGAAAGCCAGTCTGTTCCCCCCAAACCAGGGGGTGAAGGGTTGGGACCATCGGCTTCCCAAGCATATCCGGAAACATTATCCGTACTGCTTCCATTTACAGGACTATTAAAACCAAGGTAGAAAGCGAGAGCCAGTATCGCCACACTAAATATAAAAATTTGTTTAAAGTTCTTCATAATAAATTTAAGGCTTTTTCAGACTATTCAGCATTTTTAATACTTCATCACTTGATAAATTTTTACCGGAAGCTTTCAAAGAATTCAGCTGGTCACTCACCTTATTAACTTGCGCTGAAGACGGTGATGCTGTCTGAGTATCAGTGCTCCCATTTGATGTAGAGGTGTCTGCTGTAGGAGTTTTAAGTAAATTAAGCTCTTTTGATACTTCCTGTTCATTAATAACAGTATTGGGGTTAAGTTTTAAACTATTTAGTTCCTTCGTTACCGCGTCTTGTTGCGTTTGCTCGGCAGTTTTTTGGGCGGTACTTTGGGTGAGATTTTTATTTTCTGTGTACAGATATAAAGCAACGCACAAACAAATGAACACAAAGAGTAAAACTAGCAAAATAATACTTTTCCTAGACATATGCATATTATACATAAAAAAGCGTTTTAGGGGAAGTAAATACACTATGTGGATAACCAGTATTGTCGTAGGTCCGACCTACGACAATTGCATTTAAAGGTGACTTATGATATTCTGTATATTGTATAAGTCCTGTCGCAACAGGGCTTTTATTTTTAGAAAAATAAGGAGCGAAGCGACTATATTTTTCTTAATCCCGCCGTAGGCGGGATCAGGATTTTTATAATCACTACGTTCATTAAAAATCACAGATATGTTAGACATAAAAACATTCAAGTCGGCATTGGAACAATTGGAAGAAGAGAAAAAAATTCCAAAAGAAAAAATATTGGACGCCATAGAGCAAGCGATGGCCGCCGCCTATAAAAAAGATTACGGCAAGAAGGGGCAAATCATCCGAGCCAAGTTTGATTTGGAAACAGGCAAGACGGATTTTTTTCAAATAAAGATAGTTGTTGATGATACTATCGCGAAAATAGAAGAAGATAATAAAGAAGAGCCTGCCCGCCCTCACGATAGTTCGGGAGCAGGCGGGGAATATTCCTTTATAGACGAGGGCGATGAACGAGTGCGTTTCAACAGCGAGCATCACATAATGCTTGAAGATGCGAAAAAAATAAAAAAAGACGTGGAGCTGAACGATGAAGTTGTTTTTCCGCTTGAAGCAAAAGAAGATTACGGACGCATCGCGGCTCAGACAGCCAAACAAGTTATTATTCAGAGAATCCGCGAAGCTGAAAGGACTTCCATTATAGACGAGTACGGCACGAAAGAAGGCGAGATAATAAGCGGCATAGTGCAAAAAATAGAAAGAGGAAATGTTTATGTTGATTTCAATCGAGCCACAGGCATATTGCCCGCAGAAGAACAGATTCCCGGAGAATTTTTCCAAAGAGGACAACGTGTGCGGGCTTATTTGTATTCCGTTGAAGACACCCAAAGAGGCATAAACCTCCGCCTTTCCCGCACTCATCCTAAATTTATAGAAAAACTTTTTGCTATTGAAGCGCCGGAAGTGGAAAATGGGACAGTGGAAATAAAATCCATCGCCAGAGAAGCGGGCTCGCGTTCCAAAATAGCGGTATATTCAAACGATGAACATATCGACCCGGTCGGTTCATGTGTCGGACAAAAAGGCACCAGAGTAAATACCATTACCGGAGAACTCTTGGGTGAAAAAATAGACATAATCCCCTGGTCAGAAGACCCAAAAACTTTTGTTTCAAATTCCCTTTCCCCGGCTAAAGTTCTTTCGATAGAAATAGACGAGCGTGAGCATAAAGCTGTGATAGAGGTAGCCAATGACCAGCTTTCCTTGGCTATCGGTAAAGGCGGACAGAATGTGCGCCTGGCTGCTAAGCTTACCGGATGGAGAATAGATATAAAAGGTGACGGCCTGCCTGCGCAGACAGGAGAAAAGGTTGAAGTGGGAGAAAAAATATCCGAAGAAAAAACTCCGGCTGAAAATACAGAGAAAAAAATTAAGAAGAGTAAAAAATAAAAATTATTAGTTTAATTTTAAAAAAGTAATATGAATCAATTTTTATTGTTTGCAATTATCAGTTCTATCGTGACAATAGTTTACGGCTTACTGCTCGCCAAAGTAATCTTAAAAAAAAGCGCGGGCAATGAAAAAATGAAAGCCATTGCGGCTGCCATCGCTGAAGGCGCGAAAGCATACCTAAACAGGCAATATAAAACAATCGGCATTATCGCCCTAGTGCTTTTCTTCGTTCTTTGGCTCGGACTTGGACTCACATCGGCAATCGGATTTATTTTGGGAGCCGCGCTTTCTTCTTTAGCCGGATACATCGGGATGAACGTATCCGTCCGGGCAAATATACGCACCGCGGAAGCAGCTAAAAATGGACTCGGAGAAGCATTATCCGTCGCTTTTAAAGGAGGAACAGTCACAGGGCTCCTCGTCGTGGGACTGGCTCTATTGGGGGTAACGGTTTTTTTCGCCATAACCGGCGACGTGAAAGCTCTTATCGGTTTCGGTTTCGGAGGCTCTTTAATATCAATATTCGCTCGTTTGGGTGGAGGAATTTTCACTAAAGCCGCTGATGTCGGAGCTGACCTTGTAGGAAAATTGGAAGCCGGCATTCCTGAAGACGACCCGAGAAATCCGGCCGTTATTGCGGACAATGTCGGGGACAATGTCGGGGATTGCGCCGGAATGGCAGCCGACCTTTTTGAAACTTATGCCGTCACTTCCATTGCCGTAATGCTTTTAGGCTCTCTTACTTTTCCGGGAATGCAAAATGCTCTCGTGTACCCTCTCGCTTTAGGCGGAATAGCCGCGCTCGCTTCAATCGTGGGAACTTTTTTCGTGCGTTTGGGAAAATCCAAAAATATTATGAACGCCCTTTATAAAGGACTTATCGCCACAGGAATTATTTCGGCAATTCTTTTTTACCCAATCACAAAAATAATTATGGGAGAAAATGGAACTTACAGCACCCTAAATCTCTTCTGCGCTTCACTGGTAGGTCTTGTAATAACCGCCTTGCTTGTGGTCATCACCGAATACTTCACTTCTTCAAAATATGCTCCGGTTAAATCAATCGCCAACGCTTCCCTGTCAGGACACGGCACAAATATTATTCAGGGTTTGGCTATTTCAATGAAATCAACCGCCTGGCCTTTGATAACTATTGTAGCCGGAATATTAGTTTCTTATGATTTCGCCGGACTCTACGGCATAGCTATCGCCGTTATGAGTATGCTCTCAATGGCCGGCATTATTATAGCTATTGATTCTTATGGGCCTATCACAGACAATGCCGGAGGAATAGCCGAAATGTCCGGTATGGATAAAGAAGTTCGTGAAGTAACAGACGCGCTTGATGCGGTAGGCAACACCACTAAAGCCGTCACCAAAGGCTATGCTATCGGTTCCGCCGGTCTTGCCGCTTTGGTTTTATTTTCTTCCTACACGGAAATATTCAAAAATGCGGGAGTGCATTTGAATTTTTCTATTGAAGACCCGAAACTTATAGCCGGACTTTTCTTGGGTGGACTTTTGCCTTATTATTTCGGCGCATTGTGTATGGAAGCGGTAGGCAAAACAGCCGGGAAAGTTGTTGAGGAAGTGCGCCGACAATTCAGGGATATAAAAGGAATTATGGAGGGCACAGCCAAACCGGAATATGGAAAGTGCGTGGACATTGTCACCGGAAGCGCCATCAAGCAAATGATTCTGCCGGCTTTAATTCCGGTAATCGCTCCGATACTGGTCGGATTTATATTAGGACCAGTCGCCTTGGGAGGTCTGCTTGTTGGCTCCATTATTACCGGACTCTTCGTGGCGATATCAATGACTTCCGGCGGTGGCGCTTGGGATAACGCGAAAAAATATATTGAACAAGGAAATCACGGAGGCAAAGGAAGCGATGCCCACAAGGCAGCTGTAACCGGCGATACCGTCGGAGACCCTTATAAAGATACAGCCGGACCTGCTATCAATCCAATGATAAAAATCTTAAATATAGTGGCATTGCTCTTGGTGGCTTTTTTGATATAAAAAAACATCTTATAAAAAAATCCCCACAAGGGGATTTTTTTGTCTCAAATATTTTTTCTATAAATTTAATGCAATTCTATAAGCATCTTGTAGTTTTATTGGTGTACCGTCCAACTTAAAAAGATCGCCTTGATCGTCTTCATATAAATACATTAAAAACCCCGGCGGGTTTTTGTCTGGTAGTTTTTTTCCGTCCCAATTTGGTATTATTGTACTACAGGACGCATTTTCCAAATCTGCAGAATCTTGATAAATTCCAACTAAACTTTTTCCTGTCTTTTTTTCTAAATTAGGTTCCTTACCTTTATTTAATCCTTCGTTCATAAAATTTTTTAAATTAGTTAATAAATAGACCTTTTAAAATCTATATCCAGTAGTCTACCCCCCCCCCCCGACAGCTTTTGTCAAGAATTTTACGACTCCCACAATATACACCATTTTAAGCGATAGCATAAAATAATGTAAGTATGCTATAATAATTTACCGTGAATATAAAAAGTGAAATTCTAAAAATCCTAAATACCCCAACTCATTATTATAAAGGTATTCCCATAAATGTACTTTCCCTGCCTGTATTTAATAGTTCCAACCAACGGTCAGTTAAAAATGCGTTTTATTCGTTAAATAAAAATGGGTACATTCAAAAATCAGAAAATAATTTTTTACTAACTGAAAAAGGCAAAAATTATATAAAAAACAGAAAAACTCTGGATAAATTTGGAACAACTGTTGAAAAAAATTCTCCTAAAAATTTACTTGTGCTTTATGATATCCCCGAACAAAAAAAGAAAGAACGGGAATGGTTTCGTTGGCATCTAAAAAAATTCCATTTTATTATGATTCAAAGAAGTGTCTGGGTTGGACCAGCTCCTTTGCCTGAAGAATTTTTAGAGTATATAAAATCAATTAGTCTAAAAGAAACAATAAAAACATTCAAGTTAGCAAAGGGTTATGTAAAAAATTGATATTTAAAGACTAATAATTACCCATTATAAATATAACCCTTTACACTAAATTACGCGATAGCATAAAATGATGTATAATCTATAATTTTATAGATATTGCTTATTTTTGTTTTCTTGATATAATCAGGTTAAGAAATATTGTCGGAAAGATATTAAAAGTTAACTCTGCCCCGTTAAAAACGCGGGTAAATAAAACTATGGAAACAGAAAAAAAATCAAACGGCGC
>CAYPAN010000026.1:0-9804 GCA_964408725.1 uncultured Candidatus Saccharibacteria bacterium
CACAGAAGGCACCACCGCCATGATGCTGGAATCTTTTTCAAAATAACTCATAATGCGAACAAGCGACTCCGGGTCTGCGACAGAATCCGCGTCAAGACAACCCAAGAAATCAGTTTCCACGTGTGAAAGCCCCAAGTTGAGCGCCGTATACTTCCCGCCATTTTCCTTATGAAAAATTTTTATATTCGGGTGCTTGGAGAATTTTGAAATGGCATTCCAGGTGCCGTCTGTGGACCCATCATCAACCAAAAAAATATTAATCTTGTCTTTCGGATAATTTAAATCAAGAAGCGAACGTACTGTCTTATAAATTGTCTTTTCTTCATTCCAGCAAGGCACGATGACTGTTACTTTCGGATATTTAGAAAGCTTAACAATCCCCGTTCTGATAATTATTTTTTTTCTATTTTCAAGGAATGTTATGAAAAAAAACACCTGCACATAGACAGACAAAAAGATTAATGCATAAGAAATCCCGCTGGAAATTGAAGCCATATTTATACTAACAATATAACATTTTAGGGGCAAAAAGCAAACAAAAAGAGCCCCGCCAACGGCGGGGCTCTTTTTACAAAATTACATATTTCCTCCCATTTTACCGGCACCCATATTTCCATCTTTAGCGCAAGATTCACAAACACCATCCTTGCACTTTTTGCATTTACAGCCAAAAATCATCATAACGGCTGAAATACCCACAAGCAAGTAAACAATACCTTCAACTACCGGAACGGAGCCCAAAATCATATTGACCACGTTCCAATTACTCATACTGCCCAAAAGCATACCCAAACCTACCAAACCCCAGTTTATACCTCCTATGATTACCAAGATTTTGGCAATCATCGACATAGTACAACCACTTTTACAACCTTTACACATAATTTTATTAAGTTAGCTTATAATGTTCCCACTCAAACGACGATTTAAGTGGTTTTAATAATATGAGGCAATTATATCACATCTAAAATAGACTTCAATAAAATGTCAACATTAGTCAAAGTAATTCTTCAATCTTGCGATTTTTTCGTGTTGGCGGAGCTTTTCGTGAACTTTGGCTTCTATCTGACGAATACGCTCGCGGGTCACGCCAAATCTCTCCCCGACATTTTCAAGAGTATGCTGTATGCCGTCAATCAATCCATATCTCATTTCTAAAATTTCTCTTTCTTTGTCGGATAGTTCATTTAAAACTTCGCGAATCTGGTCGGATAAAATTCTTCTGGAAGATTCTTGGTCCGGACGCAAAATCTTATCGTCAGGAATAAAGTTTTCAAGAGTTGATTTATCGTCATCGTCCCCCACCGGTTGTTCCAAGGAAATGGTTTCTTGGCTAATATTTTCAATCACGTGAATTTTCTCAACGGGAATACCCATTTCAGTGGCAATCTCTTCCGCCAATGGTTCCCGGCCCAAATCTTGGCTTAATTTTCTGTATGTCTGTTTGTATTTTGAAATAGTCTCCACCATATGCACCGGTATGCGTATGGTTCTGCTCTGATCTGCTAAAGCGCGGGTGATAGACTGGCGAATCCACCAAGTGGCATAAGTGGAGAATTTATACCCTTTAGTCCAATCAAATTTTTCCACTGCCTTGAATAACCCTAAATTCCCCTCTTGAATCAAATCCAAAAGGCTCAAATTAGCGGACCTGCCCACATATTTTTTGGCAATTGAAACCACTAAACGCAAATTTGCTCTAGCTAAAAGATTCTTCGCCTCAACGTCACCTTGTTCTATGCGTTTGGCTAGATCTTTTTCGTCAACGGCGTGAATAAGCGCGTATTGTCCTATCTCTTTCAAATACATTTGAATGGAATCGTGTATGGTGGATTTATTCAAGTCTTTATCGGGAACATCATTATCAAGGTTCAGTAGATTTCCGCCCTCGAGCACGTCTATGCCGGCCACCGCGAATTTTTCATAAAGTTCATCCAGAAAAAAAATATCATTTTCAATATTGGGGAAAGTTTTCAATATTTCATCGTAAGTGATGAATCCTCTTTTGCGTCCTTTTTCTATAAGCTCGTTTGAAATACGGTTAAGCTCTTCTGCTTTCTTTTCCGCTACGGTCAACTTTTTACCGCCCTTCGTTTTTAGTATTTTGCGCTTTTTTATAATTTTATTTTTTTTGACCTTCTTTACCGTTTTTTTCTTTGCCTTTTTTACTTTAGGTTTTGATTTCTTATTTAATTTTTTATTTTTCTTTTTCATATACTTTACTTCTACCCACACACCTGGTGTGGGGGAATTAACGACCACGACTATTTTTAATTTCTTCTTTTCTTTTATTTATATCATTTATACTTTTTAAAATCTCTATTTCCTCTTTCTTGCCTCTAAAATTTTGAAAATCTATCATTTTTTTGTTTAATTCCTCATTTAAATACTCTTCTTCAATATTAAGCAGCATTTCATCCACATCTTTTTGTAAATTCTCGCTGTTTGAATAAAATTCTTCGGCTTCATAAATTAAATCTTCCTTTATGTCTTCATAAATTCCTTTCACTTTATCCCTCGGCCATAGCCCTACGGGCGAGGCTAATTTTTTAAAAATCAATTCCGGTTCTATCAACTTGTCTTTCAAACCCTCTTGCCAAAAGGCTATACCCAGGAGTCTTCGTTCAATGGAATCTTTTCTGATTTTTTTCTCAATATTTTCTATGGCATTTTTCGTTTCTTCCGTTTCAGATTTTAATTCAGATTCAACTTTTTTCAAATCCTCTATTAGGGCATTTTCAGTTATACCGGATTTATTGCCGATGAGCGTAATAAAATGAGACTTTTCAATAGAACTTTCAAGCGACTGAACGTACGGCAATACTTTCTCCTTTATCTCTCTCCCGGCTTTGCGAGGGTCTTCTTTGTAAGTATTTAAAATTTTGTCCAACAAGAATTCTATTATATGTTTCGAACTGCGTATGACTAGACGCCATGCATCTACTCCGCTTTTGGAAATCAAATCTGCCGGGTCAACACCTTCCGGCATTGAAATAACTTTCACATCCATTCCGAGAGAAAGGGCGATTTTACCGGCTCGTGCCACCGCATTGAACCCCGCTTTATCGGCATCAAAAGCAAGAACAATATTGCCTGAAAGACGACGCAACAATCCCAAATTTGAAACAACATTTTCTTTTGAAACTGTGGAATCCGAAAGCGCAGTTCCTGACGTGGCCACAGTATTTTTAAAACCCGCTTGATGAGATAAAACCAAATCCATTTGCCCTTCAACCAAGATGGAAAAATTATTTTTCCTGATTGATTCTTTTGCCTTGTCTAACCCATAAAGAACGGCGGATTTGTTAAAAATAGGTGTGTCCGGACTATTCAGATACTTCGCACTTTTTCCGTCATCCCCGCCTGCTCCCGACCAACCGGGAGGGCGGGCAGGCACCAAAATCCTGCCGGAAAAAGCGATAATCCGCCCGCTCGAATCGGAGATTGGAAACATAATCCTGCCGCGAAATCTGTCGTAGAAACCTTTTTCCGTTTTTTTTATAAGACCGGCTTTTTCCATCTCCGTATCGGTAAATCCTTTATTTTGGAGATAGGAATGAAGAAGCCGCCAATCATCTTTTACGAATCCAATTCTAAAATCCTTTATCGTTTTATCTTCCAAGCCCCTATTTTTCAAATACTCCAGCGCTTCTTTACTTTCCATCAAATTTTTTTCAAAAAATTTAGCGGACTCTTCCATCGCTCTGTATATTTTCTCTTTCTCCCCTTCTTTTTCTTTATTGAACGCGGAGAATGTTACCCCGGCGCGTCCTGCCAAGACTTTCAACGCGCCTTTAAAATCAAGTCCTTCAAATTCCTCCACAAAAGTGAATATGTCTCCTTTGGCGGAACAGCCAAAGCAGTAATAACTTCCCCGGTCCGGAGAGACAAAAAATGAAGCTGTCTTTTCGTTGTGAAAAGGACATTTGGCTTTCAAATTTGCTCCGGCTCTTTCCAGCTTTATATATGAAGAGACTACTTCTTCGATTGAAAGCCTCTCCTTAATTTGTTCTACGGGAGAGTTCATATTTTTTACTCCTCTTCGGGAGAAATTACCCTGCTTTTAAATCCAGTCCCGGCCGGAATTAATCGTCCGATGATAACATTTTCCTTCAATCCTCGGAGTGAGTCAATCCCACCCTTGATTGCGTTTTCTATCAGAACACGGTTGGTATTCTGGAAGGACGCCGCAGAAAGCCAGCTTTTGGTGCGTAGAGAGACTTCGGTGATACCGAGCACAATCGTTTCCGCTTTGGCTTCTTTTTGTTCTAACTTAGCTACTCTGTTGTTTTCTTCAATAAACGCTGTATTTTCAACTATATCACCGACGGAGAAATTGGTTTCACCGGCATCTTTTATTTTTCTTCGTGAAAACATCTGGCGGATAATTATTTCGGTGTGTTTTCTGGAAATTGAAGCGCTTTGCAACTCATAAACTTTATTTATTTCCCTTATTATATATTCTTCAACCATTTCTTTGGTTCCAAATTTGAATATTTCGGCAATGTCCGCGGAGCCATCAGTCAAAAGTTCGCCCTTCTTAACTTTTTGCCCCACTTTTACTATCGGTGTCCTGCGCAATAAAACGGCATATTCTATTTCGTTAGGCTTGCCGTCAACTTTGGTATCGGAAAGAACCTTAATCATTTTTTCTTTGCCATCTTTGTCTTTTATTTCAAAAACTTCCCCATCGGTCTCCGAAACTACCGCCGGATTTTTGGGAATTCTTCTCTCGAAAATTTCTTCAATACGAGGTAAACCTGTGGTTATGTCTGTTCCAGCAACACCTCCAGCATGGAACGTTCGAAGCGTAAGCTGGGTGCCCGGTTCTCCTATGGCCTGAGCCGCAATGATGCCTACCGCTTCACCCAAATCGACAAGGTGATTTCGTCCCAAATCCAATCCATAGCACATTTGGCAAAGACCGTGAGTGGTACGGCATGTAAGCGGAGAGCGGACAAATACTTCCTCAAAATTCATCCCTTCAATGTTGTAAGCTTCTTCTTTGGTAACTAAAAATCCTCTTTTATAAACCACCTTTCCGTTTTTATCTTTCAGGTCAGCAGCCAACACGCGTCCTCGTATATTTTTTGAGAGCGGGATTTCAATTCCGGAAATATTTTCCTTTCTGACCATTTTCCCTTCTTTTGTACCGCAATCTTCCTCGGTAATAACCACATCCTGAGCCACATCAACCAGTCTACGGGTCAGGTATCCGGCTTTAGCGGTATTTAAGGCGGTGTCCGAAGCGCCTTTTCTGGCGCCGTGAGTGGTAACGAAATATTCAATCGGAGAAAGTCCTTCATGGTAAGAAGGAATAATAGGAAACTCCTGTGTTTTGCCTTGGTTGTTTTGGATAAGACCTTTCATACCAATCATTTGAACCAAAGATGTCATTGTCCCCCTCGCTCCCGAGGTAAACAAGTCGTAGGTGGAACCATTTTTATCAAGCGTTTTAGGAAGAACTTTTTCCAGTTCTTTTTTGGCGTATGTCCAAATTTCAATAATTTTTTGATATCTTTCTTCTTCCGAAAGAAGACCCTCGTTCCATTCTGAAACTGTTTTTTCTTCCAACTTTCTTCCTTCTTCCACAATTTTCGCTTTTTCAACCGGAACTTTTATATTGTCCAATCCCCAAGTCGTACCGGAAAAGGTGGAATATTTGAAACCGAAACTTTTTATTTTATCCAAAATCGGAGGAGTTTTATCCACCCCATAATGCATTATGAGCTCGTCCACAAGCGAAGATAATCTTTTCTGAGTCATCTCATCGCTCACATAGGAAAAATCATTCGGCAGTGTGCTGTTAAAAAGAAGCTTGCCGACGGAAGTCTCAAAAATACCCCCGTCAAATTTATTATATTTGTGGGTGTTGGTAGCCAGAACTTTTATCTTGGCCCGGAGAGAAATAATTCCGTACTCATAAGCGGTTATGGCGGTGTTAGGACTCGAAAAATATTTTCCCTCTCCAAGTTCGCCTAGAACAGACTTCGTCATCCAATAAGACCCGAGCACTATATCCTTGCTGGGATGCACTATCGGGTCGCCGTTTTGAGGTTTAAGTAAATTTTTATTGGCAGCCATCAATTCTTTGGCTTCGGACTGAGCTTCTTCCAAAAGAGGAACATACACGGCCATCTGGTCTCCGTCGAAGTCGGCGTTGAAAGCCTGACATACAAGTGGATGCACTTGAATTGCATTTCCTTCAATCAAAATAGGGTTAAAGGCTTGAATACCCAAGCGGTGCAGTGTTGGCGCGCGGTTTAAAAGAACATATTTCCCCTGGATTACTTCTTCCAGCATTGCCCAAACTTCCGGCGTGCGTTCTTCTATGAGTTTGTTCGCTCCCCGAATATTAAAAGCTAATTCTGCTTGCAAAATTTTGGAAATCACGAACGGTCTAAAAAGTTCAAGCGCCATATGCTTCGGGAGTCCGCATTGATTGAGTTTTAATTCCGGACCCACGACAATAACCGAGCGGCCCGAATAGTCTACGCGTTTGCCGAGCAAATTTTGACGGAATAAACCCTGCTTTGATTTCAAGTTGTCCGATAGAGATTTAAGGGGGCGCTTTTGAGACTGGCTCATTGCGGCGCTGTCATTTTGTTTCGCGATTGAATTATCTATAAGGGCGTCCACCGCTTCCTGAATAATTCTTTTTTCATTTCGCAAAATTACATCCGGCGCGTTTATTTCTTTTAATTTCTTTAGGCGGTTATTTCTGTTTATAACCCGGCGATAAAGGTCGTTCAAATCGGAAGTCGCATGACGTCCTCCATCAAGAGCAACCATCGGACGCAAGACCGGAGGGATAACAGGAATAGAAGTCAAAAACATCCATTCCGGCCTTATATTGGCATAAGTCATGGCTCTGATTAATGAAAGTCTCTTTTGCAATTTTTCTTTTTCAACGATGCTTGCCTTCTCAATCATCTTTTCGGTAAGAACTTTCAATTTATTCAAGTCCAGATTTTTAAAAATAGAGTAAATGGCCTCGGCTCCGATATTCGCTTCAAAACAAGTGCCATATTTCAAAGAATAATGATGGAAGGAAATTTCATTTAAAACTTTTCCTTCATAAATTTCCAAAATTTCTTTCTTGGTGCTGGAAAATAAATCTTTTAGCTTCTCTTTAGTATCGTCATCAGCCGCATTTTTCAATTTGGCTTTGTATTCCTTTTCCAAATTTTGCACGATTGTTTCTTTTTCATCCTCGTGAACTTTGGTAATTATGTATCCGGCGAAATATATGACTTTCTCAAGGTCAGACACGGAAATATTAAGAAGCACGCTCATCCTTGAAGGTACTCCGCGTAAAAACCAAATATGAGCCACAGGAGTTCCAAGTTCTATATGCCCCATCCTCTCGCGTCTTACGATGGAACGGGTCACTTCCACTCCACATTTCTCGCAGATTATGTCTTTGTAGCGGATTCTGCGGTATTTTCCGCAATAACATTCGTAATCTTTTTCCGGACCGAAAATTTTCTCGTCGAAAAGACCGCCGCGTTCAGACCTGCCAGTGCGGTAATTTATAGTCTCCGGTTTGGTAACCTCCCCATAAGACCATTCCTTTATTTGCTCGGGTGACGCAAGCTTGAGCGAAATATAATCAAAATCTGTTTTATTTAATGTTTTCATATTTTTTCAAGTTAACGTCAAGCGCAAGCCCGCGTAAATAATTCAAGAGCACATTAAATGATGCGGGAGAATTTGGCGGTTTAATAACTTCATTTTTAATAATGGAATCAAAGGTAGCAGAACGGCCCAATATATCATCGGATTTGATAGTAAGCATTTCACGCAACGTGTACGCCGCACCGTATCCTTCCAGCGCCCAGACTTCCATTTCTCCAAATCTTTGTCCCCCGCCCTGGGCTTTTCCTCCCAATGGCTGTTGAGTAATGAGTGAGTAAGGTCCGATAGAGCGCATATGAATCTTGTCCTCTACCATATGATGCAGCTTCAACATATACATATAACCAACGGCAACATCTTGGTCAAAGGCTTCTCCGGTGCGTCCATCAAAAAGTTTCAGTTTGCCGTTCTCCGGAAAACCAGCCGTCTTTAATTCTTCTCTGATTTCTTCGTGGCGCGCCCCCAAAAACGGAGGGACAATAGCCTGATAACCCAAAGTGTTCGCCGCCATACCCAAATGCATTTCCAAGATTTGTCCCAAATTCATACGGGAAGGAACGCCTAGCGGAGAAAGTATTATATCAACCGGAGTGCCGTCCGCCGCGTAAGGCATATCCTCTTCCGGAAGAATTTTTGATATGACGCCTTTATTTCCGTGTCGTCCCGAAAGTTTGTCTCCAACCGAAATATTTCTGATTTGAGCGACTTCAATCACAATTTTCTTAATAATTCCAGCCTCAAGAGTATGACCTAAATCCCTGGAGAAAATTTTGACGCCAATAATGCGCCCGCGTTTTCCGTGCTCCATACGCAGTGATGTGTCTTTCACATCGCGGGCTTTTTCAGCGAAGATTGAACGCAATAATCGCTCTTCGGGAGTAAGCTCAGTCTCGCCCTTTGGCGTAATCTTTCCTATTAAGATATCATTTTCCCTGACCTCGGCTCCGATGCGGACAATACCGTCTTCATCTAGGTCTTTGAGTTTTAATTCTCCGACATTCGGTATATCGCGGGTAGTTATTTCAGGTCCAAGCTTGGTATCTCTAACTGTGCAGACGAATTCTTCAACGTACACGGATGTGAATTTGCTCTTCTTCACGAGGCGTTCGGAAATAATTATGGCGTCTTCATAATTTGACCCGGACCAGGACAAAAAGGCTATAAAAACATTCTGTCCGATTGAAATCTGCCCGTCTACCGTGCTCGTTGTATCAGCTAACACATCACCCTTTTTAACTTTTTGACCGACGTTTACCGCAGGACGCTGATGGAAAGCGGAAAAATTATTATTTCTTAAAAAGTTGACCAGCGGATAAGTTTTTTGTTTTTTACCATCAATAACTATTTTTTTAGCATCTAAATAAGATATAACACCGTCTTCTTCCGCGGTAACTACCCTGCCGGAATAACGGGAAGCCAAGGCCTCAATGCCTGTGGCCACGAGCGGCGCTTCAGGAAGCACGCAAGGCACCGCCTGTTTCTGCATGTTGGAGCCCATGAGCGCGCGGTTGGCATCGTTGTGTTCCAAAAATGGAATCATTGAAGTCGCTATGGAAAAAGCCTGATTGGCGGCCACGTCTATGAAGTCAACCTGGTCGCGCGGAATAGTGCCCGCTTCTGTTTTTATTCTGGCTTCTACTCTTTCTTTCGTTATTTTTCCGTTTTCATCGTAAGGAATTCCGGCATGGGCGATGTTGTATTTTTCTTCCTCCAACGCGTTTAGGTATTGAACTTCTCCGGTAATTTTTCCATTTTTCACTTTTATATAAGGAGTTTCAATAATTCCAAAATCATTTATTTTGGCGTAAGTGGAAAGGTGTAGGATAAGACCGATGTTCGGGCCTTCCGGAGTGTGAATCGGGCAAACCCTTCCGTAGTGGGAAGGGTGCACGTCTCGGACTTCAAGGCCAGCGCGCTCACGGGTGAGTCCGCCTGGACCAAGCGCTGAGAGTAAACGTATATGTTCTATTTCCGCCAGTACATTTTCCTGGCTCATAAATTGTGAAAGCTGGTTTGTCGTAAAGAATTCCTTAATACGGGCTTGGAGCGGACGCTGGTTGATAATGTGAATCGGTAATGCGGTATCAACATCAATAATAGACATTCTGTCCTGAATGTTTCTTTTAATCTGCATCATACCGGTACGCACTTTTTGCTGGAGCATTT
>CAYPAN010000027.1:0-9439 GCA_964408725.1 uncultured Candidatus Saccharibacteria bacterium
ACTGCATTACTTTTAAGAATAATTTTTTTATTAATATCAGTAACATTAATTAAAATATTTCCTTCAAAAAAATAACCATTTTTTATAACTCCCCTGTATGACAAAATACCATGCACTTTTGTGTAAGGTAAAATAGAAAATGAAATTAAATCATCTTTATTGCCTAAAATTCCTTCTTTCGTCTGCATAGGTTCTTGTGTTTTATCTACATTGGTAACTTGCGCTTGTTTTTGAAATACATTCAAATATGTTTCCTTATTTTGAAGCATAATATAAATGGCGCCTGCCACTAAAATGATGAGTACGAGAAACAAAACACTATTCAATTTTGAACCAAAAAATTTATCCTGCATAATTACTTAATCATATCAAAAAATCTTATTTTTCTCAAATGCCAAGTTATACAAAACAACACGGCCGTGTGATTTTATCTAATTGTAATTATTATTTAAACAATCCAAAATTCTTCCTTAAAAGGAAATCATTGTCCAAACTTTCCACGACCATATATCTCACATTCTTGCCAAAATTTAAATCCGCTTTAATAAGTTCAATGAATTCTCTACAATCAAAGGGGTAAATCCAAACACTTTGCTGAAGCTGAATAAAACCGAAGTCCTTTATCTCTTTTCTTAATAGGTCCCTTTTCCCTCTGCTTTTTTCCCAAACATCAAACACGAAAACTCTCCACTTGCCATCCCATTTTTGTTTAGTTTGGGAATTATCTTTCAGCAAATATTTCTTGAGTTGAATATCCCCTCTTTTTGTCATTTGGATAAAAGTCCGATTGCTGTTTTTATCTTTCTTCATAATTAATAATCCTTTTTTCACCATAGCTTGAACTTTTTTATCAATATAATATTTCGGGTTGTATTTCTTTTTATTTTTGTCAAACAATTTTAGTATCTGCAAAGCATTCGGCGCGACCATAGCGACTGCAAGCAGTCCTGCCGCGCCGACTACTTGAAGAATGACCTTGGCCATATTTATTTTTTGTTCTTTTGTCATTAATATATTATACTCCTTTTTATTTTTAGACAAAATAACACGGCCGTGTATGTTTATCTAAAGTTTATTTAAAAATTTCAAAAATAGGAATAAATAATAGAGGCGGGGTTATTTTTATATTTAAAACAGTAAAAACTAAAATAAAAGTCACCTAAAAGAGAAAATCCACCTTGCAACAATAAGGAGGATTTTCCCTCCCCGCGCAAAGTGGATTCATTTTTCATTTATCCAAATACCATAATAGACTGGTTTGTACATTTTTGGGTTGGTACATCATAACCATTCCTTTTTCAGGAATAGTATATGATCCAAAACCCACCATATCATAACTCTTGTATGGAGAGGTCATATAAACTCTCCCTGAAACTTCGATATGGTATAAGCCGGTTAAAATCATATCTGGCCCATTGGTAAAACCTAAACTTGCATAAACTATAACACCCCTTTCCGCTGAAATAACTGAGTCCCCACATTCAACGGGACCCATAAAGATTACGTCAACTGTATCCCCCACCGCAAAATGCTTTTTTCCGCCGGCAACACATATAGTGGAAATCAAGAATAAAACGAGGGATATAAATATGGTTTTCATAACTACTCCTAAAAAGATTTGTGGATGATTATTGAATTGGGTTAGTTCTCTAAAAATACTCCTAAAAAAGCAATATTCTTAGAGAACTAACCAATTTCTTCCCAAGGAGAAATTATGATATGCGATTTTCAAGGTTCTTTAAACTATATAAAGTATAGCATAGACGAAACTAAATGTCAAGCAAAAATGGGGCAAAAATGGAAAATACCTTGTAAAATAAGGATTTTTAAGCTATTCTATCTCCTAGAATTTAACTTCTACCGGATTCTGAGCCACATCGTCTGAAGCTAGATCAAACAATTCCATTTTTGAGAATTTGAAGATATTGGCAATAACATTATTCGGGAAAGATTCAATTGAAATATTTAAGTCACGCACATTGGCATTATAAAATCTGCGGGCAGACTGGATTTTATTTTCCGTGTCAGAAAGTTCACTCTGTAATGCCAAGAAATTCTGGTTTGCTTTCAGTTCCGGATAAGCTTCGGAAATGGCAAAAACTGATTTTAGGGCACCGGTCAAAACATTTTCCGCTTTCCCTTTTTGGGCCATACTGGAAGCGCCGAGGGCCGCAGCGCGGGCTTTGGTGACATTTTCAAAAGCAGAAGATTCGTGAGTGGCGTAACCTTTGACGGTATTCACCAAGTTTGGAATCAAATCATATCGGCGCTTCAGCTGGACCTCAATGTCGGCCCAAGCTTCGCGAGTGCGATTGATTAATTTTATAAAACTATTATAAGCGAAAACAATCCACAGAATTATAACCCCTAATATTATATAAACGTACATCATAATTTTTACACCCCGCCACAGGCGAGGCAAATTAGTTAATAAATTATTTTTTAGCTTGCCTCTCTTCAACCACCACAAGTAAAGGAGAAGCCAGGAAAATAGAAGAGTAGGTTCCGAAAAACATTCCGGCGGTAAGCATCAAAGCAAAATATTTAGTGGATTCCGGACCAAAAAAGAAAAGAGACAGTAAGACAATAATGACTGTGAGCGAGGTAAAAATGGAACGCATATACGACTGGTCCAGACTCTTGCCCACAGTCGCGCTGAAAGTATTTTCTATTTTATTTCTAAGATTCTCCCTGATCCTATCGAAAATAACTATAGTGTCGGATACTGACAAACCCAAGATGGTGAGCGCCGCAACCACGAAAAGGGTGTCTATTTCAGCCCCGTAAAAATGGCTCAAAATACTGAAAACCCCGATTGGAATCATAACATCATGCAAAAGCGTTATGACGGCTATAATGCCATATTTCCAAGATGAAACTGGCTTCGAAACTTTCCTGAAAGCAAACGCTATAAAAATAATAATGGCAAGCGAAACCAATATGATAGCAATAATAGCTTTCCTGGTAAGCTCACGCCCCACAGAAGGCCCGATAGAATTGAAACTTTTCTCTTCAAGCGGACTTTTGCCGTTTTGCGAAAGCATCTCTAAAAGCGAGGAATGTTGTGCGTCGCTTAAATCAGGAGATTTTATGATATATCCCAGGTCCCCTGTCGGTTGCAAAAGTACAGAGCCAAGGTTTAAAGCTTTCAACATAGCGTCCAAATCAGATTGGGCTGGTCTAGAGCTTTTGTAAGCGACTTCCGTCAATGCCCCGCCTTTGAAATCAATCCCGATTTGAGGAGGAAAAACGAAAAGCATAATAATGGAAATCAAGACCAGAGCTGCTGATATGCTGATAAATATTTTTTTGTGTTTTACTATAAACATATTATTTGCTTAAACCGCTTGAAAATAAAAATCTGGCGACCTTATTTTCTCCTATAAAAATAATTCCGGAAAGGAAAATTCTGGAAATCATAATTGCTGAAAACATCGATATCAGTACTCCCATACCGAGAGTCAAAGCGAACCCTTTAATCAAAGATGTGCCAAACCAGAAAAGTATAATAGCAGAAATAATACTGGAAGTGTTTGAATCACGGATAGAAGACCAGGCACGCGTGAAACCAGCTGATACGGCATCGGCAATGGTGCGTCCGGAACGCAATTCTTCTTTCACTCTTTCAAAAATTAGAATATTCGCGTCCACAGCTATACCAATGGAAATAATAAATCCGGCAATACCGGCCGCCGTGAGGGTGACAGGAAGCAATTTAAATAAAGCGAGCATTATTGTTATATAAATAGAAAGAGCAACTACAGCGATGAGTCCCGGCAAGCGGTACCAAAGGATTAAAAACAAGGCAACAACCAAGAATCCTATAATTGCGGCTTTTATCCCGGCAGCCACGGCATTACTGCCCAACGTCGCTCCTATGGTTTGTCTGGACAAAAGTGAAATAGGCACCGGAAGCGCGCCAGAATTTAATCTGCCGACTAATTGCTTACCTTCCGCCGGAGTGAAACTTCCGGATATCACAGCCTGACCGTTTGGAATTTCTTCACGGACAACCGGGGTGGATATAGGCGCTCCGTCCAAATATATAGCCACTACTTTGCCTACATTATCTTTTGTGATTTGGTCGAAAAGTTTCGTGCCCGTGGCATCAAACTGCAAACTCACCTCCGGCTGGTTTGTGGTCTGGTCAAAATTGAGAGTAGCTTTTTGTAAATATCTGCCGGTTAATTCCGTGGAAACAAATTGAGACCCGATATCCAAATTTGCTTTTCCATTCTTATCCACTGTTACATTTTGGGGAGTACCTGCAGGCGCTTCAACTTTAAATTCCAAAAGCGGAGTTTGTCCTATCATAGCTGTCGCTTTTTCTACGTCTGTAACCCCTGGAAGGTCAACAATTAATTCTTCCGCTCCGCCGGAAACAAAACTGCTATTTTGCACTTGCACTACCGGCTCGGAAACTCCGAATAGATTTATCCTGCGTTCTATCACATCACGTAAAGCGTCCATTGAATCGGAAACTTGCCCGGCGGCAACTCCACTGATATCGGCTTTATAAATCAAATGACTCCCGCCGGAAAGGTCTAAACCGAGACGAAATGGGAAACTCTTTAAAAATGAGCTTTCATTTTTAAAGTTTGAGTTTAACCCAGGTTCCGACTTAAAAACAAAAAAGGCCACCGTTCCCCCTAAAATAAGCACTATTAATATAGAAATTACTTTTTTCCACATAATAAATATATAGCTATTCTATACATTTTTTAAAAAATATGCAATGCCAAAACCTAGGATAAATCCGCCTAAAATATCAACTGGAAAATGCACTCCGGCAATAATACGGGCAAGACCGATAAGGAGAGCGAAGAAAATAAAAACATAACCGGCTTTTTTGTGGCTAAAAAATAAGGCTACCGCGAGCGCCATAAAAAAAGTGGCATGACCGGATGGAAAAGCATAGCCTGTTTCGGGAAAAAGAGAGATAACTTTCGGAAATATATCAAAAGGCCTTCCTGTGCGAAATAAATATTTAAGTACATAAGCCAAAAACCACGCTAAAGCACCGGAAAAAAATACTGCCAGAATTTCTTTCCATTTTTGCTTGAATTCTTTGAGCGGATTTTGGGATAATAAAACTTCATGGTGAAAAAGCAGAAAAAGTCCAGCTAGAACAATCACGACATACGGAAAATGAACGGCAAAAAAAATAACTATTTTGTCAAAAGTTTGAGATTGATGAGCCAAATTATAAAAAAAGAAAAAAATTGTGTCGTTCATAATTTTTTAGTTTTCGCCACGTTAAGCACGTTGTTAAGAAGCATCGACACAGTCACCGGACCAACGCCGCCTGGCACAGGCGAGACATATCCTGCTGTATCTTTGACTGATTCTAAATCAATATCTCCAACAATACCACCTTCTGATTCAGAAGTGCCTGCGTCTATAAGTATCGCTCCTTTTTTTATCATATTTCCTGTAATATATTTTCCTTTTCCCATACCTGAAATTATAATATCGGCTTCCCTTATTATTTCTTCTTTATTTTCCGTTTTACTTCTTATAACACTTGGATTTAATCCTCTGAACTGAAGCAAGGCGGTAACCGGTTTACCAACCAAATCCCCTTGACCCAGCACCACTATTTTTTTGTCCATCAAATTTATATTCAGAGAATCAAGCAAGGCCATACAAGCAAGGGCTGTGGGAAAACCAATTTTATTTTTTCCATTATAAAACTTTTCGCTGGCCGGAGTTCCCAAGCAATCAACATCAAGAGACTCCGGCACGGCGTCCAAAATCTTTTTTTTATCTGTAAATTTTTTAGGCAACGGCAATTGAACTATGATTCCGCATATATTTGGAATGAATTCCAGCTTTTTTATTTCTTGCACCAGTAAATCTTCCTCAATAGAATCCTGAAATTGCGCGGAGTGGAATTTCATACCTAATCTCTCGGCTGTTTTTGCTTTCATTTGCACATATTGCACGGATGCCGGGTCGTCTCCTACCAGCACATCGCAGAAAACCGGCTGAAAAGGCAAAGACACCACTTCTTTTTTTATCTTCGCCAATATTTCATCCCGTATTTTTTTACCGTCAATAATTTGCATATTTTATTTTGAATTTAGCAAATGTTATCTTTTTTCGGGTCCTCGGGTCGCCCCCCATTAAGTCCGAGGGGCTCAACCAGACCAGCTCAAAAAGACAACATTTGCTAAATTCCTAAAAACTCGTTTTTCATATCATCTCTGTGCGCCGACCTTCCGTATTTGCGCATATTCATTAAAATTCCCAACCCTGCAAATTCAGTGACTAAATGCGAACCCCCATAACTCATAAAGGGCAACGGAATCCCAGTGATGGGCAACAATCCAATATTCATACCGATATTTATGAGTATATGACTCATAAAAAAAATAGCAATTCCTATGCCGAAAAGCATTTCAAAATTGGAAGCTCCGAGCGAGGCGGAATGCAAAACTCTCCAAATAACGAGCCCAAAAAGCAATAGAATAAAACAGGAACCGACAAAACCCCATTCTTCGGCAAATGCGGCAAAAATAAAATCAGATTGTGGCTCCGGCAGGAATTTTAACCGAGATTGCGTGCCGAAACCCAGGCCCTTGCCTAAGACTTCCCCGGAACCTACGGCGATGGTGGATTGAGACGCGTTGTAACCAGAACTATGTATGTCTGTCAGCGGATTTATGAAATTTATAATGCGGTCTTTTTGGTACGGAGCAAAAGCGAAAGTCCAAAGGGAAACAAAAATAATTGCTCCGGATAAAAAAACCAAAAGCAAATGCCTTTTGGAAATTCCAGACACGAGCACCATACCGAACCATATAAGGAATATGACCATAGCGGAGCCGAAATCCGGCTGAAGCAAAACTAAAACAAAGGGTATGAATGCGTAGAAGCCGGAAATAAAAATATGCTTTATGTCTTTGATTTCCACATGCCTGCGGGAAAAATATTTGGATAAAATGAGAATAAGCACGAGCTTTATCGTATCGGCCGGTTCAAAAGAAAAAACACCAAAAGAGAACCAGCTTTTCGCGCCCTTAATTATGTGGCCCAAGCCAAACAAAGCAACCAATAGAGTGCAAAATACTATGAATAAAGTCACCAGCACATCTGTGCGGCGTAAAAACCTAAAATCAATAAAAGAAAAAGCAAAGAAAATAATGAAGGCTATTATAATCCATAAAATCTGTTTATTAAAAAAATCAACGCTACCGTCCTGCGGGGTAAAAGATTTCATAGTGAAAAGACCGGCCAAGAGTATCGGGACAATGAAAAAAACTAAAAGCCAATCTATTCCGCCGGAGATTTTTTTTATTAAATTTTGCAGGGATTTTGTGGACATTATCAACCATTATTTTTTATTTCAGCTTAACCAAAGAAATGTCATACATCGGAATTATTTCTTTAGTGACAACATTCCCCTGTATCGGTTCCGGCCAAGTAAAGTTAAGGTCGGCGCTCTCTCCCGCCGTCAATTCATTGAGATAAGTGCGGCTGGCGGAGACGGCATTCCCTATGTCATCATACAAAATGGCAACCACACCGACTTCCGGAATGGTATAAAGAGAATCGTTTTTTATTGTGGCGGACAAATGCGGACTTGTGTCTTGATTTTCAAGGTTTACGTTGGAAACCAGGACTTTCAGCTGATTTAATTCGTCTTGGGACACATTAGTCCATACAGGCGTTTCGGTAAATTCAAAACTGGTATAAACAGGCACGGAATTGCCTAGACCGATACCCGCTTCAAAAATGGCGAATTTTCCCGACGGCGGAATAAAAGTCTCCCCTTCTCTTTTGCCTATATAAATATTATTCTTGTCGGCAAAACGGAATTTATAACTTATTTTATTAATGACCGCGTTTTTATTATGATTTTCAAGGTATGCCACGGCATTGTAGCGTCCGGGAATAACTTCAAATGTGCGGGACCACAGTATGGAAATCTGGCTCACCTGAAAAGAACAAGCGGTGGGGCAAGAACCTCCGCAATCTATTCCTGTTTCATCTCCGTTTTGAATATTGTCCGTGCAACTCGGCGCCTTTCTCACATAAGGGGAAACTATCAAAAACGCTAACACCAAAAGGAACACAATTAGAACAGCTACATAAAAAAATTGTCTTTTAAGAGACCATGTCATATAGACATTATAACATACAAAAACCCCTCCTAGCCTCCCCTTGTCAGGGGAGGTGAAATATGGTTCCCCCTGACAAGGGGGATTAGGAGGTTGTATTTTGTATCTAGGTTATCCACAAACCCTATTGACCTTAAAAAATATAGGTATAATATTTTAACCAGCCCTTGTTCTTTCTAGATTATCTTTCCCTGTCTATTTTCACGACTAGATGTTGAGAAAAATACCCACCGCTAAAGGGGTAAATTGCCGACTCGGCACTCTCTCATCAGTTTGGTTAACCTTGACAGGTTGGGCTTACAAATAAATAACGTTTCATTTCATCAAATTTCGGAGGTTCAATGAAACACCCTCCTGGATTTTGTTTTATGGTCTGTCAGCCACGCAGTTACGGACTGACAAAGACGAACATGGTGAATAAGCAGCCCATCATCGGTTGCAGCGGAAGTTTCGTATTTAATTAACTAAGCCTGGTTCTCTCGCTATTTGAGAGATCCAGGCTAACATAGTGGGTAGGTACAAGGAGCAAGCACGAAGTCCTGGACAGTTTACACCGTCCAGGCCTTCTTTATTTTTACGAAGACAACGCCTTTTCAATTTATCTACAATACAAACCCCCACACCAGGTGTGGGGAAACGCAAAAAACCACCATTTTAGGTGGCTTTTTTAGTTTAAATCAAATACTCAGTGTTGGCGACTGCTTACTTTCCCCTAAAAGAGTATCATCAGCTCAACAAGGCTTAACTTCTCTGTTCGGAATGGGAAGAGGTGTGGCCCTTGCGACAAATCACCAACACTGAAAATTTGATTTTTTTATATGTCCCCCTGATAAGGGGGATTAAGGGGGTTATAATAAAAACAAAACCCCTCCTACCTCCCCTTGTCAGGGGAGAATTTATGTGGTTTGCAAATTTCTTAACAGGAATCGAAACATTAGTACTTCTCAGCTCAACACATTACTGTGCTTACACTTAAAGCCTATCAACGTGATAATCTCTCACGGTTCTTAACGATTCCTAATCTTGAAGCTGGCTTCCCTCTTAGATGCTTTCAGAGGTTATCCAATCCCGACATAGCTACCGAGCAATCCACTTGGCAGTAGAGCTCGTACACCAGAGGTCAGTTCATTTCGGTCCTCTCGTACTAGAAACAAATCTTCTCAAGAATCAACGAGTGCAGTAGATAGGAGACCAACCTGTCTCACGCATCTACGTCCATAATTACTTATGGGATTGGACTATACATTCTTATCTTTCAATAAGGTCGGTTTGTAGTCTCTACAAAGAAAATAAATTTCTTCTCGGTGTTGTCCTCC
>CAYPAN010000028.1:0-9159 GCA_964408725.1 uncultured Candidatus Saccharibacteria bacterium
ACTCTTGCGGAAGCGGCCTATTTGGCATCAATCCCCCAAAATCCGACATTGCTTTCTCCTTATGGTAAAAATAGAGACAAATTGGATGCTAGAAAAAATTTGGTTTTATCCAGAATGCTGGAATTGAAATTCATTTCACAAGCGGACTATGACGCGGCTAAAAATGAAACCGTAGTCTTCACTCCGCAGGCAACTACGGGCATTAAGGCTCCTCATTTCGTTTTTTTTATAAAAGATTATCTGGAACAAAAATACGGAAGCGAATTGGTGGAGCAAGGCGGGCTCAAGGTTACTACAACTCTCGACTATGATTTACAGCAAAAAGGAGAAGATATAGTAAAAGCGGGCGCTCTCCAAAATGAAAAAGATTACAGCGGCAATAATGCCGGACTTGTGGCTATAGACCCTAAAACAGGACAGATTCTGACAATGATAGGTTCAAGGGACTATTTTGATAAAACGATAGACGGAAATTTCAACATTGCGACAGCAAACAGACAGCCAGGGTCCTCTTTTAAGCCCTTTATTTACGCTACGGCCTTCAATAAGGGCTTTACCCCGGATACCGTGCTGTTTGACCTGCCTACGGAATTCCAAACAACCTGCGACGCATATGGTAAGGCTCTGCCCGGACATAACCAGTCGGATTGTTATATGCCAAGCGATTTTGATAACAAAACAGTAGGTCCGATATCACTCCGCGACGCATTGGCCCAATCAAGAAATATTCCTGCGGTAAAACTTTTTTATCTGGCAGGACTTAAAGATTCACTGCAGACAGCCCAGGATATGGGAATAACCACCTTGACCGACCCTAGCCGTTATGGACTTACTCTGGTCATCGGAGGCGGCGAGGTATCGCTTCTTGATATGACTTCCGCCTACGGAGTTTTCGCGAATGAAGGCGTGAGAAATCAATACACGGGAATATTAAAAGTTGAGGATATGAGCGGAAAAGTTCTGGAACAGTATACCCCGAATCCTAAACCAATTCTTCCGGTAAATACAGCATTAACTATCTCGGATATACTTTCCGATAATGTGGCCCGCACTCCGACATTTGGCGTTTCTTCAGTACTTTTGATTCCAGGCAAGGATGTGGCCGTAAAAACAGGAACAACAAATAACGATAAAGATGCCTGGACTATCGGTTATACTCCTTCAATAGTTGTAGGTGTCTGGGCGGGCAACAATGACAACAAACCAATGAAGGGCGGAGGTTCTACCATAGCGGCGCCAATTTGGAATAAATTTATGAACGAAGCGTTAAAAACTTTGCCAAATGAAAAATTTGAAGCACCGAATTTGGAAGTTGACCCTCAAACAGTAAAACCGGTACTTCGCGGATATTGGCAGGGAAATGAAAACTTTTTTATAGACAAAATTTCCGGAAAACTGGCAACCGAGTTTACACCAAAAGAGACAACAGAAGAAAAGGTGGTGACCAACGTACATTCCATCCTTTACTGGGTGGATAAAAATAATATTTTGGGTCCGGCGCCCGCAAATCCGAGCGACGACCCGCAATTTGAACACTGGGAAATTCCCGTGCAAAATTGGTGGGCAGAAAACGCTTTCAAATATCCAAAAACAACCTGGGATGAAAAACCAACAGCTCTGGACGATGTGCATACTAATACATCCAAACCAATAGTGGCCATACTAGAGCCTGACGCGACAACGGTTTATCCTTCAGACCAAAAAATACAATTAAAGGTTTCAAGTTCCGGGAATTTCCCCCTTCAAAAAATGGACATATTCATAAATGGCAACTTTTTAGAAACAGTAAATGCTCCTTTCAACTTTTCTTTCGTTCCGGAAGATTTGGATAACCTAAAAGCGGAAAACGTGCTAAAAATAATTTCTTACGATACCGCTTATAATAATACGGAAAACGACTTAATCTTCAAAGTGGCTCAATAACTACATTATATTTTTAGGTATCTTTTTTCCGAAAACTTCCTCTAACTTTAAGAAAATTTTTTCTTTCTTTAAAAAAATTTCGTTTTTATATATGGGTTTAATATTCAAATAAACCGTATTATTTTTTATTTTTAAATCTTCCGGTTTTATTTTTACGCCGATAGTCTGTTCTAAAATATTTATAATGGAGGCTTTTTTGATTTCTTCGGAAAGAAGAATCTTATCAAAACGCAGAAGTAAATCTTTTATCTCAATCATCTTTTTATCTATTCATCGGCATTATAAGATAAGTGAAGGATTTATCAGAACTGCCTGATATAAGCATAGGTTTTGAAGCCTGGTTTAGTCTGATAGAGATACTGTCTACATTTATGGACTGGAAACAATCCAGGAAATATTTATAATTAAAACCAAGTAAAATATCCTCCCCTTTTATAGCGGCATCCAAATATGTTTTATTCTCTCCCACATCATTGTTGGCGGACGAAAGTTCAAATACTTTTTCTTTAGGTGATATTCTGAGATTTATTTGATTAAATTTATCCGAAAAAATATTTGAGAGTTTAAGCGCGTTCAGTAAGTCTTGTTTTAATACCACAGCCTCAACCTTAAATTCCTTCGGAATAATTTGGCGATAATCCGGGAAAACCCCGTCTATAACCCTGGATGTCAAATAAATATTATCCGAAGAAAAAGAAATCTGATTTTTATTGAAACACACTTTTACAACATCCTGCACTTCTCCAAAAATCCTTAAAATTTCTGACACATTTTTAAAAGGAATTAGAATGCCCGGAATTTCTTCAGAAACTTTAATTTTAATTTTTTTCTCCGCCAGTCTAAAAGAATCGGTTGAGACAAATATCAAATCATCCTGATTGGAATACATATAAACACTGGATATTTCCGGTTTTATATCAGAAGGAGAGGAGCTGTAATATACGGATTTTATACCATCCACTAGCTTTTTGGCTTCTACTTCAAAAGATTTTCCGTCAACTAAAGGTATTGTAGGAAAATCATCATGCGCCTGGCCTTTTAATTTTATTCTGTTCTTTTTTGTTTTAATCAGCAGATTTCCGTCTTCACTTTCCAAATATATATTTTCATTCTGAAAAACATTAGAAAATATACCTGCTAAGGTCGCTCCGGAAACGGCAACAATTCCCTCTTTTTCAATTTTTGCCGGAATTTCAATTTCAACACCCAAACTCAAATTCGTGGCGCGGAGCTTTAAAGACTTTCCTTCCGCAATAAAAAGGATTGAACTTAAAACCGGTAAAGTAAGATTCTTGCCTGTAATTTTTTCTGCCTGCAGAATAGCATTTTTTATTTTTTCAACTCCACATTCCAGCTTCATATGTTTATATATTATATATTTAATCTATTAATATTATTAGTACTGTTAATAAGTGTATAAATTAAATATAATGTTATATTTAATGGTTATATTGATAATTTAACTTTATCCATCTCATTAATAATTTTTTATAAAAAGTTCACTTATTCTTTAATGTGTATTTATGCTGTCTTTTATGTGTTATTTATTCACTGTTTTTACTTTAATTAATGTTACTTTCTCAACACCTTATTAACAATTATTTAAACATTATGCGTATCTGCTCCAATTCTTGTAATAATTGCGGATTGTTTTTTAAGTCTGCTTTTATTTTTAAATATGAGTGTATTACCGTCGTATGATCCTTACCGCCCAGTTTTTGCCCAATTAAAGGGTATGACACGTTAAAATCTTCTCTAAGTAGATACATTACCACTTGTCTTGCTTTCACTATTTCCTTTCTTCTGGTTTTTTCATAAACCGAAGATTCTTCCAATGAATAATAATCACTTACCATTTTTACAACATCCTTTATGGCGACATTTTTCTTGGGTTTTATGTTGTTTTTTAATAATGTTTTTACTTCCGACACCGTAAGAGGCTTATTCTTCAGGTGATATTGGCAAACTATAGTATTTAAACTTCCTTCAAGTTCCCGGATATTTCCTTGCACGGCTCCAGCGGTATACTCTATTATATCTTCTCCCAAATCAATATTGAGTTCTCTTAACTTCACTTTTAAAATCGCAAGGCGGGATTCATATTCCGGCTCGGTTATATCCACTATCATTCCGGCCGCAAAACGGGATTTTAGTCTATCTGCCAGTTCCGGGATGTAATTGGGGTGTTTATCGGAAGAAAAGACAATCTGCTTGTTGTTTTCATAAAAAGTGTTAAATGTGTGAAAAAGTTCTTCCTGAATCTTTTCCATTTTACCTATAAACTGTATGTCATCTATGATTAAAAGGTCATATTTGCGGTATTTTTCCTTGAAAGAGTTTGCTTTGTTGTTCTGCAGAGAATTTATAAAGTCAGTGGCAAATTTTTCCAATGTTAAGTAGTACACTTTTTTGTTCGGGTATTTTTCTTTTATTGAATTCCCTATCGCCTGGATTAAGTGAGTTTTACCTAGTCCGGTGGCTCCGTAGATAAAAAACGGGTTATATTTAGTACCCGGATTTTCTATTATCGCCTGTGAAGCGGCGTATGCTAATTCATTGAAAGTTCCCACGATAAAGGAATCAAAACGGTAACGCGGATTTAAATTATCGTCCGGGTTTATATATAAATCTTTTAAGGGCAACTCTTTATTTACAAAAAGCTCGTTTGTTTTTGGCATTTCCTGCTTGCTCTGTTCTATCTTGGTGATGACGTATTCCACCGCCCGCATATTTTCATACGCGTCGGCTATGGTTTTGGTAATAAGTTTATGATACTTGTTTTTTAGCCAGTCACGGACAAATTCATTTGGCACACCGACATAAACGATGCCCGTCTCTTCCTTTAGGATAGATGTGTTTTTAAACCAAGTGCTGAAATTCGCTTTAGAGACACCCGCTTCGATTTCAATCAGACAATTTTTCCAAAGTTGTTTTGTATCCATTGGCTATAGATTATACTACACAAATTTTTAATACAATTTTAAAAAACTTATTAACTATGTTGATAAACTGTTGATAATGTTATATACTCTTTTTATGTCACAAACATATCAGCCCAAAAAGAGAAAAAGAGCCAAAGCTCATGGTTTTTTAGTCAGGTCCAGAAGCAAAACAGGCCAGAAAGTGTTACTGAGAAGGAGAAGAAAAGGGCGCGCCAAGCTTTCTGTCTAACAGTTTCTAAAGCTTTTATAAAATGCTCCCAAAAAGGAATAGAGTTGATAAGAAAAACGTAGAAAAAATCTTCAAAGAGGGTAAATTTGTCGGTTCCCCGAGCCTGACATTCAAATTTATATTGGCCAATGACTCTACTCCCCCCCGTGTCTCCTTTATCGCCCCGAAAAGCATAGCCAGGTCAGCCGTTAAAAGGAATTTACTGCGAAGAAAGGGATATTCCGCCTTGGAAAAATATATTAAACAATTTCCTGCCGGCATTCTGGGTGTTTTTGTTTTTAAAAGGCCAGAAGAGGATATTTTAAAAATTGAATATGAAATTAAAAGCGTACTTAATAAAATTCATTAGTTTTTATCAGAAAATACTTTCCCCCTTCAAGAAAGTTTTGGAATATTTTGGTTTATTAAGAAATAATTCCTGTGTCTTTTACCCCACTTGCTCGGAGTACACTAAAGAAGCCATAAAAAAATATGGAATTTTAAAAGGTTCGTTTTTGGGTTCCCTGCGCATTCTCCGTTGCCATCCCTGGCAAAAAAATCACATTGACCCACTAAAATAGAAAATTAAACTATAAAACTTTGATTTTTGGGTATTTTCATATAGAATGAAATAATGTCATATCTTTGGAATACTATCTTATATTGGCCGCTTTTGAACATTTTGGCCTTCTTGGTTTCAATCATCCCGGGCGGAGACGTCGGTATTGCCGTTATTTTACTAACTCTTTTTGTCAAAACAGTACTATTTCCCCTTTCTCAGCGTTCTATTGAAAGCCAAATAAAGATGAACCTGCTTGCCCCGGAGCTTAAGAAGATAAAAGATAGCGGGGCTTCCAAAGAAGAACAAGCCAAACAAACTTTTGAACTTTATAAACATCATAAAACAAACCCTTTTTCCGGATGTTTGTTGGTGTTAATCCAAATTCCAATAATTTTTGCCCTGTATTATGTTTTCTTGAGAGGGATAAATCTCCAAAGCGGTTTGTATTCCTTCATCCACGCTCCGGCGCATATAAATATGATTTTCTTGGGTATTCTTGATATTGGACAGAAGAAGATTTTGATTTTAGCGATACTCGCAGGCATATCCCAATATTTCCAAGCCAGTCTTATGCCCAAGCCGGCTGTCTCTGGAAAAGGCGCGGATTCTTTTCAGGACAATTTTACCAACAGTATGCAAACACAAATGAAATATGTGTTTCCTTTTTTAATCGCCTTCATCGCTTACAATGTTTCCGGGGCGGTTGCTTTATATTGGATTACGAGTAATATATTCGCCATAGGTCAGCAAATGTACGCGAATAAAAAGAAAAGACTGGCCATTGAAGCGGTAAATAACATACATGAATAAGACAGAAATGCAAAATTTGATAAAAGAACTTGTTGAAAAAATCACAATTCCCGTGAGCAAAATTTCTGTTGACGAAGATAAACCTGCTTCACTTCATTCAAACGGAGACAAAACAATTTGGTTCGGAGTTGAAGTAAGCCAGCCGCATTTTTTCTGGGAACGCGGAGGTGAAGCGCTTTTCGCCTTAAATCATCTTGCCCGCAGAATGATTGAAACCAAGACTTCCCCCACACCTGGAGTGGGAGAAAAACAAGAAGGCTTGGGGATTTTGATTGACATTAATGGTTTTCAAAAGAAACGTATAGAAAATATACACGCTATAGCATATATGATGGCTGAGCGGGCTAGATATTTTAAGTCAAATATAGAAGTTGACCCGATGCCGGCCTTTGAAAGGAGGATTGTGCACGAATTTTTGTCCGATGCCACCGATTTAAAAACAGAGTCGCAAGGTGAAGGACTTTCTCGCCGAGTTGTTATCAAGTATACAGGCTCAATTTAGAATTACGAATTACGAATTAAAAAAATGCATTTATATTTTAATTTAAAATTGATCATTCGTAATTTATAATTACTTCAAGTTTAGTTCCCAGAGATAAGAATCTTTTTTATTTATAAAAAATAAGTAGTTTTGACTTCCGTCCAAGCCAAGTTTTATGGCATCCACATCTTCCCCATTTGTTGAAAATGGGTCCGCAATCATCGTGGTGTTCCCGCTCTTAACATCTATTTTCCATATTTGGTCATTAAAAGAAACTTCTCCCTGATACCAAGAATCTGGATAGTCTCCTTCCGCTATAGACTTTGGCACAGCGCAGTAGACAACATCACTTGCACTGCCCCAAACGCATTTTTCCGGCAATGTTTTTACACCGAGCAAGCTAGAACTGCCCGTATCTGTGTCAAAAACGTTCAGTGATAAGCTATTATCACCATATAGAACCATTTTCCCGTCAGGGCTTGTGAGCGTCGTCATTCCTTTTATGCCACCCAGCACTTTGGTTAGGTCTTGATTGTCCGGGTTTACCGCGTATACATAACCCGGTTCGTTAACAGACGGTTTTGTTGTGATGGTTATCATTTTGCTGTTTGGCCAGGAGGAGAGCCATTCCGTAAATGGAGAATCGAATACTTGAACTTTAGTATTGGTTTGCAAATTGAGTGTAACACCCGCTATACTGTTTCCTGTATCAAATAAATAAAATATTTTTGAAGTGTCAGGCGATACGCTTATGTCGGAAATATTTTCCGGCAGGAAAGAACCCGTTATCTCATTTGCCACGCTTGAATCCGCTCCCAAATATTCTTTTGGAATCACGCCGACGAAAGTTTCTATGGTTTTATTATCGTCCTTAAGATATCGCATAACGACGGATTGCCCGGTATTCCCGAAATATGCGTCATAAACCTTGGGTATTATTGTGGAAGAAAACTTGCGTTCGTCTATACTATCCGCAAAAGTTTCATATATATTTCCCGTGGCTTTTTCCACATACCTTAAGGCCGGTGCGAATTCAGTCAATGGAGCGGTGGGTTTAGGGGTGGTTGTTTTTAGACCCCCCGAACCCCCCTTAGCAGGGGGGACCGTATTGCTTCCATCCCCTGACAAGGGGAGGGTTAGGGTGGGGTTTGCAACATCTTTAAACCTTTCTTTCATAAATACTCCGAAACCGGCTACGGGGAAACTGGAAACCTTTTTTAAACTTGTGTTGGCCACTTCTGTCGTTGTGACTGGGGGTACATATCCGGAAACATTGACTGGAGTTGTCGTGCTCGTGGGTGTTGTCGTTTTACCCGTGCCGAATGGCAAGAAATTGGCTAAAAAGTTTGTACCCTGCGCGGTGCCTGTGGTTTGGCTTGCCGGCCGATAGAAATAGAAAAATCCAAAAATAATGGCTACCACTACCACAAGGACTATTATTAATAAAATTAAATTTCTTTTTGACATAAAAAGTTATTAAGGCCAGTAAACATATGTTATTCTACTTTGGATAGAGCTCAGGCTCCTTATTTGGGTAGGGTTATTTGTGTCTTGAGTGTCTAGTATTTGCCCACCACCTAAATAAATTGCCACATGGCCATTACCACTTGGGTCATCGCTTGGTTTCCACCCCACTAAGTCTCCAGAGTGTAGCGTACTAAAATCAAAAGTTGCTCCATTTACCGAAGTCCCCTTTGAAAATATTTCCGTAGTATTATTGCCTGGGCTGGCCAATCCGGCGCAGGTGTATACTTGGTCAACGAAAGAAGAACAATCAACATATATCGTCGAAGAACTGGTAGTATTTCTTTTTGTTTGGCTATATTCTGTCTGAGGTCTAAATTTTTGTCCAATTGAAGCGACAGCAGCTTTTCCTCCGGTTCCATTACATAAAGTAATACCAAAATTATTTTGTAACGTTGTCTGATTTATTGGCTGAAAAGCTTGTGTTGATTCACCACCTAAATCATTTATTGTTATCGTTGCTTGTGGTAGTTTATCCAAGCATGCGTTCAAGAGTTGGGGGTTTATGGTATTTAAAATAAGATAAGCGCCCAGGGCTATAAGGAGCCCCAGTATCGCGTTTGTGATTGTTTCCTTGCCGTTTTCCTTGCCGGATACTAATTCACTAGTCATATATTCTATGCCTCCTATCGTAATCATTACCATAGCCAGCACCGCAGCCATTCCAATAATCACTTTAATCATTAAATTCAAATAATTTCCAAAGGGG
>CAYPAN010000029.1:0-9119 GCA_964408725.1 uncultured Candidatus Saccharibacteria bacterium
TGACATTTGTCATATACTCCGGCTCCCAACCTTCTTCCTATTTTAAATTTTGGTTTGCTTATCATATTTTATAAAAAATTAAATTATACTCTTCTCGGCTTTTTGGCTTTAGGCCCGTTGTGGGGCACCGGCGTGGCATCTTTAATGGAAGTTATTTCTATGCCGTGAGCCATAAACGCTCTTATGGCAGGCTCGCGTCCGGACCCGACTCCTCTCACCACTATGCCTGAGTCTTTTACTCCGAGCGCAACCGCTTTTTCACCAATAAGGTCACCTACTTTGGAAGCCGCAAACGGAGTTCCTTTTTTTGCTCCCCTGAAGCCGAGTGTCCCGGCGCTTGACCAGAACAACGTATTTCCTAATTTATCTCCAAAAAGGACTTTGGTATTGTTAAAAGTCGCATCAACAAACAAAATACCGGAAGTTACTTTTTTCTTTGGCGTTTTAGACGCGACTGTTTTTAATTCCGCTTCCTTAGATGCAGTCTCTTTTTTAATTTCTTCAGTTGGTTCAGTTGTAAGTTTTGTTTTTCCCATTTTTTTAATTATTATGTCTTGCTTTCTTTTCTCTTACCTGATGCCATTGTTTTTCTGACATTGCCTCTGACGGTCCTCGAATTGCTCTTTGTGCGCTGTCCTCTGACCGGTAATCTTTTCATATGTCTGATGCCTCTGTAAGTTTTGATATCTTTCAGTCTTTTAATGTTGCCGGCAATCTCTCTTTTTAAATTTCCCTCGATTTTCATCCCCTCAATTATGGTACGAATTTTATTTTCTTCTTCCGGCGTCAAATCTTTCGCCTTTTTACCGACATCTATGCTTACTTGTTTTAAAATTCTTTGAGCGGTGGAAATGCCTATACCATAAAGGACTGTTAATCCTATTTCAAGCCTCTTTTCATCTGGTACTGTTATTCCAAGAATTCTCATAATTATTGCTTTTGCTTATGTTTAGGGTTAGAACAAATAACGCGCAAATGCCTGGCTCTTTTAACCATCTTACAATTGTCGCATATTTTTTTGACGGTTGATCTAACTCGCATAAAATTGAAATATAAAACAAATAATCAAACTTTGTTAAAACAAGACAAAAACAAGGGGAAAACCCTTATTTTTCAATGTTTTTTACTTTTCATAAACCGTAACTAGTATGATACACCATTCTTAAAAAAATTACAACCTCTTAACTATCCTTCCTTTTCCACCGTAGGAATCAAGCACCACTTCGACCGAATCCCCGATTAAAACTTTAATTCTATGCATACGCATCTTGCCGGACAAATAAGCCAAAATTTCTTTCTCTCCTTCCTTTTGGTCTTCCCCGCCTGCATCAGCTGCATTGCGGGCAGGTATTTTCACTCTGAATAAAGTGGAAGGCAACGATTCGGTGACAACTCCTCTCGCGGTCAAAATTTTTTCGTTTTTTAAATCACTCATCAAGGTTCCTAATTATACTAAATTTACAATTGCGGGTCAATGTATGACCAAGCTAAAAACTTATTTCGGATAATTCACGATAATTTGGATACTGCTGCTTTTGTCGGGGAAAGTAATTTTCCAAAAAGGTCGAAGCACTAGCACCGCGGAATCAATACTCGGATACTGGGCTAGAATTTGATTAAAATCAGTCTTCTTTTTATTTAATAAATCCGCGGTGAATTTCGCTTCATCAACTTTCCAAACAATTCTCGGAGTGCCGGACAAATTGAAATCTATGCTTTTTACATCGGCAAAAGAAACATTATCTTTGTCGGCCAGAGAAAAAGTCAAATCCCGAATATTCGGTATATAAACTTCGCTTCCATCATATTTATCAATAGAATCCTGCGCTATTTTCTGCGTCAGATTTTTTTCATTAAAAATAAATCCGTAAAGTGTGCCTTTGATATCTGCCAATACTCCATTATCTTTGTCCGGGGTAAAACTAACATCCTTATCGTCAATATTGAGAAATGTCGCATCTTTAAACAAGATAAAGCCGCTTGGAATCTGGTCTGTGACTTTATTCAAAAGACTGGATTCAAGGGTAGCTTTGAGTTCGCTCACTGTGCTCGTCTTATCAAGTGAAGAGACAAAAGGAGACTCTCCTTTAAATCCTCCTGCTATATCCCCTTCCGACCTGCCGTAAAACTTGGAATATTTAGGCGTGCCTTTGAAACCAAAAATCTTAAAGTCAAGCGGGGTACTGTTGTATTCTTCACCCGGGGCCGAACCATAAATGCCGACCTCAACACTTCCCGGCTTGCCACTGGCCATTCCTGGTACTGTTATTTTTTTATTTGTCTTATAAATTTTGCCATTTGAACCTTCCAGCCGGGTATCTATATCAAGGTTCTGAGAAGAAGAACTGTAGGAATTATAAATCATAATTGTACCGGTAGCGGCTATTGAAACATTTTTTACTTCCCCGCCTTGTATTGTTTTACTTTGTTCTCCTGAAATAACCACTAAATCAAAAGACACATCCGGCGAGCTGCCGTCTTTGGTGGCGGATAAATTGTCATTCAAAGGTATATCCTGCACTTTGGGAACTACCGTGATTTTCGCCCCGGAAAATAAAAAAGACAGGGCGAAAAGGAGAACCACAACGGAAACCAGTGCCACGAAATAAAGCCTATATCTAGGTCCTTTGTTATTTACTTTTATTTTGTCCGGAATTTTCTCTTTTACTCTTTCTGTAAAAATTATGTCCTCAGTATTTCGCGCAGGCTTTTCCTTAAAAGACACAGAGGCAGTCTTTTTCACTTTTATCATATCCTGTAATAAATTTCTGGGCATAATTGTATTTTAACAAATAAAACGATTAAGATAAACGGATTCAATGGTAAGAAACGGGTCGCGATTTATATTATCCTTGAATGCGGCAATACCATGAAGCGCCTGCGGACTCAAGAATACAACTTTGAATTTTGAATCGGTTAACGCATACTGACCGAACTGCTCGGTCTTAATAATATCCACAAAAAAGTCCGCCAAGTCCTGGTCTACCGTCACGAAAACGGTTGAGGGAATAGAAATATCGCTGGAAAGTTTGAATAAAGATTCCTGAAAACTTTTTAACCATTCTGTTTTTAATTTATTTATAGTCGGTTCCAGTTTTTTCTCCATAGACTCTGCTGCATGCTTGTCTTTAAAGAGAGAGAAAAGCGATTTTGCTTCACTTAAAGCGCAATTCAAACTTTTTGCCATTCTACGTATCATAAAATTGCTTCCCAAAGGATAAGAAATAGAATCACTCAAAATATCTTTTTTTATCATAGATACATCCGTCATTTCTCCCGCAATATCAACCAAAAGAAAATCTTCCTGATACACAAACATATCCCGCACAAGGGCAAAAGAGACCATTGCAAAAGAAGAGAACTTCACTTCCTCGGAGTGAAAATGCCTGAATATGGTTTCTTCCATCTTTTTCAAGATTTGCTCAGCACTCATTGAAATCAAAACAATCATTTCAAGTTTCCTGGCTTTTTTATTAAAAGGGTCGGCGGTAGTATAACCGTTTAATATGGTTTTGATATTTTTAAATTCAATAGGACGAATTTTGTTATCAATATCTAAAGTTTTGGCCTGTTCTTCTTTAAAAAGAGCAATTTCTTTTTGGATCAAAGTATCCGCAAGTTTTGAAGTGAACAAAAACGGCACATTTTTTTCAAGTTTGATGATTCTTGTTTGAGAAGCATACCAGGGAGATGAAAGAACGCAGAAAATATTGGATGGTCTTCCGAAACCTGCCACACATATTTTACTGGCTACTATGTTTAATGATTTAAGAGTCAAAAACAAAAACCTGTCGGTATCTATCTTCTCTTCAAGAATGATGAGTTCACGAACGGAGAAAATTATTTTGGGAACACCGGATTTATGCACCTCAAAAAGCGCTCCTCCAACGGAAGAAGAACCAACATCAAAAACCAACATCAGTCTCTTCTCATCTTTTTGTTTGGAAAAGATTCCCATATCTTAATTATACCACAAATAAAAGCACAAAAACTAGAAAATTACCGCTTTTATACGTCTGACGCCCGCCGACACGGCTTCTTCTTTTTGAATTTTAAAATGACCTAATTCGGACGTGTTTTTAACATGCGGACCACCGCAAAATTCTTTAGAAATTACATTGCCATTTTTATCCTCAATAAAATAGACAAATACAACATCGGGGTATTTCGCTCCGAATTCCATTTCCGCGCCGATTTTTTGCGCTTCCGCAAGTGACATCTCCCGGCGAATAACGTCAAGCCCGTCTTTTATTTTATCATTCACAAAATCTTCCACTTTTTTCTTTTCTTCCTCGGTAAGTTTATGGTCGCAAAGGAAATCCATACGCAAACGTTCCTCCGTGATATTGCTCCCCTTTTGCTTTATATTTTTACCAACAATCGCCTGCAATCCGGCCAAAAGTAAATGGTGCGCCGTATGCAGCTTAATTGTCTTTTCATTATGATTCGCCAACCCTCCCTTGAACATTCCGGCGGAAGCAGTCTGTGAAAGTTTCTGATGTTCTGCCATTTTTTTATTGAAATCTTCTAAATCAATTTTTATTTCTTTTTCCTTAGCAAGTTCAACAGTTAATTCTATCGGAAATCCATATGTAGTTGCTAAAATAAATGGATCTATCCCTTTTTCAAATTCTCTTAGACCTTGTTTTAAAGTTTGAGAAAATCTCAATTCCTCTTTTATAATTTCTCCTTTTATATTATCCTTTGAACTATATAAATCAGGGTAAATATTATAATATTTTTCTATAACTTTTTCTGCAAAAGTAAAAATACCAGGAATATCCCCACTACTGCCATATTCTATCTTTAATAAATCAGCAAATCTTATAGCACGACGAAGCAATCTACGTAAAATGTAACCCCTGTGAGTATTTGTGGGTGTAACTCCATCAGCAATTATAAATGTAGCAGCTTTGATATGGTCTGCTATAATTCTATCTTCTTTTGTTTCTTCATTATTAAATAAATCTGTCTCATAAACACTTTTCTTTTTTTGAACGATAGAAACCAATCTTTCAAAACCCATACCGGTATCAACACCCAAAATAGCCAATTTTTTAAGGGCCGCTTCGCCTTTATCCAACTTTTCGCGGGAACCATCACAAAAATACTCATTAAAAACAATGTTCCATATTTCAACGTCTTCTCCATCCGCATTTTTACAATAAACTTCAGTAGTGGGACCACAGGGTCCGGAATCTCCGGTCGGACCCCAGAAAACATCTTCTATACCCTCTTCGCGAATATCTTCCACCCCCAAAGATTGCCAAATTTTTATTGATTCTCTATCTTTTGGTATGGACTCAAATCCTTTAAAAACAGTTACATAAGAAATTTCTATGTTCATTTCTTTGGTAATAAATTCATGAGCATACTCTATGGCCTCCTTGCGGCCATATCCGCCAAAAGAAAAATTACCCAGCATTTCAAAAAATGTCAGATGGGTGGAATCTCCAACTTCGTCAATATCCCCCGTGCGTACACATTTTTGAACTGTGGCCACATTTAAAATGCCGAAATCTTTTTGCGCGTCTTTCGGATTAGTATAATACTGCTTAAATTGCTGCATTCCCGCTGTCGTAAAAAGTACCGAAGGGTCATTCTCAGGCACCAGAGAAGAAGAAGGAATTATCTTGTGTCCGCGAGCTTCAAAAAATTTCAAAAATCTTGACCTGATTTCATTTGAATCCATATGGTTTAACCATTTCTCTCTTCTTTAATTAAATTATCATCAGAAATCTTCATAATTGGCTTTTCAAGTATATTAAGTAAAACAAAAATTAAAAGAACTAAAATGGTGGAAATGAT
This sequence comes from uncultured Candidatus Saccharibacteria bacterium, assembly GCA_964408725.1. Taxonomy (GTDB): domain Bacteria; phylum Patescibacteriota; class Minisyncoccia; order Phycocordibacterales; family UBA9973; genus UBA9973. The sequence goes on from CAYPAN010000029.1 coordinate 5,809, forward strand.
AGCCAAATTGAAAAGTCCGAAACCGCAAGCCATACCTATGCCAGCCGTAACCCAAAGCCCGCCGGCAGTCGTAAGCCCTCTTGTCCGGGAATCTCTAAACATTATCATACCGGCGCCTAAGAAACCTATACCCACAATAACATTTGAAGCAATCAGCGTGGGATTAAAACCCGGGAGGCTTATATATTTTTGAGCCATTAACTCAGAAACTAATATAAACAGAGCCGACCCCATAGAGACTAAAGCATGTGTCTTCATACCGGCTTCTTTATGCACCAAAAGACGTTCAGCTCCAATAATCATACCCAACAAAACCGCTACGGTTAGTTTTAAAATAAGGTCACTATTTTGTGTAAAAAATTGAGACATACGTATATTATACAACAACCCCTCCGCCTAAACAAACATCTCCGTCATATATAACACAAGATTGACCTGAAGCCACTAAAATATTGTTTTCAAATATTACTTTCGCTTTTGTTTTGCTGATGATTTTGACTTTGCAGGGTAAGAATTCACTATGGTAGCGTATTTGAGCGGTATAGTTTTTATCTGGTTTTGGAATACCATAAATCCAGTTCGTGCCTTTTAAATTTAATAAAAAGTATTTCTTAATATTTTCTTCAGGTCCTCGGAACCCTCCGTCCCCTACCCCAGCCAGACCATGAAAAAACATTAAGGAATTTTTTTTAGACTTCTTTTGAGATACAATCAAAATATTTTTCTTTACGTCTTTTCCGACTATATAATACGCACTATCATTCGGGCTCTTTTTAGTAATGGTAAAACCGTGCCTCTCTCCTAGAGTATGAAAAACTACTCCATCGTGATACCCTATTTCTTCGCCGGATTCATTACGGACTTTCCCCTTTTTTTCTTTAATATAATGCTTCAGAAATTCTTTCAAATCCACCGCTCCCAAAAAACAAATTCCCTGGCTGTCTTTTTTTTCCGCCACCGACAAATTAAATTTCTTGGCCAATTTGCGGACTTCGGTTTTTTTAAGATGTCCGATTGGAAATAAAATTTTATTTAGCTGTTCTTGCTTTAATGTCCAAAGAAAATAACTTTGGTCTTTTGAAGGGTCAATACCTTTAATCAAGCAAAAATTTTTGTTTTGCGCATAATGCCCTGTCGCCACATAGTCAGCGCCCATAGAAACTGCTTTCTTCAAAAAAGCGCCGAATTTTACCTCTTTGTTGCACATCACATCCGGGTTCGGCGTTCTGCCAACTTTATACTCCGCAATCATATAATCCGCAACTTCTTTTTTATAAACATTCTCAAAATCAAAAGTCAAAAACGGTATATCCAAATGTGCGGCAACACGCATAGCATCAATACGCTCTTCTTCTTCATTGCATGAGAAATATTCCGGATGCCAGGTACGTATAAAAACTCCAACGACTTCATATCCTTGTTTTTTTAACAATGCCGCTGAAACAGCGCTATCTACTCCCCCAGAAAGTCCCACAAATACAACCTTTTTTTTCATATCTAAAATCTACAATTCCATCAACTTTTTGTAAAGCTCAAAGGTTGCATAAGCGTCTGATAGAGCGCTGTGAGCATGTTCATTTTTTATGCCATAAAGTTTACATAATTCGCGCAAAGAAAAATGATTAAGCTCCGGTTTTTTGTGAAGCTTAGCCCAAGCTATGGAAATAGTATCCAACTTATGATAATGCATACTGTTTTTAAATTTAGTTTTTATAAAAGCATACTCCAAAAATGCAGAATCGAAGGATACATTATGCCCAACCATAATACAATCTTTAACTTTTCTTAAAAAAAACTTCATACCATCTTTTAAGATTTTGGCATCTTTCCATTTAAGAGAACTATAATGATTAATTTTAAGGGAGACAGGATTAGCATCTTCTATATGTTCCGGTTTAATTTTTAATTCAAATTTTTCAATTACTTCAAGTTTGGGTGTAGTTATGACACAGCCAATCTCAATAATTTCATTTTTTACCAAATCAAGTCCGGTGGTCTCTATATCTATAAAAGCTAAATTGTGTTTTTTCATATTTTTATTTCAGATATTTCTGCTCATTTAATATATGTTCCGCAAAACTTGAAGCATAGTGAATATTGCCGTCTTTGTCGTGTAAATAATAAAGGTAATTTGAAACCTTGGGATATATGGCGGCTTCTATGGCTTTCATACCCGGATTACAAATCGGGTCTTTGGGCAATCCTTTAGTTTTGTAAGTATCCGGGTCCGAATCCACTTGAAGAGGCATACCCAAATTAATTCTTTTCCATAAAATCCCGGAAATGAACGCGCGGTCAACATCTCCTTTGGATTCTTTCTCAATAATCGAAGCCATAATAATAATGTCTTTCTCGGTTTTACCGGATGAGATTATTTGAGGCAGGATAGGCGCTATTTTTTTATCAAAATTATCACCCATAGACTGAAGCACATTCTCTTCATTATCGGTGGTCAAAAAAAAGTAAGTATCAGGAAAAAGATACCCTTCTTTTTTCGTGGCCTCCGATAAAAATTTATCTTCATTAAAATTTGTCAATTTTGAAGCAAAAACTTTTGATATGTCAGATACGCTAAAACCTTCCGGAATAGTCACTTTGATTGGCGCTAAATCCTGTTCTCCTCTTGATACACGTCTGGCAACTTCAAAAACAGGCAACTTGCTTTCAAACAAATAATCTCCTGATACGATATGTTTTTCACCCCCGAAAATTATGGCAAAAGTTTCAAATGCAACCCTGGAACGAATCAGATGATTCTCTTCCAAATATTTCGAAATATACCTCAAGCTTGAACCTTCTTTGATGTTTATAATAGTTCCCGCCGGAAAATTATTTGGCGCACTAAAAAATAAAAAATATGCAAGTATTAAAAACGTTATTGCGCCAAAAATATAAAATAGTTTTTTGTATAATTTAGACACTAAGAGTCCAAATTTACTGTCTAAGGATGATAAATTTTCCATAAATTATATCGGCAAATTGGTAGGCGGTGAAGCTTCTTTTGACTCTATACGTTCGAGTGTAGGGACTTTTAATATCTGGCCAGGGAAATGCCATAGGGTCGCTATTTCCTCGCTGTTTAAAACATTAATATGATGATGAAAAAAGTTCGGAAAGATAAGAGGCGAAAGGGGCCAAGGAAGTTTTATTTTATGACGCATCGGGGGATGGAAAAATTCTCTCTCCCGATATTCATTAAGCATTCTGTTTGCTAATCGCATTATTTTCTTGGCGGAAAGAGGGAAAAAGGTAGAAATAACATTGCTGCCGAAAGCGTCAGCCTGAGTTGAATTTATGCGCCAAAGTTCATT
>CAYPAN010000030.1:0-8373 GCA_964408725.1 uncultured Candidatus Saccharibacteria bacterium
AAAGTGGGTACTTCCAAATGTACTTTTCATCTTAGAAATAAACTTATTTTTCATTGAGATAGATTATAACAGAATATCAGCACTTCGGCACTTTTTTAAAAAATCATTCCTTTTATAAATTCTTATCAAAGGCTGAATATAATATTTTTCATCACAAAAACTCCAGTATTTGTTAACAACTGAACCGGATATATTTGTTCACCTTTGGCATTTTCGGCAATTTTAAAAGTAGCTTCATAGGGCGCCTTAGCCACAGAAGTACTTCCACCAACAACCATAAAGTTTATATTCATAATCTTTTCACCTGCAACTAAACCAGTAACTTCAGCGGTAATAGTAATACTCTGCCCGGCCACAGGAATACTGGGGGTCATAGTCAGGTTAAGGTCTGGCAATTCGCCTTGATTAGCTCGTTCTTGAACTAAGGGCATAACTTTTTGCAAAGCATTGGCTGATGATATACATTGGTTTTTAGCCTGAACATCTATGCCATTGCAATTTTTCGGGTCTGTATTGGGAAGTTCGGCAAGAGCCATAAATTTACAATTAGCTGACATATCACCAGCTTTACTGCAAAGAGAAGCATCATTTTTTACTAAAGCCGCTAAGGTATAACATGAATTTTTATCACTTTGCGTTGTGTTTTTTTCACAGATAGAGTCATCCTTAGTAGTAACAACAACTTCAATATAGCAAAGAGGCAATTTATCTCCACTCAATGCACTACACTGCTCTAAACTATTATAGGAATCAGTAACCTGATAGCCTGTATTCGCAACACTTGAGGCATTGTTGTCCGTCTGCCCTGTTGGTGCTGTTGTTTGTGTCTGGTCGGGTTGAGTTGTTATATCCTGCAATGCTTTAGTGTCTTTAGTTATAAAAAAATTTTCAATAAAAGAAAGATTCATCAAATCATTTCTGAAATAATAAGCGGCTCCGCCGGCCAATAGTAGTAAAGCTATCAAAATAATCAAAAACAGCATTTTGCCTGAATGACCTTTTACTTTTACAGACTTTAAATCTTTGCTGTAAGAAGAAAAAGAGGCTAGGTTGGGAGTTGAAGCCAAGTTTGGAGTCAAAGTTGGATTTTGAGTTGCGACTGGAATTGAGCTAGGAGTGGGAACTGGAATACCTACGGCTTTAAAACCTTCCTCGATATCCTGCGAAGTCCAGCCGTTGCCTAAAAGCTGAGTGGATATTATTTCCTTAGTCACACCTTGTTGTAATTGCTGCTTGATAAAACTTAACAATTGTTGGTTTATCATACTTATATGATATAACAAATAGAAAATCTTGAATATATCTAACTGTTCATAACTTCTTCCAGAGTGCTTCCCTTTTTGTAAATTACAAGATTATCTTTCCCATTTTCCCAAGTTTTTTGTATCGCATCCAGTATTCTCCATGTTTCAAGGATTTCTTCTTTGGATACAAACAAATCATGTTTCCCTTCCACGGTAGCTCTGATGACCCGCTCATAAGCTTCAGATTCGTGCTCAATATTAAAAATTCTTTTACTACCGTCTTTATATTTGATTATTATTTGCGTTAACTTTTGAAAAAGAGCCTTTCCGGTAGATAGAGTTATCCGTACACCGCGCCAAGTTTCATCATTTGACACCATATTGATTGAGACAAATGTTTCCGTCATACTTTTGGGGTTCCCTACTTCCTCGCGATATCCTTCATATTGCCCCCTTTTTACGCATTCGTGTTCTCTAACATCACAGACAATTTCTAAGTCCTTTAGCGCTTCATAACGCTTGCTTGTTTTAAAAGACCCGGACAAAACTACGGCCGCCATTTCAAGAAGATGACTTTGCACAAAGTCCTTTAATGCTCCGGTCTGCTCATAAAAATTCACCCGGCCTTCTATGTCTATCTTTTCACTGGCAACAATTTCTATTTCGGCAATTTTATTCCCGCCTGCATCAGCTATGCCGAAAGCACTGCGGGCAGGTTTATCCTTCGGCCCAGAGCCTATAGGCGAGGCCCACTTTTCGGTCACTACATTTTGCATCGATTGTTTTGCCAAATAGTGGTCCACTCTATAAATCTGATGCTCCGAAAAATATTGGTCAATATGGTTGACCAGGCTTTGCGCGGACCGCAAATCTTTACCAAAAGGTTTTTCAAGCATTATTTTTATATTATCCCTGCCAAAATCATTACTGATTATTTTCAAGACATCCGTGACAGCTTCAGGCGGAATAGCCAAATGAAAAATTTTCTCTCCGTCATTTGGGATTAAATCTTTTAAATTTCCGTAATCTTTGCGGGAAATATGCACAACCGCACCCACATAATTCATATTTTGCATATTTTTAAGCGCAGGCAATAAATAACGCCTTGACAGGTCGCCGGAAGCACCAAAGATTATATAAGTTGGTTTATTATTCATAATTTATCTTGATTTATATTATGTCCGCCGAAAGCATTACGCATAAGGGCCAATAATTTGGTGGCAAAATTAACACTGCCCTTCTGTGAAGCAATTCTAACATCAAAAGCCGACTGTATAGAAGGCATTCCTATTTTGAAATCTTTGGCCGTTTCAAGGGCGAAACGCGCTTCGCCTGATTCTACAACCACGCCTTCAACATCTTTTAACTCAGGATTTTCTTTCAAGGCATTCATCGTGAGTTCGTTCAACCAAGATGTGATGACGCTCCTATGCTGCCAGACTATGCCTGCGGAAACTAAATCAATATTCTTATAAGGACCTTCTTTTAAAAGCCTATAGCCTTCAGCCAAGCTTTCCATCATTCCATATTCAATGGCATTATGCGTCATTTTTACGAAATGCCCCGCGCCGCTCTCTCCAAAGTGATGATACGCTCCTCCCGGTTTTTCCAATGTCTGCAATATCGGCTCAATAATTTTAAATATTTCTTCATCTCCGCCCGCCATCATAGAAAATCCGTTCTGATAACCCCAGACGCCACCGCTCGTGCCTATATCCATCAAAACAGAACCTTTTTCTGAAACCAGTTCCGCTCTTTTTTTTGTCAGACGAAAATCAGAATTGCCTCCGTCAATCAAAACGCTTTCCTTGGGTACTATTTTAAGCCACTCCGCTAACTCTTGATCCACGGCATCGGATGGCACCATCATCCAAATAACTACACTTTCTCCGGCAAATAAATTTAGAACGTCTTGCCTGGTGTAAGCGGCTAGAATTCCTAAACTTTTCATTTCATCAACTGAATTTCTGCTCCTGTTGTAAGCAATGACAATATGCCCACCTTCGTGAAGCTTTCTCGCAATCTGCGCCCCCATTTTACCCAAACCAGCAACCGCTATTTTCATATTTTTTTATAGTCTGTAAATATTGTTAATAATGGCACTTTTTTTAATATCTGCGTAGGTTGTTTTAAAATATCCCCGCCTGCATCAGCTATGCTGAAAGCATTGCGGGCAGGAATATCTTTTTCCCTCGGCCGTAGCTCGTCCACAGGCGAGGCCAATAAATTTTTCAATGCCCTCCATTTATCTTCTCCTTGCGCCCAAACTACCGCTTCATCCAATTTTTCTATCATTTTGGGCGTTATGGTAATGCGGGAAAATACGGGAGTATCGTAACTGCAAGCCAAATCTTGCGAATGTGCGGCGACAGAGTCGGGCAATATACCGGCAGTGTGTCCGTCCGCGCCGATGCCAAACAATCCTATTTTATAATCCGCTTTTTTTAATTCTTCTTCAAGATTTTTGTTGAATTTTTGACTTGTGGTATCGCGGTCATAGCCGGTCAAAATAGGCACAAGTTTAGCATTAGGAAGACTGAAACCTTTTTCCATAAGCTGGAAATAATTTGAGTTGAAATGGTCTATGGAACCATACCTTTCATCAGCCAGCATTACAGTCAAATTTTTATTTGCCTGTCTACTGATAATTTTCGCCGCTTGCACGGCTACAGGAATACACGAACCGCCTGATATAAAAAACAGGACATTTTTGCCTGACTGCAACTTATCTAAAATAGCGGAAGAGATAAATTCCGCCGCATCCCCTGCCTCTCTAGTATTTTTTACAGTAAAACCCATAAATACAGTATACCAAAATTTGTGTATAACTGGAGGAGGTCCGACCTCCTCTAAGTTCTATAAAATAGGTCTAAAATTGTTATGCAAACCGTCTGTGCAGTAACACTTCACGAATTCATGGTCAATATTTACACAATCAGGTGTCTTACAGCTTATAGGCGTTTTTGAAACTCCCCTGCAACCTCCCAGGCAGATATAATGCTCTTCGTATTTTTGTTTTGTTTTTTCTTTATCCATATTTTTATTAAAATATTTATTATTAATATCCGCCCATATCGGTATTGATGCTATTAATTGATGATTGTATTGTTTTTTGCGTCCAAGTAATGGCAAACCAAATAACGGCAATAGTGGAAATAATCAATATAGCCCAGGCGATTTGGCCGATTTGTTTTGCTTTCGGGTCATTTGATTTGTAATATTTTAATCCGGGCCATTTTGTCACAAAAATAAAAGCGACCATAGGGAGAACAAGGCTGAACGCATATATCCAGGCTTGAGTCTGGGCAGTCGTCGAAAGCTGGGCAACATTTAATTTAGCGCCGCAGTTTGGGCAAAAATAATATTGGGGAAGCACTGGCTGATGGCAGGTCGGGCAAACACTAGGAGTGGCATGAGTGGCAGGATATGAAGACATATTTTCTTGATTTAAATTTAGTTCCACATATCAATTTTAGCAAAGTTAAGTATTTTTAGCGAATTTTCTTGCTATCTCAAATGCAATCGGATACCCTTATACTATGGATGGTATGACTGTCGGTATAGTAATCATTATCATCAGCGCCCTAGGCTATTTCAGCAATTGGCTGAATTGGCGTTTTTTGAATTATAAAATAAATTATCTGTTATATTATTTCGGAGCTTTTATCCACGAAAGTTCTCATACTATTTTATGTTTATTGACAGGCGCCAGAGTGAGCGAGTATAAAGTCTTTGTCAGGCAGCCGCACGTATCTTATTCCAATTCCAGATTGCCTCTGGTCGGCAATCTGTTAATATCAATCGCGCCTATATTCGGCGGACTGGCAGTACTGTTTTTTGTCAATAAATATTTTCTGGCAAATCAATATATAATGCCCCAATTCTCCAATTGGCAATTTTTCTTGAATGATTTTTTAAAATTTATAAAACAAATTAATATAACAGAATGGAAAAACATAGTTATAGTGTTTCTGTTTTTAAATATCGGAGCAATGATAGCCCCTTCCTGGCGGGATTTAAAGAATGTCTGGTTTTTGATAATTCTTTTGATATTTATTCCCTGGCCTCTTTTTACTCATTTAGGGTTGCTGGCTGTAGCTTTCATTTTGTTAAATATTATTTTTCAAATTATTCTGACAATGATAATTTCGGCGATAAAATTTACTCTGTCGTTTTTTAAACACAAATAAAAAACCTGGTTTGAACCAGGTTTTTTATTTATTAAAAAATCCAATTTTTAAACTTTACTTTGATGCAGGAGTTGCAGGTGTTACACCGGAAGGATTTACAACATTTGAATAGTTGCCCCAACCACCGCGCATCATTCCAAAACCGCTTTCACTTGTTCCGTGTCCTTCTGCTTTGATATAACCAATCATTTCACCAAGTTTAAGTCCGCAGGAGAAGATAATGATAATTATGATAAGCTTTAAGATTACTTTCACAAGATGATGCCTGCCATGGCCGTGGCATCCGCATCCATGACCCATCATAGAGCCACAGCAAGACCCGCCCTGTCCACAACCCTTACAATCACCGCTCCCGCACACTGCACATTGTTTTTTATCTATGTTTTCCATACAAATTTATTCAAATAATTATAATAATATTGACCTACGCATACAGTATACACCTTTTTTCATAAAATTCAAAATGTATAGAACAAAAAAGAGCCCTGTCTTTTAAAGACAGAGCTCTTATAATAAAAATTCACTAAATTACCTATTTTTCAAAGATTTTTCCTGGGGGATTGCAGAAAAAATCCTTTCTTTCTCCCCTAAAAAAACTCTTTATGTTTACTATGGGTCCTCCCTCGTAGGAGAGATCCATCTTTACTATTTCTCCATGTTCTATGGGATCCTTAGATCCAAATGGCATGGCAAGATTACATATAACTTCAAGACGTAAAGAATGAACAACCACCTGCGGGAAATTTTCATCTTTTACAAAATTCTCAAACACTTCCCCTAGATACACGCAAAAACGATGTTTGACATCGGACCGTCTCTCGACGATCAGACCGGATTCAAATCTCCGGTCCATACCATATGCATAGTCCACAGCACGGGGAGATGCAAATTGAGCGAAGAATTTTTTTGTTTCTTCTACGTTGACAAGCGAGTCCATACAACGGATCGCTGGCTGTTCCACTACGAGGTCAAACGGATATCCCAGCCGATTGGCCACAAAACGTGAACTCCCCATTGTGCTAATCGACGGATCACTAACTAGTTTTATGCTAGTTCTTGCCCCGACAATTTTGTATATTTCTTCTGCCGTCCTTCCAATTTTCTTTATACCCTCATGGGTTAAATCAGGAAACTGGTTGGTGTAAAGACTGTTTCCTTCTCGGAAGAAAAGAAGCGTTGCGTTTTTCAATTTAGTACCCTTTCTAATATGTGAAAGAAAATTAAATGAACTATTGGTTTTTTAGGATTATATAATATTAAACACAAAAAGTCAATTTATTTAAATTGAGAAAAAAATTAAAGAAGGAAAATTAAAAGTAAGTATTTTTTTATTGACTAGTTACGCAGTCTTTGTAAGTTTGATTGTTCGGGTCGCCTTGCGTAATAAACGCAGTGTTTCCTTTATTCCAAAAAACCACAGACTCATCGGCATTTGCGTAACGGGCGCCGGAAGCGGATATGGTTTGCGGCAAGTATAATGCGCCCAAAGAATTGGTTTCAATATGGACAAAATTTTTATAAAAAACGGATTCTATTGTCTTATTGTCCGCGCAGGCAAACTCGGCTTTGGCTATTGGTTCTCCTAAGATAGAATCCCCTTCTAATTTTTTACCAATTAAAATTCCGGCAAAAAATACAGCCACAAAAAGTATTATCGCTATAATTTGCGAAAACTTTGTTACTTTATTCCATATTATTTTCATAGCTATATTATATCAAATAAGGCTAAAAATACGAGCTAGGGTGTCTGAGAGAGTATCCGAACGGAATTAGTTTGGAATAATTATAAATTAAATGGATGAAGAGGTTTCATGCTTAAAATATTTTCTGCCTCCGCATACCCCTCGCTATAATCAAAATCCCAGCGTGGCGGGAGAGCAAATACGAAAGAGTTATTTCGCGCCAATTCGGTTGCGGCAATAGGAGCGGCTGACACGGCAAAGTTCCCGGCAGTGTACGAATTCCATTGCGCCAAAGTAAAAATCATTATCGGAATATCTTCATAGTGTAGAGCGGAGGTCCAATTAGGATTTCGTATTAAAAGCTTGGGTCCTGTTTCTTTTGCGGTAGCCGCCGTTAAGGGATTGCCTTGCCAAGTATTTTGTACGATGGAATAGCCCTTCCAGTCATCGGGTAAAGAAAAGGTAAATCCGTAATCTGCGTTACTGTAAGTTACTGGAGAGGCAGAAGGAGTATCCGGATTATTTATCGGCGAAGCGTTTTGGTTTTTAAAGTAAAACAAGTATGTCACGAATCCCAAGACAATAACCAACACAAGAACCACTAGAACAATTTTATTATTTTTCATACCTTAAGTATGACACAAAAAACAATATGATGCGAAGTCGTAACTATATTACAAAAATACTCTCTAATTCCTTAGTATTCTCAACGATAAAATCTGGGTTGCCCGCTCTTAATTTCTGTTCACTATTAAAACCCCACGTAACAGCGACACTTTTAATCCCTGTTTTTTTAGCAACCTCAATTTCGTGATTACTATCCCCTATAAAAAATGTATCTTCCAGATTTAGATTGTTCTTTTTAATTATATCTTGGACTGCTTCAAATTTATTATGAGTATTCGTAACAATTTCGTCGAAAATATTTTCCAAACCATATTCTTTTAACTCTGGAAAAATTGTTTCCGGAAAATCAGAGCTTACTACTGCAAGAAAAGTACCTTTACTTTTTAACTTTTTTATCAACTCGACTATTCCAGAAGACGCATAAGATTTTGGGCAATCTTTGTTAAAGATTGCTTCTTTATAAGCTATTTGTTCCTCTTCGATAGATAATTTGGGTAAATATTTGTTAAAAAATAAAATAAAAGGTTGTTCCCAGTTTTCTTTGAATTCTTTTAGAGATATAGGAGTCACTCCAAATTTTTCAAATATTCTGTTTACTATCCACAATTGACCAAGAACACAATCTTTTAC
>CAYPAN010000031.1:0-7885 GCA_964408725.1 uncultured Candidatus Saccharibacteria bacterium
GTCTTGTAGTGGAAGACGGCTCGGCGCGAAAGACTTTATTTACGGAAAAGCATCTTTCAAAAGCAGACATAACAATTTGTTTGTAAAGCTGAGGCGATTGGGTCAAATACGCTTTTTTGCCGAAATAATCAACCTGAAAAACTTCCGCTCCCCCTTCCGCTGTCGCCGGAGTAATAGCGGGCGCCTGAAATTCAAAAAACATATTTTTTTTCATAAATTCCCGGAAGGAATCAATAATCGTTTCCTGCACTTTGAAAACCGCCTGCACTTTCGGCTGTCTTAAAACCAAAGACCGGTTGTTAAGCTCTGTCGTCAAATCAAGATTGTATCCGTCAAGTGACATATCAAAAGGCAACGGCATGGCTTCCGATAAAACTCCAATATTCGTAATTTCAAGCTCTATGTCGCCATTCAATACTCCTTGTTTAATATTTTTTTCCGGACGCTTGTTAACTATACCGGTGATTTTTAAAACCCACTCTAGTCTTATTTCTTTGCATTGTCCTATCACATCTGTATGACTCGGAAGCGCCACGCATTGCACAAGGCCTGTCATATCACGCATATCAAAAAATACCATTTTGCCCTGGTCACGTCTGATATTCACCCATCCGGCGATGGTTACTTCCTTGCCAATATTTTCTTTCAAATCTTTAATATATACTCTGTTTTTCATATTAAATATATTACCACAAATTTCTATTTACTATTATTCCAAAGCTCTGTGACTGAATTGCCATTGTGCAGATTGTCTATGACTTGGGCAATAAGTTTGGCCGTCGAAATAATTTTCAGCCTTTTTATTTTTTTCCGATTTTCTTCCGACAAGCAAGAATCAGTAAACCAGACACCTGAAAACGGGGCGTCATTTAGATTCTTTACAGCATCGTCGGAAAGCACCGCATGCGTAGCGGTAAAATAGACATCCTTGGCGCCATTTTCTTTCAGAGTTTTTAGACATTTTACCGCTGTGCCACAAGTGTCGGCTATGTCGTCCGGTATGATGCAATTGAAATCTTTTGAATCACCTATGACTTCCATCACTTCGTTGTGGTTAGCTTTTTTCGGGTCGCGGAACTTGTTGATGATAATCATATTTTCAGGAATACCAAGTTGTTGAGCAAGTTTTCTGCAGGAAGGCGCGGCACCCAAGTCCGGCGCCACGATTTTAAACTTTTTCAAATCAAAATGTTTTGAACGGATGTGCTGAATAAGAAGTTCGTTGGTATTTATGTCCACCATCGGAATAGTGAGCGGATGCGCGTTGTAACTCGACGGGTTGTGAAGCCGTAATACCACTATCCTATACGCTCCGGCCATCTGCAAACGCATAGGTACTTTTTGGGACAATACCGGCTCACGGTGATTGGACGGTTTATCTTGTCTGGCATAAGGCATACACGGCATAACCACGGTGATGCGAGAAGGTTCTCCCTGTTTTAAAGCATAGACTAAAGATTCACATTCATCCAAATCATAAGCAAGTATTTCTTTGTTGCCAAAACGAGGCTGAAAAATAATATAAACATCCCGGTCTCTAACTGATTCGGCGTGATGAACTATAAATTCTCCGTTCTGAAATGATTTATAAGAACAGGGAGCGAGTTTGGTTTTGAGAAGCTTGGCAACCTTAAGGGCAAGAATTTGGTTAATACCACTCGGATTTCCGTACAATTTCAAAGGATAGGGGTTTAAGTTAATATGATTTGAGCTCGTCATATAATTTTAAATCTTTACCCCGATTTTTTCGCGGACTTCGTCCATTTTTTTTAAAGCTATTAATTTCGCTTTTTTACTTCCTTCTTTCAAGATAGCGAGTGCTTTGGGAATATCTTTGGCAAACTCTTTTCTTTTTTCCCGCATCGGCGCTATGAATTTCTCCAAGTCTTCTATCAAAAGTTCTTTGAGCTCTTTATATTTGCCTTCTTTTTCTTTATAAATTTTCTTCAATTCGCTTTCAGAACGTAGGAGCTTATGTATCGCGTATACATTTTCCGGTATTCCACCCTCTGAATTGGTGACAATACCCATCACGCATTTTTTTATTTCTTCATATTCGGCAAAAAGCGGGATAGTATTGTTGTAGCTTTTAGACATTTTTTTGCCATCCGTGCCGGGCACCACTGCCATATCTTTCATAATCATCGGTTGCGGTAATTTAAAAGTTTCGCCAAAAATCCTGTTGAATTTTTCCGCAGTGTCACGGGTGATTTCCACGTGCTGTTTTTGGTCAGCTCCTACCGGCACTATATCAGGGCCATAAAGCAAGATGTCTGCCGCCATTAACATTGGGTAATTAAAGGTGCCAATATTTATTTCTTTATCCTTCGCTTCCGCGTCTTTGAACGCATGCGCCCGCATCAGATACGGCATTGTGGTAATAGTATCAAAAATCCAAGCGAGCTCGGTGTGCTCGGAAATATCCGATTGTTTGAATATAGTCACTTTTTTTGGGTCCAAACCAATAGCCAAGTAATCAAGCAAAACACCCACGATATTTTTTTCCATCTCCTTCTTATTCTGGATAAAGTTCAACGCGTGGTAATCGGCAATAAAAATATAGCATTCATAGTCTTTCTGCAAATCCACGAACTGTTTCATAGCGCCGAAATAATTACCTATATGCGGCGCTCCGGTTGGTTTTACGCCCGATAATAGTACCTTTTTTGACATACTTTGATTTTACAGGAAAAGAGCAAATTCTGCAAAGAATTGTCCCCATTTTAATAACAGACTTATGCATTTTTTAGCTTTGACTATTTTTTTACTATGCTAAAATGCTCCTTAATGATAAGAGCAAAGAAAAACGATGTACGCATCCCGCCTCAAAGTATTCCTTCGGAACAGGCGGTTTTGGGCTCCATAATGCTCCGTAAGGATGCCATACACGAAGTGGAAGACGTCATAATTCCGGATTCTTTTTACGTTGAAAAACATAAAATAATTTTCAGGGCAATGCTTGATTTGTCTCTGAAAAATGAACCGATAGATATGCTTTCTCTTTCCACAAAACTGGGCGAGCAAAAAGTGCTGGAGAAAATCGGCGGTAATCAATACTTGGCGGAGATAGTGAATGTTGTTCCCTCTTCCACAAATATCAAACACTATGCAGAAATCGTCCAAAAGAAATATGTTTTGAGAAGTCTGATAGAAGCGGCGGATTATGTTTCGGAACTTGGTTTCGAAGAGGGCGATGACCATATGGATGATATTTTAGATATGGCGGAAAAGAAAATCTTCAGCGTGATATCGTCTCCTAAAAATCAAAAATATACCAATTTGAAAGACGCTCTACCTGAAGCTTGGGAACGTCTTGAAAAATTGCATGAGCATAAAGGCATGCTCCGCGGGCTACCGACCGGTTTTCGGGATTTGGATAACACACTTTCGGGTTTGCAAAAATCCGACTTGGTTATTTTAGCCGCAAGACCTTCTATGGGTAAAACGACGCTTGCTCTTGATATCGCCCGTATGTCTTCAATTGTGCACGACAAATCGGTATTGATATTCTCCCTTGAAATGTCTTCCCAGCAATTGGTGGACAGGATGCTCTCGGCGGAGTCGCGCGTGAATGCATGGAACTTGCGCACGGGACACTTATCTTCCGACAGAGATTTCTCGCAACTTCGCGATTCATTGGATAAACTGGCAAAAGCCAAAATTTATATTGACGATCAGCCGGGCAACTCTATAGTCCGTATGAAAGCTCTTTCGCGCAGATTAAAAGCTGAAAAAGGGCTGGACCTTATCATCGTTGACTATCTACAGCTTATGACCACCTCAAAAAATTATGATTCAATGGTAAACCAAGTGACGGAGATTTCCAGGTCGCTGAAAAGCTTGGCAAAGGAGCTTGATGTGCCGGTGTTGGCTCTCTCCCAGCTTTCCCGTGCTGTGGAATCGCGTGGCGGAAAACCGAGACTATCCGACCTTCGTGATTCAGGCTCCATAGAACAAGACGCCGATGTGGTAATGTTTATTCATCGGGAAGATAAAGGCAAAGACGAATCCGAAAAGACAAATATTGCCGAGATTTTAATTGAGAAGCACCGTAATGGTCCGACCGGAAAAGTAGAACTTTATTTCGACGAAAAAACCACCACTTTCCTGAATCTTGAAAAAAGCAACCTCAGCGAGTTTTCCCAATCAAAAGTGAGCGGGGATTTGGAAGAATTTTAAAATGGACATCATAGAAAAATTAACTGAAATTTTTAAAGAATTTCCAGGCATCGGAGAGAGACAGGCGAAACGCTTCGTTTATTTTCTAATGTCTAAAAATTCAGACTATGCCGTAAATTTATCCGACTTTATAAAAGAATTAAGAAAAGACACATTGCAATGTTCTATGTGCTTCAGATTTTTCGTATCAGACTCTAAAAAAGCCTCGCCCGTAGGGCCACGGCCGAGGGAAAAATTCTGTGAAATTTGCAAGGACCAGAATGCCGACTCTTCTATCTTAATGATTGTTGAAAAAGATTCGGACCTGGAGTCCGTAAATAAAAGCAAAGTTTATAATGGCAAGTATTTTATTCTTGGAGGACTTGTACCAATCGTTGAAAAAAATACAAATTCCAGAATAAGAATCAACGAACTGATAGAAAAAATAAAAAGGGAGGCAAAAGCCACGCCAGAGGACGGGCAAGCTTTAAAAGAAATTATTCTGGCTTTCTCTTTAAGTCCTCAGGGCAACCACACCGACTTTTATGTCCGCAATCAGTTAAAGGGCATTACGGAACCTTTGGGTATTAAAATCTCCTCTTTAGGTAGGGGTCTTTCCACCGGCACAGAACTTGAGTATTCAGATAACGATACTCTCAAAAACGCGTTGAAAAATAGACAATAAAATAAATATAATATAATAAAAACTTTCAATACTCAAATTATGCTATCGCTAAGTTTAAGTATTATAAGATTTAGCCAGTTTAAAAGTTTTAATACATTCTTTAAGTTTTATACTTTTTACATAATCTAAAAAATCCTTTGGAAGTGGAGACGGTCCGACCCAAACACTTTTCTGAATCATTTCATAACCAAATTCTCGCAGATGAAAACGGAACCATTCCCTCTCGGCTTTTTTAACCTCTGGTATATCAAACATCACAATTAAATTTTTGGGTAATCCTTTTTGAAATGGAGAATCAAATGTTAAAAATCGAACTTTTTTATTTTCAACATATTTTCTCCCGCTTAGTAATAATAAAATACGATCATTTTTCTTGGAAACATAGCCATTTTTATTTAATTGATAAAGTGCATTACTTATAGATTGTTTCTTGTACGGAAAAAAAACTGGTAAACCAAGAGCACTAACTGACATACCTTTGTATTTATATTTTGGTTCAAGTAAAAACTTTAAAATTTTATCCTCAATACTCAAATTCCGTGATAGCATAGTTTGAGTATAACATATTATATAGAAAACTCTTACGGACGGGTAAGTTCAATACCCACATATTCAACCCTTGTAAGGATGTTTTATATCACTTTTTAGGGTGCCTCGCCGAGGCATATGAATTATCGTTTATTGAAATAAATAGCTATTTGAGAAAAAGGAGACCTCTTTAAATTTGTATAGAATGAGCTATACATGCAGAAAACTATTAAACAAGTTTTTGAATTTATCAAAGTACTGTTTATACTTTTTCTCATCTTTTAGGTACATGTCATATATAATGGCATTCGGCATTCGCTGAAATAAATCTTTTTCAAATACAACGGATGTTTTGTTTTTACCAAGCGCATTACCAAGCAAGCGTATAAATAAAGCTGCACGTTGCTCTGCTCGTTTTTTTGCAAATGCCGGCTTTGTTAAGCTATCGTATGGTTTATCGCCTTTAAATGCGGCAAATTGAACAAGCATAATATTTAGCTGTTGCTGAGCGCAATACAAAAGCATTTGCTGTAGAGATCTGGACATTATCTTCATGAATTCCGTAGAGATGCGGTCGTTATTTGCTGGCTTCACAGTTCCGTTTCTGTAGAGATAATCAAGCCAAAGACTTTTCTTGCTTGCGTGAACACTAAAATCATATGTATCACCCTCGTGTACTGTCTTAAGCGCATAGACATGTTCATTTTTCGAGAGCTGCTTTTTTGTTATTTGCGATAATAGCGTTTCCTCAGGTGTGATTGAATCTAAGAATAGGTCGGAGAGATTTCTGTAGTTTTTCTTCTCCAATGAAGTCACCTGTTCAGATGCAGGCTGTTCTGAATTCTTTACATTGGTCTGCACAGATGATAGCTTATCATCTGTAAGTACTCCTAAATCTTTTCTAATCTGGTCAATAATTTCTCGTGAATCTTTTATGGAGGTGCTAGGAAAAGTTCCATCCTGAAATTCATTCATATTGATGGGATGATTTGATTTCAAAGATTCGACTCGCATTGATGATTCAGTTTTTGGAAGTGATTCTTTCATATCCTGTATCTATTTTAACTTAAACTTCAGAATTTAGGTACTTGGGTCATGCCGATACCCGGTTCTTACTGCGGCACACTAAAAATACTCTATTCCCCTTTCATCCTATGCTCTTTTTTGATTTTCCAGTAGATATCTTCCGAGCCTGCATCAACGTTTTTATTTCTGTTCTTGAATAAATGCGCGGGATATTTTTGTTTAACCTTTTCAAGTTTGTCCAATAAAATCTTTCCAGTATCCAATTCCAAAAGAACACTCATATCAAAACAATAAGTAAGAACATCAGCAAGTTCCTTTTTTATCATCTCTACCTTCGCTTTATCTTTCTTAATGTCTTTAAGGCTTTGATTCGTCCACTGGAAAAGTTCCAATAATTCGGCTGCTTCAATTGATATAGATTTGGCAATATCAGCCGGACGCAAATTATCCCAACCTCTCTCCGTCAGATAATTTTTTATGTGTTTTTCGTACTTCTTCATATTTTTATTATATCATTTAGGTTTAAAACAATAAAATCTGCCAGAAGGCAGATTTTATTTTATAGCAAGAATTTTCACTTTGAAAAACGGCTGGCGGTGACCGTTGCGGCGGAGATAACGGGACTTTTGTTTGTATTTCATAACCAAGACCTTTCTGGAACGTCCGATTTCCACAATTTCCGCGTCTACAGCGGCATCTTTAATATAAGGCGTACCAATAGTGGTATTCTTACCATCGTCAACCAAGAGAACTTTATCAAAAGAAATTTTGTCCCCGACTTTATACTCTCCGGTAATTTTTTCAATTGAAAAAAGCTCGTCTTTCCCGACTTTGTATTGTTTCCCGCCCGTTTGTATGACTGCGAATTTCATATAATCCATATTATACGAAATCCCTTAAAAAGGCAATACACCCTAAAAATATGGTTGTAATCTGTAGTTCTATGGTTTATAATGTTTGATATATGCAAACAAAGTTTATTGAAAGATACTTTTTCTTCAGTTTATTATTCGCCACTTTTGTTTTCTCTTTTTTCATCTTCCGTCCTTTCTGGATAGTGCTCGTGCTCGGCATTTCTTTTTCCATAGTGCTCTACCCTGTATATGAATGGTTCAAAAGAAGAAAATTGCCGAACTGGCTGTCAGCCCTTTTTACCGTATTATTTTTCATTATAATAATCGGTGTGCCACTTTTTTTCATAGGTATTTTGGTTTTTAATCAGAGCCAAAACGCTTATCAAATGATTGCCGGCAATACCAATTCCTTTTCCTTTATAGATTCAATCAATCATTCCATAAATAAAGTATTGCCTACGGGTATGACTTTTGATTTGTACGCGAAAATCTCGGATTTTATTTCTTTGGTGTCAAATAATATAGCCAACGTTTTCAGCTCCACATTGTTCACTCTCTTCTCTTTATTCCTGACCCTTTTATCCATTTTTTATTTCCTGAAAGACGGCGCGCATTGGAAAAAAGCCATCAAAGT
>CAYPAN010000032.1:0-7787 GCA_964408725.1 uncultured Candidatus Saccharibacteria bacterium
GGGCGGATATAAATCATGCGTATTCAATTTATCATAATTACTTATATTTTGAAAGTTTTATAAAAAATGTTAGATTATACGAATGGCCTGGTAGCCAAGTGGTAAGGCATTCCTCTGCAAAAGGAATATACGGCGGTTCAATTCCGCCCCAGGCCTCCAGGCAAAATAAAATGCCCGAGTGGCGGAACTGGTATACGCGCACGACTTAAAATCGTGTCTCGCAAGGGATGTGGGTTCGATTCCCACCTCGGGCACCAGAATACTTGACTTTTTACCTATAAGTGCTATACTTTGGTCATATGAGTAAAATAAACAACAAATTAATAATCATTTTAGCCATTTTGGTCTTTGTTTTCGGCCTTTCTTTGTTTTCTCCCGCCTATGCCCTGGCCGACACAATTATGCCTAATGGAGTAATCCCTTTTCCATACACTCCTTCTAATCAATCCGTCCCCACTATTATTTACAGTACATCCGCCTATCCGGCAACCACTTATTATTATCAACCGGTTTCTCCGGCGCCAGTCGCTACTGTTCCGGTAATGATACCGGGATGTGACGGAAGGACCACGGGTTTCAGCACAGTCAACGGGCAATCTTGTTATGGAAATTATGTAAATACTCCTCCAATCGCAACTGTTCAAAATCCTAATACTGTTGCCTATGCCCCAAGCAATACGGTAAAAAAAGACGCCAGTGTGGCAACCACCAACGATAATTTAAGTAGTCTGACAGCCAACGCTTTAATCGGGTCAAATAGTTTTATGCCTTCCGGTTTAATTCAATGGATATTTTTCGCTATATTAGTAGTTCTTATAATCTTCCTATGGAGATATGTCTTTGCCAAAGAAAAATATATGTCGGAACCTATGAAACACGCTTAATTAATAAGGATATATAGCTATTAAAAAGTCAACCGTTTGGTTGACTTTTTAATTATATATGCTATACTTATAGACATAATAAGTACTTTGACAATACGGTTAGAATAGTTTGTTTATTTGAGTGGCAGGAATCAATTAAGAATTTAAATTCGTAATTAACAATTCGTAATTCATAATTGAGCTTCTTTCCGGCCTTTCAAATAAACAAACTAAATCTAACAAAATAATACTATAAGGAGAAACAAGATGAAAACCACCATAGGTATTTTACTCTCTATTCTCGTCGCTACTTTTTTGGCGATATTTTTGGGAATAGAAATTTCAGGCGTAAACATAGGAATAGTCCTGTTGGCGTTAGAAATTTCTTATCTAATTTTCAGTTTTGGTACGATCAAAATAGAAGAAATTGGCGCTATGTTTTTCTTTGACAAGCCAGTAACGAACTTGGGGCCCGGATTATACCTTGCTCTAAAAGGAATTTTTTCGGTCCAAAAGGAAACTGGCACAGTTTTTCAAGATGAGTTACCAGCTGATCCAGAAAAGATTTACAGAGGGGACGGTAAACCACCAGAAGGAATGTTTCCTCCCATCAGAGTAAAATTCGGAGAACCTAACCCAGCGGATACTAATCTTAAAGACGATCCATACAATGTTGCAATGGTTGCAGAAGTGGTACCAGTAGTGAGTTGGCACATAACAGACGCAATTATGTTTTTTAAGGTTATGGGAACTGTAGCTAATTGCCGTAAGATTATGGCAGATAAAGCAACAGAGATATTTGGCGACGAATTTGCAACTGTAACACCAGCTAAGGCAACACAAAATTTAGGTGCCACAAGCCAAAAACTTCAATCTAAATTAGAAAAAGAAGTTGAAGATGGAAAATGGGGCATCAAAATTAATAACGCATATGTCAAACCTATAATTTTTAGTCACGAACTCAACACTTCCGTCGTTGGTGTATCCATAGCAAAGGAAAATGCTAAAGCGGTTGTCCTAACCGCTCAAGGCGAAAAAGAAAAATTAATTCAGGAAGCAAATGGAAGAGCAGTATCAGTGATACTCACGGCGGCGGCAGAAAAGGAACGCTTGGTAAAAACTGGACTAGCAAAAGTGAATGATGATGGTAACATTGAGGAACTCTTACCAGATGCAAATACACGCGTCAGTATGGAAGCAGTAAAAGAACTCGCTAAACTGAAAGGAACACTTGTGTTTGGTGGAGACCTAAAGACTATGCTTGATATAAAGAAAGGAGATGTATAATGTGGTCATGGATAATCTTCGTTGTGATAGTGATCATAGCTATATTTACTAGAGCATGGTCTCTAAGAAAGAAAAAAGGGGCTGAAATTAGTACAGAAACAAATACTCCAAAAGCTCCGACAACAACCCATGATACTACTCCCCCTGCTCCTAAAAAAAGCAAGGTGGGATGGATCTGTTTTGGACTGTTAGTCGCTGGAATTGTAATATATTTCATTTTCTTTTCGCATCACGGAGAAGAAGCTAGTAATTCTAGTTCAAGTTCTAACTCTGGAGAAACACGAGAGGTTTTATATCTCGTGGATAAAGATAGTGTCGGTCCTGGGGTTGTATGGATAACTCCTAAGATTGATTATAAATTCCAGCTTAGAACTGAAGGTCATGCTATAAGTCTCCAATTCAGCGGGGATAATGGAACTTGGTTAGAACCAGTTTCATATCCTACAGAAGGTGACTTTAGTATGCCTTCAAATGCTCGGCCGGGACCAGTAAAAGTAGGAGCCGGAAAAAAAGAAACACGAAAGTTTTGTGCAGAGTTGTATAGAGTAATTAAAGTAAAAATATAATGTTGCGCTAGAAAGGACGCAACACAAAGGGCAGCAATCGTTTTACGAATGCTGCCCTTTTATCATTTCATTTCTATATTTTAGAATTTATTTTTCAGCAGTCTATGGATTATTGGCCGGCGGCAATGTCACCGTCCCCTGCTCCGGATTTATTCCTGTTATGTTGAAAGTATTCATAATCATATTCAAGATTGTAAACACTCCCATCATTATGACAATCCCGACGACTCCCCACACCATATGACGTTTGCCCGTCGTTTTCTTCTCTTCATTTTCCTGATTTGAAATAAATTCAAATATGCCATACAGAAAATAAACCACTGCCAGAGCAAAAAGGAATATTATGAGCGGGTTTATTATGAGCCTATTTACATTTGCTATAAACGCGTCAACGCTTTCGCTCGCATAAGCTACATTTGTGAAGAGTAAATCCATATTTATTATAACTTCAGACTAGAAAGGAACAGTTGGGAGGACAGGAGCTCCTGTGCCCACACCTACTCCGAAAGTATTGTTAACAATACCGACAAGCCCCCACATAGCCACAATGACAACCAAGCCAATGATACCGTATATCATTCTGTCTCTTCCGGTCTTTTTCGCCTCTTCATCGGAAGATATCACATAAGTGACAACTCCCCAGATGAAATAGACTACTCCCAAAACGATAAGTATAGGAATGATGGTGCTTAGGATATTTCCAATTCGACAAATTATATATTGAAATGTCCCAATCGTAACACCTGTACAAACTGAGGCCTGGGCAAAAGCCATAAACGGCATAAAACCCAAGGCTAGACCTGAAAACACAGCTAATTTTTTCTTCATAATTGTTATAAAATACTAATAATAACTAATAAATTGCGACCTTATAATACTAATAATATGCCCATATTATATCACAATGGTAAATAAAAGTAATGCAAGTCTACTGTTTTAAGGTCGGAAGCACATACTGGATATTAAAAGTATCCCCTAGGATATGTACTAACCCCCAAACACCAACCATCACCGCTAGACCGATAATGCCCCAAATCATAAATTGTTTGCCTTTCTCTTTTTTTGCCTCTTCGTCGCTATTTATGACATATTGGACGACTCCCCAGATAAACATTGCCATAGCTAAAGCGATAATCAGAGGAACCACGGATTTAACCAGAATACAAGTCGCGTAATTCAACAAATCTCCCAATTTGGAAGTATTAGAGAGAGGCGCGCACGTATTGCCGGAAGCGTTAGCCCCTAAAATAGAGTTGTTGTTCTGAATGAAATTTGAAGCGACGTTTGTGGCCGTCTGGTCAAGACCAAAAGTTTTAATAACAATGGTGACAAGCCCCCACATAGCGAAAATAACCACAAAACCAATGATACCGTATATCATTCTGTCTCTGCCGGTTTTTTTCGCTTCTTCTCCGTCGGCTATGACATAAGTGACGACGCCCCAGATGAAATAAACCACTCCTAGGCCAATCAGTATCGGGATAATTGAGCTTAGAATAGAACCTATTTGGGATATTATAGCTTGCATATTATATTTTTTATATTAATTAAATATTAATTATAGTGCATGCACTGTGTCTGTTATAAGCTGCGCTATAGCCAACGACCCCAGAAGTATAGCCGCGCCAATCAGGGTGTAAAGTAAAGCGCGTTTGGCTTCGCCTAGTTTTTCTGTATTACCCTGCGCCGAAACAAAAAGAAAACCGCAATAAATTATGGCTAAAACAATAATAGGTATACCTATTTTGATTGCTCCCGTTAGAATTTTTTGAATTAAATCAGGTAAGGTGTTCGTGCCATTGTTTGCCAAAGGGTTAACGATAGTGGGGGTAGAAGTATTTGAACAGCTAAGGTCACCACTAACACATACGGCCAAAGAAATAGCTGGCCAAAAAAATACGAAAGTCGCTAAAACAAACTTATCTAAATTTTTCTTAATATAAATCATACAATATATTATATTCCTTATAACCTTAAAATCCAAACCAATTCCAACCGCCGGAAGTGGAAGTATCATATCCCGCTATTCCCAGTATAGTATGCACTATCAGGAATGCCGCCGCCACAAGAACCAGGCCAATAGCCACATTTAGAAATATTTTCTTCGCTTTGGATTTTTTCTCAGTTGAACCCCCTGAAGTCACAAGTTCAAATCCGGCATAAGCGAACATTATGGCGGCTAAGGGCAAAGCCATGTAAACAAATATAAAATTTATCACATCTTTAATTAAAGTTATTATATCATTAAAACCGCAAGGGCTTGTCGTTGAAGTTCCGCATTTTACAAGGCTTGTACTAGGGGTCGCCGGTGGGTTTGTTGAAGTGCAAGCTGCCGTGGCCCCACAATTTTGAGTATTATCAACACCACAATCAGCTCCTCCGTTTGATGGTGGTGGACTAGTGCAAGTGCGAACTTGTTGTGATTCAGGTTGGCCGCAAGCTGTCGGACAAGAAGCTGGACTCCAACCACTCCAGCCACCGTTAACCGGAGTAGGACACGCTTCCGTCTGGCAAGATTGAGTTTTAGAAGAATTACCGCCATCAATGGAACTGCAGTCAGCTCCTCCGTTTGCCGGGGTTGGACTAGTACAAGTGCGGGTACTCATCTCTGTACCTTTCTCTCCGCAAGCTGTCACACTGCAAGCGCTCCATGTGCTCCACAAGCTCCAACCACCGTCAAGTTTATAATCAAAAGGTATTACACCGCTACTATAGTCAAAAGGTATTACAGTACCATTCCATTCAACAGTAAATGGATACGTTGTCCCGGGAGGGATATCGCCTGTTTTAAAACTTAACACATTGCCATAAAATTTTTGGTTCGGGGTGTCGTTGAAATAACCGACAGCTCTAAAGTAATAAACGGAAAATAACTTGAGTTCCGGACTTGAATAAAATTCGTTTGATTCAGGCACATTAGTATTGCGCACAATTGCCACGGTTTTTTCGGCATTGCTGTCCAAGTTTGAGTCATCTTTTTTAAATTCAAAGTAAGTGGTAAATCCTCTTTTATCGGTATTGCCGTAATAATATCCGCCAAAGACATAAGAGCTGGCGCTTAATGCCGAATACCAAGTCGTTTCTATGGTAATCGCATCCCCTGTTTGAGCGAGGACTTTCGTATTGGGAGTAAAAAGTGAAACTAAAAACGACGAAAAAACCGCAACCAAGACAAGGGCAATCGGGTAAAATATTTTAAAATTTATTTTTTTCATATTTATTATTGTGCGGGCGTTAATAACAAACCTAGTTTGGCGCTAGCATCGCTCACCGCACTTTGGACCGACATACTGCCCGAAAGCACTTTTTCAATCATTCCCTGAAAAATATCGTCAGTATCCGCAGGCGACGGGTCAAGCCAACTTTTAGCGTAAAGCGCAGAGTCATAAAAAGCCGGTAAATACGCGTCTGTCGGCTTGATGCTAAGCAAATCCCGGCGTGCCGGAGCTATCCCTAAAGCGGCGGCAAATTTTGAAGCAAAGTCCCCGCTTGACAGTAGACCCGCGGCTGTAAAAGCAGTAGTGAAATTCTTGGAGAAAGAAGAAATGGCAATACCCGTCACATGGGCAAAAGTGAGTTTAAATGCGCCGTTTCTAATCTGAGGCATAGGCGCAATTAAAAAGTTTTCATTTGGATTTTTATTGACCATAGACTGCAATTCGCTCGCATAGCCGAAATAAAATGCCAAGTTCTCCGCGCTAAAAGCGTCACTGGAACTGGAGAAAGAACTATTCCAGGAATAAACGCTGTTCAACGGATCGGCAAAATCCGTGTAAAATTTTAAGATAGAACCCAAATCATATTTTCCGGTTTGGCTCAAGGCGGAAGAAAATGAGTCGTTGTTTTCAGTCACAATAGGATTCCCCGCTTGCATAAAGAGGGTGGCTAAAATATCTTTGGCGTGCAAAATATTTGAAAACTGTCCCATAGCGACCGTGCTTTCTGTAATGGCTCCGTTACTGTCTTTTTTGGTTAAAAGCGGAACAAGATTGGTAAATTCATCCCAATAAGCCGGAGGGTAAGTAACATTGTTCGCATCAAGTATGCTTCTGTTGTAATACATCATCAAAGGATCAACGGCAAGCGGAAAAGCCAAAACTCCTTTTGAAGTCAAAAATACTTCTCCGGCTCCGGCAAAACTATTTTGGAAAGTGCTGAGCGGAAAACTCGTATACGGAATAGTGTAAATTTTATTGCTGTATTTATAAGCCAAATCGTCAGTTATGAAAAACATATCCGGACCGTTGCCCGCAGCCAGAGCTTCAAGCAGGTCATTATCAAATGTATCTGCCGATTTCTCCACGTATTTCAGAATAAAGGTGGGATTGGCGCGGTTGAAATCGTCAATCATAGGAGAGAGCGTTTGAGCTTTTACCGTGCCCCACAGAACGACAGTGCCCTGCGACCCGGCGCTATTATTCTGGCTTCCAATCGGTATTACTCCGGAGAAAACAAGGACACCCAAAACGGCGGCGGCAATAAACACAATCAAAATTATAATCTGAAAATTTCCTTTCATTTGAATATCAACCCTTCACTAATATCATACCATAATGGTGTTCTAAGGCAGAAATGTCGCGTTCCCATATAAAGCCATTTTTCTCAAACATTTCACGCGCCGTATATTTGGGAACAATCTTATCAAAACCAAGACCGATAGAAGACGGACTGTCTGACCAATCAATGAGGAGAATTTTGCCCCCGGGCTTTAATATTCTTTTCGCTTCTTCTATAAATTTATCCTTATCCTCTATCTGAAAAAGTATATTAGAAGAAATGACGACATCCACAACTTTATCTTTTATTTTAGTCCCGCCTATTTTTTCAACGTCTCCCAGAAGACATTCAATATTGTCAAGATGAGCCTCTGCCGCTTTATTTTTGATTGTCGTCAGAAAATCTTTCTGAATTTCAATGGCATAAACTTTTCCTTTCGGAACCATTTCTGCGGCGGGTATAGTATAAAAACCGGAACCTGCGCCCATGTCAGCAACAATCATATCTTCCCTTAAACCAAAGGCTTTTAAATTTTTTACCGGGTCGGTAAACATATAGATATATTATATATCAT
>CAYPAN010000033.1:0-7597 GCA_964408725.1 uncultured Candidatus Saccharibacteria bacterium
GGGAGGATTTGAACCTCCGATACCTTTCGGTATGCCGGTTTTCGAAACCGGTGCATTAAACCACTCTGCCACATCTCCATACTCTGTAAATCTAACACTTTTTGCGATTTTTTCAAAAAATGTTATGATATTCAATGTTTTTGGCCCCCTGCCAACCCTCCCGTTGGTCGGGAGCAGGCTGGTATCGTCAAAAGGATATGTATTTTGTATATGTATTAAAAAGCAATAAAGATGATAAGCTATATTATGGTTTTACTGATAATTTAGAACGAAGAATCAGAGAACACAATAGTGGAAAAGTTCGTTCAACAAAATTACGTATTCCATTTAAATTAGTTTACTTTGAAAATACAAATAGTATTATAGAAGCCAGGAAACGTGAAAGATATTTTAAAAGTGGCTTTGGGAGAAAGTATGTTAAAAATAGAATATTGGCCCTATCGTCTAACGGTTAGGACATCGCCTTTTCAAGGCGGTAATCAGAGTTCGATTCTCTGTAGGGTCACAAAATTAGTTTTCAAACTCTTTTTCTATTTCTTTTAAGAATTTATCCGCTTCAGAAAGTTTAAAGCTAAAAGGACGAAAATTGGGCTTGGCATCGTTACCCTTTTGGTAAATAAAGAGTTTTCTTTGAGGAGTATCAAAATATGCTTCTGTTCCGTTGTTAAGGTCCATATATCTTTTCGGCCCAATAACTATGACGGGGTCTAAATCTTTGAAAACTGAAAACGACTCTCTTAAAAAATTAATAGTATTAACATACGAATGAAAATTGCCCACGATTCTATCATTTTTATTTTCCGTATTTCTATTAACAAACCCACCAAATATAGCGATACTTACCGTTTTTTCTTTTGAAGATTTCAAAAGTTCAGAAGTTTGTTTTTGAAGGTCTTTTGATATTTTATCAGGATTATAATAACCCTTATCTTTTTCTTTAAAATATCCGGTGCTTCTGGAAAGATGAGCAAGAAATGAAATCGGTTTATTGTTTGATAGCGATTCACCGCACGCCGCAATACCAACACAGTCATAAAAATTAGACGAGTATTTTGGTTTATCATTTATGCCGCTTATAATACCATCTTCATTTTTTGCATCTTTATCAAAAGAAACCTCCTGCCCGGCTTTTGTAATTTTCCTTATATTTTCCGCATCCGGACCACCTTTCCAATTTTCATCCAGCAAAAAAGTCTCAATGCCATTCTCAGGCTGAACTTTGGACTCCTTTTTATTTGCAAATTCTAGTGCATTTCCTCTAAACATAATATACACTATACCATACTCGTAAAATTTATTTAAAGTGCTAATATATTACTTAATAAAGCCTCGTAAAGTTTGCGGGCTTATTATTTTTTATGACAAATACCCAAATTATAATCTTGGCCGGCGGTAAAGGAGTGCGTATGAAGTCCGAAAAGCCCAAAGCGCTGGTAATGTTTAAAAACAAGCCATTAATTCAGCATATACTTGATACTATTTCCACTTTGCGCTTACCCATCAAACCCGTGATTGTGGTATGCCATAAAAAGGAAGATATAAAAGAAGCATTGGGAAATGATTATATATACGCTGAACAGGAAAAGCCGTTAGGCACCGGGCACGCTGTGGCGTCGGCTAAAGGGAGCGTCAACCCGAGCCACAAAACAGTACTCGTATTGTCCTGTGACCAACCGCTCATTTCAAAAGAAACAATTGAACGCCTGCTTAAAAAACACAATGAAAAAAAGCCGACCATAACGATAGCCACGGTGTTAATGCCTGATTTTGAGGAATGGAGGTCCAGTCTCCGGCATTTCGGCAGAATAATAAGGAAAGCCGACCAATCATTGGAAGAAATAGTCGAATTCAAAGATGCCACGGAAAAAGAAAAAATGGTAAAAGAGCTGAATCCGGCGGTGTATGCTTTTGACTCGGACTGGCTTTGGAAAAACATCGGCCTGATAAAAAACGAAAACGCGCAGGGCGAATATTATTTGACCGACCTCATCAAAATAGCCCGGGGCCAGGGTAAGAAAATCGAAGCGGTGCCCGTGGCAAACATTATCGAAGGACTCCAGCCCAACACCAAAGAAGAACTTGAAATATTGGAGAAAATTACTGTATAATCAAAAGCACGCCTGAAATACGTTTGCACGGTTGGTTTAGTTGCAGTGACGCCTGAAAAACGCGCGGTTAGCTCAGTTGGTAGAGCGACCCCTTGACGTGGGGTAGGTCACAGGTTCGAATCCTGTATCGCGCACATGAGTCCCGTTAGAAATTTCACTAACAGGAACATTGAGGACATAATTATTATTTATTTAAATTTCTAACGGGATGAGAATATTGAGTATTGAAACATCTTGCGATGACACAGCCATAAGCATAATGGAAGCCAACCTGAAAAAAGGAAAGGCTTTTTTTGAAATTCTAGCCAATGTTTCAAATTCACAGATAAAAATCCACGCGGAGTACGGCGGAGTCTACCCGATGCTTGCCAAAAGAGAGCATATTAAGAATCTGCCTATAATTTTGGAACAGGCGCTTCAAAAAGCAAAATTAGAAAAAAATAAAAAGCCGGTTGATGTTATAGCCGTGACATACGGACCAGGATTAGAACCGGCGCTTTGGACCGGAATCGTTTTCGCGAAGGAGTTGGCAAAAAATTGGAACGTCCCATTGATACCGGTGAACCATATGGAAGGACACATACTTTCTGTTTTCGCAAAACACAAAGGAAAATTTATTATTCCAAAAGTGGATTCCCCTGTCCTTTCCCTTCTTGTTTCCGGCGGACACACCGAGCTCGTACTCACTAAAAATTTCAAGCAATATAAAATCATAGGCGAAACTTTAGACGATGCGGCCGGAGAAGCATTTGATAAAGTAGCTAGAATGATGGACCTGCCGTATCCGGGCGGGCCAAAAATTTCAAAATTGGCGGAAGAAGAGAGGAAAGCCTCACCTGATGCTTCTGCTCAGGTCCTCGGTTCCCTGGGTCCCCTACCCCAGCCAGACCATTCGCAAAAGCATACAGGTTCGGCTAATAGTTTTCCTTTTTCCCTCCCCCGCCCTATGCTTTACAGTAAAAATTTTGATTTCTCTTTTTCCGGATTAAAAACGGCAGTGCTTTATCTGATTAAAAAGATTGAACCGCTAAATGAAGAGATAAAAAGAAAGATAGCCCTAGAATTTGAAAACGCTGTAGTAGAAACCCTTATTTATAAAACAATAAAGGCAAAGGAAAAATATAAAGCGAAAACTATCATAGTCGGGGGCGGAGTGGCTTGCAATAAACATCTGCAAAGACAAATGAAAAAAGCTTTAGGAAAGAATGCAGAACTACTTTTTCCGGAAAAAGAATTAACCGGAGATAATTCCATAATGATAGGTGTAGCTGGGTATTTAAATTACCTAAACAACAATAAAAAAGTTCCGAAAATAGACGGTATAAAAGCAACGGGCAATCTGCGCCTGAAGTAGAAAAGGCTAATATTTTATGATATTATTTGTGGTATGGACGAGAGATTACTGAAGCCATACGACCCGAAAGAAACAGAAAGCAAAATTTACAAACTCTGGGAAAAGAGCGGTTTTTTTAACCCTGATATATGCGTGGAAAAAGGAATAACAAAACCCGATGCCAAACCTTTTTCAATAGTTCTCCCTCCGCCCAATGTCACCGGGAACCTGCATACAGGACACGCCCTTATGCTAGTGATAGAAGACATTATGGTGCGTTACGCACGAATGAAAGGATTAAAGACGCTTTGGCTCCCCGGCACAGACCACGCGGCTATTGCCACGCAATCAAAAGTTGAAAAATTATTGGAAAAAGAAGGAATCCGTAAAAATGATATAGGACGGGAAGAATTTTTAAAACGGGTGGAAAAATTCGCGCAAGAATCTCACGATACTATCGTAAACCAGGCAAAGACAATGGGCGCGTCACTAGACTGGTCCCGTGAAGCATTTACACTTGATGAAAAAAGAAATCTGGCCGTGCGCACCGCTTTCAAACAAATGTATGACGACGGTCTTATTTACAGAGGACATCGTATTGTAAATTGGGACCCGAAAGGCCAAACAGTCATCTCCGACGACGAACTTATATATGAAGAAAAAAAGGGTAAATTCTATACTTTCAAGTACGGACCGTTTGAAATAGGCACAGCAAGACCCGAAACGAAATTCGGCGATAAGTATGTGGTAATGCATCCGGACGATAAAAGATATAAAAATTGGAAGCATATGCAGAAAATAAAATTAGAATGGATAAACGGACCGATTGAAGCGACGGTTATAAAAGATAAAATGATTGATATGGAATTCGGAACCGGAGTAATGACCATCACTCCTTGGCACTCACACGAAGATTTTGCCCTTGCGGAAAAATATAAACTGGACAAAGAACAAATTATTGATAAATACGGCAAGTTACTCCCTATAGCCGGTGAATTTGCAGGAATGAAAATTACCGACGCGCGGGAAAAAATTGTTGAAAAATTAAAATCAAAAGGGTTACTCGTATCAATTGACGAAAATTACATAAATAGAGTGGCGACTGCCGAGCGAACCGGAGGAATCATTGAACCACAAATAATGCTGCAATGGTTCGTGGATGTAAATAAAAAAATCCCCTCCCGCAGAAATAAATCACTGAAAGAATTAATGTTAGAACCGGTCAAAGAAGGAAAAATAAAAATCATTCCGGAGCATTTTGAAAAAGTTTATTTTAATTGGATTGAGAATCTGCGCGATTGGTGCATTTCCAGGCAAATTTGGTACGGGCACAGAATACCTGTTTGGTACCGCAAAGATGAAATATATTGCGGTATAGAGGCACCTAAGGGCGATGGTTGGACTCAGGATGAAGACACTTTGGACACATGGTTCTCTTCCGGACTTTGGACTTTTTCCACTTTAGGCTGGCCAGAAAAAACAAAAGACTTGGAAACATATCACCCTACGACTGTGCTTGAAACTGGACACGACATTCTTTTCTTCTGGATTGCGCGAATGATATTAATGTCTCAATATTTATTGGGAGAGATACCATTTAAAAATGTTTACCTCCACGGAATGGTACGCACTGCGGACGGCAAGAAAATGTCAAAGTCCCTGGGAAATAAGGCTACTGACCCGTTAGATATTATTAAAAACTATGGCAATGACGCTCTTCGTATGGCTATGATTGTGGGCAATACACCGGGCAATGATTTGAAATTGGATGAAAATGATATACGCGGTTATAAAAAATTCGCCAATAAAATCTGGAACGCATCAAGATTTGTCATTGAGCAAACGAAAGATTTTGATATATCAAATCTATTTATTTTGGATGAAGAAGACACAAAAAGCGACAAGGAACTGCAAGATTTAGTGATTGAAATTTCAAAAGAAATGAATGATTTCAGGTTTTCTATTGTCGCTGAAAAACTTTATCATTACTTTTGGCATACTTTCGCGGATATTATTATTGAAAGGTCAAAGAAAAAAATTCTGGAAAACAAAAACGCCGACTCGGCAAAAGCGCTTTTATACACTCATCTTGATACCCTTCTAAAAACTCTCCATCCTTTTATGCCTTTTGTCACAGAAGAAATATGGTCGATACTGCCCGCAAAAAAGAATAATCTTTTAATGGTTGAAAAATGGCCCAATGATTAATAATCCCGAAATTTTAGGACTGGCGCTTTTGGGAGGGGTTGCTCCGGCTTTACTATGGCTTTGGTTTTGGCTCCGAGAAGATAAAGAAAAACCCGAACCAAATGGACTCATAGCCGTGATATTTTTTATCGGCATGATTTGCGTAGCTTTTGTGATACCGCTTGAAAGATTTGTGCAAAACAATGTGAATTCAAAAGTATGGCAGATAATCGACTGGGCAACCATAGAAGAATTAATTAAATATTTGGGAGTGGTAATACTTCTTTACAAGATGAACCGCGTTGATAAACCTATAGACTGGCCGATATTTTTAATTACCGTCGCTTTAGGTTTCGCGGCGCTTGAAAATACTATGTTTTTGATTAAACCGCTTTCCTTAAATCAAGCCACAGTAAGCTTGCTTACCGGAGAACTTAGATTTTTAGGGTCCACTTTACTGCATGCCGTATCAAGCGGAGTTATAGGCATAGCACTAGGCCTTTCTTTTTATATGAGAAAAATAGCCCAAAAAATATACCTGCTGGGAGGTATTATACTTGCTATTGCCTTGCATAGTGCCTTTAATTTTTTTATAATGGATAACAGCGGAAATAGTTTTTTAAGAGTACTGGGTTTCCTTTGGGTCGTTACAATTATTATTATGTTACTTTTTGAAAAATTAAGAAGAATGAGCGCAAACTGATTATAATTATATGAATATACAAAATAAAAAAAGAAGCTTTTTTGATAGGTTGACCGGAGGCGTCCACGCCGACCAGGAACTGGAGGAAGAAATAAGTATTTCCGTTAAAGGAGACAAAAAGAACGGCAACGGCTGGATGGAAGAAGAAAATGAAGAACTGGAATTAACCGTTGACGTTTATCAGACACCGACGGATATCGTGCTCCAAACTATGGTCGCCGGGGTCAAACCAGAAGACTTGGAACTCACAATTGCCAGGGATATGATCACAATAAGAGGCAAAAGAGAAGAAAATAGAAATATAGACGAGGAAAATTACTTCGTAAAAGAACTTTACTGGGGAAAATTCTCCCGTTCCATACTTCTTCCCCAAGAAGTAGAGCCGGAAGAAGTTGAAGCCACGGAAAAACACGGTTTACTGACCGTCAGAATACAAAAAGTAGACAAGGAAAAAAAGAATACTATTAAGGTTAAATCAATCTAGTTAAATTATTTTGTGCCTGGGGGGTGAATCGCACACCCGACCTATCCCTCTTCAGGGGAGAGCTCTACTACTGAGCTACCCAGGCATTTCTATTTCACAAATTTTTCAATAAATCCTGCAAAGGACTGCCGGTGGTGTTTAACTTTTGCTGCGCCCCGGCAACTGAATTATATAAATCAATTATTTTATTTAAATAGGGGTCTAAAAAATAAAAGGCCCCGAGGGCAATACCTATTATAAGAATATACTTCAAGGTCTGCCAAATGGCATCTCTTTTTTGAACGCTTCTGATTTTATGAAGCATCTTGTTATTTTCCTCAGTAAGAGCTAACGTATTTTGAAGCAACTGTTTGGATTCCGGGTCCATAAATTGTATTTTATCACAGCCACTTCAAAAAGCCAATTTTTAAATTTGGGTTTTATATGCTAAATTATATAGGCTTGCCGAGTCTTCGTAGTTAAATGGATATAACGACTCCGTCCTAAGGAGTAATTGCAGGTTCGATTCCTGCCGAGGACACATTAGATAAAACCAAGGGCTTTAGCTATCCTAGTTTTATCAAAACCTACTATTAGTTCATCACCTATGGTGATTACCGGCACGCCCATTTGTCCGCTTTTATCCAGCATTTCTTTTCTTTTTTCAATGTTACTACCCACATCGTATTCTGTATAAGCGACATTATTAGACTTAAAAAAATCTTTTGCCATATGGCAGAAGTGGCATGTCGGCGTTGAATAAATTGTTACATTTTTCATATATTTGTATTATAGCATACTTG
>CAYPAN010000034.1:0-7033 GCA_964408725.1 uncultured Candidatus Saccharibacteria bacterium
TTTCCCTCGTCTCCCCATTGGAGACCTACAACCACATCAACAAAACCCCGCCTGCTCCCGACCATTTGGGAGGGCGGGCTGGCTTTTTTATTTTTTAAAATTCTATCCATATTAATTTATTTTCCGCTGTAGTTAGAAGCTTCTTTGGTGATAATAACATTATGCGGATGACTTTCTTCTATGCCGAACTGGGTAATTTTAACGAACTTAGCTTTTTTCTGGAGAGTTTTAATATCTTTAGCCCCGCAATATCCCATACCGGCCCGAAGGCCTCCAACTAATTGATAAACTACTTCGGAGAGTCCGCCTTTGAAAGAAACCCTGCCCACAATTCCTTCGGGCACGAGTTTTTTGATATCATCTTCCGTGTCTTGAAAATATCTATCCTTAGAACCTTCTTGCATCGCTTCCACCGAACCCATACCACGATAAGTTTTGTATTTTCTACCCTCGAAGATTATCGTTTCACCCGGAGATTCTTCAACTCCGGCGAAAAGGGAACCTGCCATTATTGAACTGGCTCCGGCAGCTATAGCTTTCGGAATATCTCCGGTATATCTGATTCCTCCGTCGGCGATGACTGGCACGCCACTGCCTGAAATAGCTTCCGCAACCTCATATACGGCTGAGAATTGAGGGAAACCCACGCCGGCGATGACACGAGTAGTGCAAATTGACCCAGGCCCAATGCCTACTTTTACCGCATCGGCTCCGGCTTTAACCAAATCTAAAGCCGCCTCTCTCGTAGCAATATTGCCTACTATGACTTCCAGTTTCGGGAATTCCTTTTTTATTTTCTTTAACATTTCAATCACTCCTTTTGAGTGACCATGTGCAGTATCTATAACCACCACATCAACTCCATTTTGCACAAGCATATTTACTCTCTCTAATGTATCGGAAGTTATTCCTACTGCCGCGCCTACTCGTAATCTACCCAAACTGTCTCTGCAGGAATTCGGACGAGATTTTACTTTCATTATGTCTCTGTATGTGATGAGACCGATAAGCTTATTTTGTTTATCAACCAATGGCAGTTTCTCGACTTTATATTTTGTGAGTATTTTCTCGGCTTCTTTTAAATCCGTACCAAAATTGCCGGTTATCAAATTTGTTTTAGTCATCACTTGACCAACGGAAAGTTCTAGATTTTTCTGAAACCGCAAATCACGGTTTGTCAGAATTCCTTTTAGTTCCATATTCTTAGTAACTATCGGAATTCCGCCGATTTTATTTTCTTTCATTATCTGGAGCGCGTCTTTTAACAATGCTTCTTCTCTCAAGGTTATAGGATCATGAATCATTCCGGACTCCGAGCGTTTCACTTTGCGCACTTCCTCCGCCTGTTTTTCAATGCTCATGTTCTTATGAAGAATACCAATACCTCCTTCTTGGGCCATAGCTATTGCCATTGCCGATTCGGTGACTGTATCCATAGCGGCCGAAATAATCGGGACATTCAGTTTTATTTTTTTAGTGAGATAGGAAGTTATATCAACTTCTCTAGGCAACACTTCCGAGTATTGTGGCACAAGCAAAACATCGTCATAGGTGAGACCTTCCTTAAAGTTTTTTCTTATTATTATTTTTGTTTTTGAAAGCATAATATGTTATAATCTCTATTCTAACATATAAATATATAAAAATAAACTTGAGTTTATGAAGAAAAATGAGAACATAAAAAATACTTACTCAAACTTCAATTCAGTCTTTGTCAAGACTGTAGTGATTATGCTTTTTTTAAATTTTTTATTTTTTGGAAACCATATACAAAAAGCTCAAGCTTCTACACCAACGCCCATATTAGACTTAGATGCTAGTACTTTAGGGTTAAGCAATAATGCTTCAGTAACTGATTGGACAAATAGCGGCATTGATTTTACCCAAGCAACAGGTGTTAATCAACCGACATATAAAGCAGCAGGATTAAATGGACACCCTAGTGTCCATTTTGATGGTGCTAATACCTATCTCACATCTAATTCAGCATCCTTAGCTTCTTCAATGAAGAATGGTAGTTTCACTATAATTATTGCTTTCCAAGAAGGAGGCGCAGGATTATATACCCTATTTGCCAAAAATCCAGGCGGAGGTGATTCATTTCCGTGGATTTTATTAAATGGTGGTACAGGTATATATAGGTGGTCAGATCTAAATGTAGCAATATCAGCTACAGCAATGAGGAATAGCCAAGCCGATATGACTGTGGGAACTCCCGAGATTTTAACTTATAAATTTACGCGCGCAGATTCAACGAATGGAACAGAAACTTTTTACTTAAATGGATTTCGTATCATGTCACGCACTGGTTCTATACCTACTTGGAATGATGTTATGCCATTCTCAATAGGTGGTACAGGTGAGGGCTCCGCCTCATATATTTTCAACGGAGATATATCTAGAGTTCAAATATACAATAGTGATCTTAGTACTATAGATAGAACAAATGTGGAAAATAGTATACGCTCTTCCTTGGGTTTATCTCCTCTTGATAGTTATACTCAAGGAGTCAATATATTTTTTTCTGGCAACTCCCTTGTGGATACTGATGTTGGGACAGGTGCCGAAGTGACTGAACCGCTTTATATTCAGACTATTAATCTATTAAATAGTAAGACAGGAAATAATTATCGGGGAATAAACATAGGACGAAATGGATTTAATTGGTCACAATTAATTGGCCTAATTCCAGGGAATGCCGGTTTGCTGGAACCTGGAGATGTTAATATTTTATACGCTTATGAAGATACCAATACATTGGCAAGTACTCTTTCTACCGCAACTACTCAGTCTGAAGCAGCTTCTTTTTATAGCCAAGAGACTCAAGCAGGTTTTAATGTGATAGGCACAACAGAATTACCAACTGGTTTCCTGGCAGATGATTCCTTAAGAACATCATTAAATACTCTTCGCAAACAACCAGATAGCAATCGAATACTCTTAGATCTAGCTAATGACCCTACTATCGGTCTAGCTGGCGAAAATAACAATACTACTTATTATATAGATGGCACACATCTGACAAATGCTGGTTACGGAGTAATTGCTGGATATTTAGAGACATCACTTGAAAAAATAGTTAATCCATCAACCCTTTTGACAAATGTTGCCTCTACGCCTTCTTCTACTTCAGTAAATATAAACTGGGCAACTGATTTTAATTCATCATCAAAAATAGATTTCGGTCTTGATAACTCTTACGGCACAAATACAACAGAATCAGACACGGGAACGAGAGTGTTAAACCATACTGTAACTGTTTCCAATCTCATTCCTTGTTCATTGTATCACTATCAAACCGAATCAAAAGATTTTGCGGGAAATGATGTGACAAGCGCGGACCAAAATTTTATAACAAATGGATGTACTGGCAACGCAACTGTTTCTAACTCTAATTCAAATACTATAACAACAGTATCCGGCGGGTCTTTAAGTTTATCCGATTTATCTCTATCCGTGCCAATAGCTTTTTCTAATACATCAACTTCCGCTAATTTTCAGATTAAACAATTAGATTCTGGGTCTTTCTTTGCCACCGCTAACGGTCCTATAGGAAAAACCCGCATTGGCACAGATGTATTTGACCTCAAGGCGCTAAGTGATACTGCAACAACCATCTCAACTTTTAGCCAACCATTAACAGTTACACTAACTTATTCACCAAGTGATGTTGCAAATATTGATACAACTTCGCTAAAAATATACCGTTACGATGGTAGTGCCTGGACTCCGCTCACTAATTGCGTGGTAAATACTTCAGTTCATACAGTAACCTGTCAAACAAACAACTTTTCTGATTTCGCTTTATTTGGGAACATGGCAGCCCCACCTTTTTTTAATAGTGGCGGACCACTACTTACATGGCCTACTCCAACTACCGTGATTACTCCACCTGTCACTCCAGTTATAACAATAAACCCTCCGACAACACAAACAGCAGTGACAACTCCAACATTAATTATAGGATGCGGTGAAAGAATAACTGGTTTCAGCACATCAACCGGACAGTCATGTATTGGCAACACAGCTGCCGTTATAAATACAACCTATAATTTTGGCACAGAAGTTTTAAAGAATGGAAGTGTCGGAAATGCAGTTATAGAATTACAAAAATTCTTAAATAAAGTTTTGAATCTAAATTTAGTTATTGATGGTAGACTAGGTCCTAAAACAATTGCTGCAGTAAAGAAATGGCAAAAGGATAATGGTTTGGTAGTTGACGGTATTATTGGAGCAAAGACTAGAGAAAAGATGCTAGGGGTAAAATAAAATTTATGGACGTACAAATACTTATCGTGGATTACGGCTCCCAATATACGCTCGTTATCGGTAGGACACTACGTGAACTTGGCGTGCGAAGCGTTATTTTACCGCCTAAAAAAGTTGATGGTTGGTTAAAAAAAAATACTCCTAAGGCAATTATTCTTTCAGGTAGCAATTGGAGTGTTCACAACGAAGGAGCGCCAGGGCTTCCAAAATCTGTTGATATCACAGGCAAAAAATATTCAATTCTCGGCATTTGTTACGGTATGCAGCTTCTTGCTTACAAACTAGGCGGCAGAGTTGAACGGCCACTCACACATCGAGA
Source organism: uncultured Candidatus Saccharibacteria bacterium (assembly GCA_964408725.1). Lineage (GTDB taxonomy): Bacteria > Patescibacteriota > Minisyncoccia > Phycocordibacterales > UBA9973 > UBA9973. The sequence continues at coordinate 4,589 of CAYPAN010000034.1, forward strand.
ATATGGGCCAGCTTTAGTTAAATTAAATACGAAACATCCGCTTTTTAACGGAGTTAAAGAAAAAACAGAAGTATGGGCGAGTCATGGAGATACGGTGACTTCTCTTCCAAAAGGTTTCTTTTCTATTGGTGTGTCTGCTGGCATTGCCGCTATGAGCGATAAAAATAACCGCGTGTTGGGAATTCAATTCCACCCAGAAGTAGTTGATACCAAAGAAGGAAAAAAAATACTGCAAAATTTTATAACACTTTCAAATTGTAAAAAAGATTGGAACCCTGCAAATTTAATTCAACAAATTCAAAAAGAAGTACTTGATACAATCAATAAAACAGGTAAAAAATCCAGAGTGGTATTGGGTGTTTCGGGAGGAGTGGATTCTACCACTTTAGCTGGAATTCTGGCTCCAATTTTAAAAGAAAGGCTCATTTGCGTAGCTATAGATACAGGCGGACTTCGTAAAGATGAACTTAAAGAATTAAAAGAAAACACTAAAAGCGCAAGGGTTAAAAAACTTGTTATTATCCCTGCTACTGTGGAATTTATAAAAAATATAGGCACCACGATTGATGGAGAAAAAAAGCGCGCAAAGTTTCGCGCTGTATATAAAAGAATATTTGAAGAACAAATAAAAAAATATAATGCTAAATTTATTGCACAAGGAACTTTGGCCACAGATATTATTGAGTCTGGTAAGATAGGGAAGTCGGCAATGATTAAAACACATCACAATGTCGGTCTTTCCTGGAAAGTGGAAGATTTACATCCACTGCGAAATTTATTCAAGTATGAAGTACGGGAACTTGCCCGTGTGCTAAAACTTCCCAAAGCAGTTTACGAACGTAACCCTTTTCCGGGCCCCGGATTATATTTGCGGGTTGTCGGCACGCCTGTTTCAAAAGAAAACATAGAGCTTGTGCGTGAGGCGGATAAAACCGTAAATGATATTCTCAAAAAACATAATCTGATTAAAAATATTTCTCAGCTGATAGTTGCTCTCTTGGGAATTAATTCCGTTGGGGTAAAAGGCGACGAACGTGTTTATGGATATTCTCTGGCTATCCGCGCGGTGCAGACATCTGATTTTATGACAGTTAAAGGTTATTATTTTCCCGAAGAAGTCGTAAATGAAATAACAAATGCTCTCACTAAGCACAAAAATATCGTCCGAGTATTTTTTGATTTTACACCCAAACCTCCGGCCACCACGGAATTTGAATGAGTTGTTTTATTAGTTTTAAATGATAAAATAATGATATGAAAAAAGACGCAAAAGTTTTGATACTAATGGGTTCAGACTCCGATTTGGCGGTGATGTCTGAAGTGGCAATAATTTTAGAAGAATTCGGCGTGCCTTATGAAATGACTGTTTCCTCGGCTCATAGGTCGCCTTTATTTGTGCATAAATATGCTTCAAATGCCTTAAATCAAGGAGTGAAGGTCATTATAGCGGGAGCAGGCGGAGCAGCACATTTAGCTGGTGTTATAGCCTCTTTTACCACATTACCGGTGATTGGCATACCGGTGAAAGCAAAGACTTTGGATGGTCTAGATTCACTTCTTTCTACTGCCCAAATGCCTCCCGGAGTGCCCGTGGCGACTGTCGGCATCAATGCCGCCAAGAATGCGGGCTTGCTGGCAATACAGATTTTAGCCACTTCAGATAAAACTCTTGAAAAGAAACTTTTGGCTTATAAAGAAAAAATGAGCGATGATATAAAAAATAAAAGTGAAAAGTTATTAAAAATCGGCTATAAAAAATATCTTGAGAAATAAAAATGTCAGATTTAATTGAAGCAGTAAAAAAGACAAGAGAAATAGCAGCCGATATTTTTACTAAATCCTTAACAAATCTTGAAGGAAACTCAGAAGTTGAAATAAAAGAGAAACTCCTTTCAAAAATTAAAAATCATAGTGAAATATTTCCTAAAGGATGGTACAGTCCTCCACCTTCGGGGATTGCAGTTTTGTTGGATAAAAAACCATATGAACGGTTGCTGTTTAAATCCTTAAGAAACTCTGAGTGTTGGCCAAACGAAACATCAAAATTTGATAAAGAGACTGTTGGAATGGTATATTTTTCACCTGTTGACTGCAAGACAAAAATGTTAGGAGATATTGGGTTAACTATTTATAGGGGGAACGATAAGGAAATTAAAGAATATATAAAAAAATGTTATAAGAGCATACTTGCTGTTACAAAACACGCAAAGGTTGGAATGAAATTTTCAGATTTATGTATATTTGCCGATAATTCATTAAAAAATAAGTATAAAATAGTTGGGTGGATGACAGCAAGTCCTAAATCTCAAAAATTAATGAATTTTGGACACACAATACCTGGTTCATTTGAAAATAATTTTGTTTTTGGAAATGCCTTTGAAGAGATAAAGGAATCTATTAGAACAAAACGCCTGTTTATAAATGAGATTGATAATTTTGAAATTA
>CAYPAN010000035.1:0-6440 GCA_964408725.1 uncultured Candidatus Saccharibacteria bacterium
TTATTTTCCAAGACAGGATTCACACCGCTGGCCGGAGGCAATTTGGTGATAATTTACAAGAATAAATATGGGCACGATATAGCTATTACTGTCTTGGGTTCAACAGAAGAGGGAAGATTTTCAGATATGGAAAAAATCATAGACGCATTGTATAATATTAATTATGGAAACTAAGGCGTGTCAGAATTGCAAAAAGGACTTTATTATTGAGCCGGACGATTTTTCTTTTTACGAAAAAATAAAAGTCCCTCCGCCGACCTGGTGTCCGGAATGCCGGTTTCAAAGGAGATTAATTTGGAGAAACGAACGAAATTTGTACCATAGGCGATGTGGTTTATGTAATAAAAATGTAATAACAATGCATGATCCTAAAGAATCTTTTAATGTATATTGTCATGATTGCTGGTGGGGAGACAGGTGGGATGGTTCGCAATATGGCCATGAATATGATTTTTCTAAAACATTTTTTGAACAATTTAAAGAACTCATACTCAATGTCCCTCGCATAAATTTAATACAAAAAGATATTGTTAATTCTCCCTACATAAATTGGCCAATACGTGTAAAAAACTCTTATCTTATTTTTGGAGGACACGACATAGAGGACTCAGCTTATATTTCTCAAAGAAGTCATTTTTTAAGAAATTGTTTTGATGTTTCATACTCATATAGTTCAGAAATCTGTTATGAATGTTCTAACGTAAGTAAATGCTATGCAACATCATTTAGTCAAGATTGTGAAGGGTGTCGTAATTCTATGTTTCTTTTAGATTGCCGCAATTGCTCTGACTGTTTTGGATGTATAGGATTACGCAATAAGCAATATCATATTTTTAACAAACCTTATACTAAAGAAGAATATTATCTAGAACTAAAAAAACTAAATATAGAAAATTATAAATCGCTCCGTGATCTTGAAAAGAAGTTTCATGAACTTGCACTTACTCTTCCTAGAAAGTATGCAATGATTATTCAGTCGGTAAATGTAACAGGTGATGATATTGCTAAAGCTAAAAATTGCAAGAATTGCTTTTCTGTTTCTATTGATATGGAAAATTGTAAATATCTTTGGTTGGTAGACAGAACAAAGGAAACCTGGGATATGAGTTTTGGATATTCAATGGAATTTGGTTATGAAGGATTAAGTATATTAGAAGGCAGTAATATGCGTATGAGCGCGGTATCATGGGCGAATCATGATGTGGTTTATGTTGATAATTGTCATGATTCAAATAATCTTTTTGCTTGTGCTGGTTTAAGAAATAAATCCTACTGCATCCTAAACAAGCAATACACCAAGGAAGAATACGAAGAACTGGTGCCCAAGATAATCAAGCATATGAACGATATGCCATATGTGGATAGTAAAGGCAGGGTCTATAAATATGGGGAGTTCTTCCCAAGTGAATTAAGTCCCTTCTGCTACAACGAAACCATAGCACAGGAATACTTTCCTTTAACTAAGGAAGAAGCTTTAAAACAAGGTTATAGGTGGAAAGACAAAGAAGAAAGGAACTATGCCATAGACATTAAGAATGAAGAGATTCCTTTGGATATTAAGGATGTAAATGAATCTATCATAGGTAAAGTCATAGAATGTGAACATAAAGGAGAATGTAATGAACAATGCACCGAAGCCTTTAAAATCATTCCGGATGAATTATCTTTCTATAAAAGGATGAATTTACCTTTACCTCACTTATGTCCCAATTGCAGACACTACAATAGGTTAAAACAAAGAAATCCTTTAAAACTCTGGCATAGAACCTGTATGTGTGATAAAACCAATCATGAGCATAAAGAACACTGTCTCAATGAATTTGAGACTTCCTACTCCCCAGAACGTCCAGAGATTATTTATTGTGAGAGGTGTTATAATCAGGAGGTCTACTAAACTTTCCCATATCCCAGGGGTATGGGAAACTTCTTTATGATTAAAAATCTGTTATAATACCTATATGCTTTTGGATTTGGTTAAAATATTTTTGCCGATGATTGTGGCCTTATTGATAGGGCTTTTTATTACCCCGTTTGCCACTCATTTTTTCTACAAACACAAAATGTGGAGGAAATATTCCCGCAGTATTGCGAGCGTCCCCGATTTCCAAAAAATTCACAACGAAGACGATGAACTCAAGACTCCGCGAGTGGGGGGAATCATAATCTGGGTCTCGATACTTTTTTCAACCCTGATTTTTTATTTAATATCAATTATTTTTCCGTCCGTTCTTGCCGAAAAAATAAATTTTTTGAGCAAAAATCAAACCCTGATACCACTTCTGGTTTTGCTTCTTGGTTCATTCCTGGGGCTTTGGGACGATTTGATGCAGATTTACGGCAAAGGAAAAATTGCCCACGATGACAAGTCCTGGCGCAAGTGGAAAGCGTTTTTAGTAATTTGCATTTCTTTTTTTATAGGACTTTATTTTTATGATAAATTGGGAATGACATCCATCCATATTCCGTTCGGAGGAGATTTAAATTTAGGTATTCTCATAATTCCATTTTTTATAATCGTTGCTTTGGCCACTTTTTCAGGCGGAGTGATAGACGGGCTGGACGGGCTTTCCGGCGGGGTTTTCGCCTCAATTTTTTCCGCTTATTCCGTTATAGCATTTATTAATAATCAGATAGATATAGCGGCTTTTTCAGCTGTCGCCACCGGGGCTATACTCGCGTTCCTGTGGTTTAATATCCCTCCAGCTAGGTTTTATATGGGGGAGTCGGGTATCATAGGGCTGACCATTACTCTCGCCACCTTGGCGTTTTTGACCAATTCGGTGCTAATCCTACCCGTCGTCGCGATGCCGCTCGTTATAAGTTCTTTATCCGTCATTTTACAATCAGTCTCAAAGAAGTTTAGAGGTGGCAAGAGAATATTCAGACTTGCTCCGATTCATCATCATTTTGAAGCGTTGGGCTGGCCTTCTTATAAAGTCACCATGCGTTTTTGGGTTTTGTCCGTGGCTTTTTCCATCATAGGAATAATTTTATTGATTATTAGCAGATAAAAAGGATGAAAGAAAAAAAAATAGACAGATTTTTTCTGATAATTGTTTCTCTACTGATTTTTATCGGGGTGGCTATGTTTATTTCCGCTTCCCTGGGAGTTTTGGCTAAAAATGCTAGCACTTTTTATTCCACGCTTTTTAGCCAATTGGTTCTCGGTTTTGGTTTCGGTTTTTTGGGTATGTATCTTGCTTTAAAAATAGATTATAAATTTTGGCGAAAATACTCTTTTTATATTTTTTTAGGCGGCATATTACTCACGGCTTCAGTATTCGTTCCTTCTTTGGGATGGAGTCATTTAGGCGCAGACAGATGGCTTCAGCTTGGACCGCTTCGATTTCAGCCGGTAGAAATTTTGAAGTTCGGATTTGTAATTTATTTTGCCGCGTGGCTTTCCTGGGCAAAAAACAAAGTTCAAGACTTTAAATTCGGAATCCTTCCGCTTTGTGTATTGCTTGCGATTATTGCCGTAATTTTATTTCATCAGCCGGATACGAAAAGTTTTATTTTGATCGCCCTTACGGGAATGTGTATGCTTTTTATTTCCGGCGTATCCATGAAATGGATTATGTTATTGGTGTTAGGGGCGGCGCTCGTTTTAGGTTCGCTCGTATATTTTACCCCCTATCTTCAAGACAGAGTAAAAACCTTTATTGACCCGTCACAAGACCCGCAGGGTTCTTCTTATCAAATACAGCAGGCGCTCATAGCCATAGGTTCGGGCGGAGTTTTAGGCAGGGGATATGGCCAAAGTATCCAAAAGTTCAGTTATCTGCCGGAACCGCAAGGGGACTCTATTTTCGCTGTCGTAGGTGAAGAATTGGGTTTCGCAGGAAGTGCGGCGATAATAATACTTTATTTGCTTTTTGTCATACGCGGGCTTCGTATCGCCAATAATTCCCCGGACCTGTTCAGTAGACTTTTGGTTTCCGGAATTGTTATACTGATAGTGGCGCAATCTTTTATGAATATTGCTTCTGTCACTGGAGTTTTTCCGTTGACCGGAGTGCCGCTTGTCTTTATGAGTCTTGGAGGTACTTCTCTTATGATAGACCTCATAGCCCTTGGCATAGTGTTCCAAATATCAAAATATAATAAATTATGAAAATAGTTTTTACAGGAGGAGGGACAGGCGGGCATTTTTATCCAATTATCGCTGTTGTCCAAAAAGTCAATCAAATAATAAGCAAAGAGAAAATAATAGGAGCCAAGCTCTATTACTTTTCCGACAGTCCCTATGACAAGGAATTGCTTTTCGAGAATGGACTTTTATATGAAGAAGTAAGGGCGGGTAAAATGCGCACTTATTTTTCTTTTAAAAATTTCTTTGATATTTTTAAAATGTTTTTTGGCTCTATTAACGCTCTTTATAAAATGTTTTCAATTTATCCGGATGTTGTTTTCGGCAAAGGGGGATATGCCTCTTTCCCGACTATTCTTGCCGCAAGGATTCTGCGTATTCCTGTTGTGATACACGAATCCGATTCTGTGCCCGGCCGGGTAAATAGATGGGCGGGACGTTTTGCGAAAAGAGTAGCTGTTTCTTTCAAAGAAGCGGCGGATTATTTTCCTAAAAATAAAGTTGCATGGACGGGGCATCCGATAAGAAGTGAAATAGAACATTCTGCTCCTCACGCGGAAGCCTTTCAGTATTTTAAATTAGAGGCGGGGTTACCTGTGATTCTGGTTTTAGGAGGCTCCCAAGGAGCGGAACTCATAAACAACACGATAATCGACGCATTACCGAGACTTGTAAAAGATTTTCAAATTATACATCAAACAGGAATAAGCAATTTTAAAAATGTTGCGGCTCGGGCCAAAGTTGTACTTGCTTCCGATGAAGGAAAAGTCAGATATCTGCCTTTTCCTTTCTTAAACCCCCTTGCTTTAAAAATGGCTGCCGGAGTAGCCACCATTATTATTTCAAGAGCGGGGTCAACCATATTTGAAATAGCATCTTGGGGCGTGCCTTCCATAATTATTCCTATAACGACCACCAATGGCGACCATCAAAGGAAAAATGCTTTCAATTATGCTCACACGGGGGCTTGCAATGTTATTGAGGAAGCGAATATGACGGCTAATATTTTGAGTTCGGAAATTGAAAGAATAACGAATGATAAAAATATTTGGGACAAAATGGCACGGAGTGCAAAGGCTTTTGATAAGCCCGATGCCGCTTTAAAGATTGCCAGAGAGCTGGTGGATATAGCCTTGAGCCACGAAAAATAAAATCTAAAAACATTGACTTTTAAATTTATATATACTATAACTTTGGAGAGTTTAGTAGTACACTGAAAAAAACTTACCTAAAATTCTTTGGAAAATCCAAGAGAATTATAGGGTAAAAAATCGTGGAGGTTTTATGAAACTTACAATCTTCTTGCTTCTGATTTTTGTGACAGTAACCTTGTTTGTCGGATGCGCGGCATCTACACCGACGAGTGAGATTACGGGCTCGTTGGTCGTAGGTAACGAAACAGGCAATGTTATTACAAGTCTTGAAATTAGGTCGGGAAATGAACAAACTGTTGTTAAACCAGACAACATTCCAGTTTTACCAGGAGAGAAAAGAACTCTTGTTTTTCCATTTATGGAAGGACTAAATTATGTAGTTGCCACACAGGGTGGAAAAATTTCTAAGAAGAAGTTTCTTGTGCAAAATGGGGATATTGTAGAATTAGCAGGAAGTAAAAAATTTCTAGACAAAATTATATTCCTGCCGTATGATTTTCAATAAAAAATCTAAGCCCATCGAGGAAACCCATCAAGGTTTATCTTGGTGGGCTTTTCTCGTTTTTGGCAAAAAATGTTAGAATGTAATGTATGAACGAGAAGAAAGTTGTCACAAGATTTGCGCCTAGTCCGACCGGTTTTATGCATGTCGGCGGTATTCGCACTGCTTTATATGCTTATTTATGGGCCAAGAAAAATAAAGGCACTTTTATATTGAGAATTGAAGATACAGATAAGGAAAGAGAAGTGAAAGGTTCCTTGGAGCATATAATCGAATCATTAAAATGGCTAGGGATTAATTGGGATGAAGGGCCGCATGTCGGAGGGCCGCATAGCCCTTATTTGCAATCAGAAAGGTTGGATTTATATAAAAAATACGCGCAGATTTTAATTGATAAAGGTTTAGCTTATCCTGACCCGTATACCGAAGAAGAAGTTGGAGTTTTCCGCAACAAAGCTGAATTGGAGAAAAAGCCATTTTTATATAGAGAACACAGACCGGACCTGCCTGCGCAGGCAGGAAAATTTTATAAATGGGACAATACAAAACCGCTTCGTTTCAAAGTGCCGGAAATAAAGAGTTATAAATGGAACGACCTGGTTTATGGAGATTTGTCGGCAGGTCCGGAAGCACTGGATGATTTTATTTTAATAAAAAGCGACGGCTATCCGACCTATAATTTTGCGCACATCGT
>CAYPAN010000036.1:0-1596 GCA_964408725.1 uncultured Candidatus Saccharibacteria bacterium
CCTGCGCAGGCAATTCCGGTACTACGACTACTACGACCACCACAACAGGTTACAACTTCGGCACCACGACTCTAAAAAGTGGAAGCACAGGTAGCGCTGTTATGGATTTGCAGAAATTCTTGAATGCAAAGTTGGGTCTTAATCTTACAGTTGATGGTAAACTAGGTCCAAAGACTATTGCTATCATCAAACAATGGCAATCAGCCAACGGCTTGACAGCTGATGGACTCGTCGGTATGAAGACCATGCAAAAAATGATGGCTCAATAAAAATACATAAATTTAATTTTTTGTATAATTTCCCGTACCCCTGGGGTACGGGAAAAAATAAAAAAATATCCACAGAAATGTGGATATTTTTTTATTTTTTATGAGATAATAATTAAGTTATCTTTTTATAATTTAATTTTAATATTTATTTCCTCTATACTGGTGTAGGGAAATTTTATTTTAAATAAATGACATATAGAAAAGTTCCGCTTGTGTCTGGAGAATATTTTCATGTTTACAATAGAGGTAATAGTAAGCAAGAAATTTTTATAAATGACAAAGACAAAGAGCGTTTTGTAAAATTATTATATCTTTCTAATTCAGAAAAGAGAATTTGTTTTCGTGATGATATTGTAGATAAAAATATTGATGTGTGGGATTTTGAAAGAGGAGAGCCGCTTGTGTCTATAGGCGCATGGGTTTTAATGCCAAATCATTTTCATATCTATATAACTTCCCATACCCCAGGGGTACGGGAAAATACTGAAAGCCTAGAAAATAAGACTAATATTGCGTTATTTATGAATAAGCTTTGCACAAGTTACGCAAAATATTTTAATACAAAATATAATAGGGTTGGATCTCTTTTTGAAGGACCGTTTAAATCTACTCATATAGAAAACGATAATCAGGCGAAATACCTTTTTTCTTATATACACCTGAACCCTGTGAAATTGATTGACTTAGAATGGAAAGAAAGAGGAATTAGTGATATAAATACAGCTCTAAAACATTTGAATACTTATAAATGGAGTAGTTATAATGACCATCTTGGAATTTCTAGAAAAGAAAATAAAATTCTAGAGTTAAATTCTTTTCCAGAATATTTTTCTAATATAAAAGATTTTAATTCAGAAATTTTTTCCTGGTTGCAATATAAATAGTTTCCCATACCCTTTCCCATACCCCAGGGGTGTGGGAAAGTTTTCCACTTTAGATTAATTTTTTTTAATAATATAATTTAGAAATGGAAAAAATAAAAATGTTGTTCGCCCATAAATTTTTTAAAATATTGAAGTGGGTTTTTTTAATTTTAGTCGGGTTGTTTATTGTTTTGGTAATTGGTCGCCTAATTTATCGCAACAATGAAGATAAGACTAACGCGCAAGTGGAGAAAATTCATAATACTAAACTCACATTGAATGACGTAATGGGCACAAATCTGCCGCCGGACCCTGGAGCGGAAGCCGATAAGACCGTGCAGGGGATTGACGCCAACCATAACGGCATCCGGGACGATGTAGAGCTTGCTGTTTTTAAAGCTTATCCTAACTCCGCCAAAACCCGCGCTGTGCTTTTGCAGTATGCCTTGGCTTTGCAGATGGAA
>CAYPAN010000036.1:1696-6171 GCA_964408725.1 uncultured Candidatus Saccharibacteria bacterium
ACCAACTTACAATAATCAACCCCTAAAGGTTGATTATCTCTACAATCCTACTCACTTAGGAGGTGTTGGCGATTTGGTTGATGTTATGGGGCAAATGATTATTGATAAAAATGATGATTACGACATGGTAGAAGTTTTAAATGATGCCAGCCAGAAAGTGACAACCCAAAAACTTTTATTGGTTGGACATTCTCAAGGCAATTTTTATGCCAATGATCTTTATGACCAACTTGCGTCTCAACCTGGCGGAGTTCCGAGTCAATCAATCGGGGTGTATGGTGTGGCTTCTCCGGCAAGTCGGGTTGCCGGAGAAGGAAAATATATAACTTCCGATACAGACAGCATTATCAATTCATTGATAGTTAAATTAATTAATACATATGTTTTACCGCCCAATATTCACATACCTCTGCAGGCGGGTGACGGCAACGGACACAGTTTCTCGGATGTTTATTTAAAATATCAAAGTGACAGAATCGTTTCTGATATTAAATCTTCTCTTGATAAACTGAAAGAGAATGACGAACAAGACCCGCAAAGTCCATGCATATCCGCTCCGGAACTTACCCTGCTTCATAAAGTGGAAGGTGTAGGGCTCGCATCGGCTGATTTTTTTATAGACAGTATAAAGAAATCCGTCATCTATGTTGCGAATAGCATATACAATACCACTTTAACAATAGGAAATATGATTAATAAATTATTAGCTAATGCGGTCCAAAGTCTGCCGGATGCGAGCAGTGTGACGACGATACCTACTGATTTATCGGAACCCGCGGAAGACAATTCTTCGCCAGTTGTATCAGTCGCGTCATCTACGCCAAACCTGGCTCCGCTCAAAGAAACTGCTGTGGAGGAGGTTGGACCTTCGCCGGTTTTTTATAGTGGCGGAGGCGTAGGAAATTATAGTTTTAATGACAATGAAGATAATTTAAGTAGCAGTAGCAGTAGCAGTAGCGGTAGCGGTGGAGGAAATAGTTCTGCTAACCAACAAGATACAACCGGTGGTAATACTAATACTACTCCGGACACAATTGCGCCTGTTATTTCTATTATCGGTGACAATCCTTTGAATACAACAAAAGGCGTTACTTACACTGACGCAGGGGCAACAGCGAATGATGCAGTAGATGGAGTGCTCACTGTCACGACAACCGGCAGTGTGGATACAACGACTGTCGGCGTGTATACTATCACTTATACTGCTACTGACCTTTCAAATAACACTGTCACAGCCACACGCACAGTAAATGTCGTAGCTCCCACTCCAGATACAACTCCGCCCATCATTACTCTTCTTGGCGATGACACTGAAGCCATTACAATTGGTTCTACATACATTGACCCAGGTGCTACCGCCTTGGATAATGTCGATGGAATACGAAATGTGGCTATGACAGGTTCTGTGGATAATACTAAAATTGGAAACTATGTCATTACATATACTGCGTCCGATGTTGCGGGAAATATTTCTACCAAAACCCGCAATGTTATAGTCGCTTCTTTTAAATATGTTCCGGAATATTCCTTCGGGGAAAATAATGGTGATGGCCACGACTGGCAAGTTTGGGCTTTTAATGGGTCAAATGTATATGACTGGACGGATACTTATGTGAATAATTATTTGCGCGAGCAATTTAAAATCCAAGCTTATTCCGGAGGGTTTTGGTGCTCGCAATGTTTGCAAAGAGGGATTTTTACTCACGACCCGCAAAAAGGATTTGAACCTGCTGATAGAACGATGTCTCCCTTGGAAAATAATCCGCAAAATAACAGCAACGATATAACTTACAATGTGGCAATACAATGGGATTCTGCCGGTTACACTTATACTATTTCTCACAATTCTGTTGTTGATTTTACCGGGCATACGGATGTTTCAAATATGAACAACAATTTATGGGTTGGCTGGGATGGTTCTTTTAATAATTTTCTTACTTTTCCTTCCGGCAACTGGCAGCCGGATATTCATACTTCACCGGTCGGCCGTACTGGCGGGCAGGGTATGATACTACAGCCTTTTCCCGTATACAAAGACCAAACCGTATCCGCAGTTTCAGCTCTTTCTTTTCCAAGCAAAGATTTATATGCCGGCAATGGCATTAATCCAACCCGCGGAAGAACGAACTTAACGCCATTTGATTTTCAGATAATTTACACGGATAAAAATAATAATGTGCCGCAAAATGTAAAACTGCATATTACCGACAGAACAACGGGAATTTCTCTTCCCGATGTGCAAATGCAAAAAATGTCCGGAAGCCTTGATGTCTTAAGTGATGGCAATTTTACGAATGGAGAAGCATATATCACTAGCGGCATTACATATGATACGGGAGATTATGATTATTATTTTAGCGCTAACGACAGTGCCGGTAATTTAATGCGTATTCCGGAAAATACTCCATTCCACTTTGGAGTGATACCATCCACTTATACGTACATTCCAAAATATTCCTTCGGGACAAATAATGGTGACGGCAATAATTGGCAGATTTGGTCTTTTAACGGTTCTAACATATCCGATTGGTCCGATACTTATGTAAATAATTATTTGAAAGAACAGTTCAAAATCCAAGCTTATTCCGGCGGATTTTGGTGCTCGCAATGTTTGCAAAGGGGGATTTTTACTCACGACCCGCAAAAAGGATTTGAAACTTCTGACCTCAGTATATCTTTTCTTGAAAATAATCCGCAGAACAACGAGAATGGTGTGACTTATGATGTGATTTTACAGTGGGATTCTGGCGGATATACCTACGCTATTTCTCATGATTCTATCATTGATTCCACTGGCCATACGGATGTCGCCGGTATGAATAATGATTTATGGGTTGGCTGGGATGGCTCCTTTAATAATTTTAAGACATTTCCATCAGGGAATTGGCAAGGAACTATACACGGTTCGCTATTAAATCGCGCTGGCGGAGATAGTATGATATTACAGCCATATCCAGTATACGCGTATTCCGGTCCGGTTCTTCCTGTTCTTAGTTCAGCAAAACAAATTACTGCCTTTAATTTTACAAGTATAACGCCAAGTGTTACCGGCGTTATCAACGAAACCAATCACACAATTTCTTTGACTGTTCCTTACAACACTGACATTACAAATATTATTCCGACTGTTGCGATTTCTTCCGGTGCGTCAATCAATCCAAATAATGTAGCTCAAAATTTTAATAGTTCTATCACTTATACTGTTACTGCCGAAGACGGCACTACCCAAAATTATATTGTTACAGTTATAGTTGCATCCAATCCTAATCCTCCTTCTACCGATACCACTCCGCCTGCGATTGCAAGTTATACATTAAATGGGGGCACCGGTGATGTTGCAATAAATCCGACGGCAACAAGTCCTCTTTCTATTGTTCTAAATGCCAGTGAAAACGTAAATTGGATGACCATCAAAGTTGAAAATACAAACGACAGCGGTATATATAAAACTTTTCAATCAGGAGCGGGTTGTGAAGATGGCACAAATACTTGCATAAAAAATTGGGAAGGAGATTTATCGAAAGGCGGAGTGCCACAAAATGGTACTACCTATAAAATAAAAGTGCATATGCAGGATGCGGCAAAAAATAACTACGAAGAATATCTTCCTTCTTTAATTACCATAAGCATTCCGCCAACTCCATAATTGTATAGCTGTGGATAACTAAAGGAGGTCGGACCTTCCTGGAAGGTCCGACCTCCTTTGTAGTTTTATAGTGTGTTATAATACCGACAATGGCAAAACATTTTTTTAAGACCTTAATTCTTTTTTCTGTCCTGATAATAATAGGGCTCGCTGGAGTCTTTTTGGTCAATTATTTTGATAAGGGTGGGGAATCGGGAAATAGTCTAAATAATCAAATACAAGTTGCAAAATAGGTTTATTGTGCTATTATACTAATACCGCAAAGAAAACAGGCAAACATTAAGTCCTGTTTAGTGGGTCGATATATCTTTCCGCCATTTGGCAGAAAGAGGGAAATGCTTGCGGCGAAAGCCGTTTTTTTGTTTTTTAAAAGTAAAAAATAAATCATGTTACAAAAATCTAAAAAAGAAGAAATGATAAAAGACCTTGATAAAGCCATCAAGGGGTCCAAGTCTCTGGTCTTTGTAAACTTTCACGGGATGAAAGTGAGCGATGAAACGATTCTTCGCAGAGAGTTACGAAATCAAGGAGTGGATTATAAAGTATCCAGAAAGACATTACTAAAGCGCGCTTTATCTAAAAAAGCGGAAGGAGAAGTCCCGGAGCTTTCCGGTGAAGTCGCTATCGCGTATTCTAAAGATGATACTTCTTCTTCCCGTGAGATTTATAATTTCCAAAAAATTCACAAAGGTATTTTGGATATTCTTGGGGGAATTTTTGAAGGAAAATTCGTGGGCAAAGAAAAAATGATAGAGATAGCCACCATCCCTTCAAGGGAAGTGCTGCTTTCTAAAATCGCGTTCTTGCTTAAGTCTCCCATACAGCGTTT
>CAYPAN010000037.1:0-6091 GCA_964408725.1 uncultured Candidatus Saccharibacteria bacterium
ATTTTATTTTAATAAAAAGCGACGGCTATCCGACCTATAATTTTGCGCACATCGTTGACGATATTGAAATGGGTGTAACGCACGTGATGCGTGGACAAGAATTTATTTCTTCTACTCCGAAATTTTTATCAATTTATGAAGCATTAAATATAAAACCACCTCTTTTTGCCACATTGCCTCCGATTATGGCAGATGATGGAAAGAAAAAGTTAGGCAAAAGAGACGGAGCAAAAGATATTTTAGAATACAGGAATGAGGGATATTTACCGGAAGCCATAATTAACTTTTTAGCTCTTTTGGGCTGGAATCCAGGGGATGATAGGGAAATTTTCACGATGGATGAGCTCATAAAAGCTTTTGATATTTCTCGTATCGGACACTCCGGCGCGCAGATGAATTTGGAAAAATTGGATTGGTTTAGTAAAAAACATATGAAATTGCTTTCACTAGATAAGTACTTAAAAATTGGGATAAATTGGGTTCCTAAAGAATATTTCATTAAAAATGGTCTAGAAAAAACCCAAAAAGATTTGATACTTATGAGAGATAGTATTATAAAATTTTCTGATATAACAAAAAAATTAGAAATAAATAATAAAAAATTAATAGTAGAAGAAAAAGGAGAATATAAACTAACATTAAATAGTAGCAGTTTTGAAAAAGCGCATTATGTACCACTAAAAGAAAGTGATTATTATGAAATACCTAGAAAAAATAAGCAAAAAACTTCTTTTACTGAAGAAAATCATTATAAATTTTCTCCTAAAAATGAATTTTATTATTTATTAGATAATCCAATATATAATTATGAATTACTTGTTTGGAAAGATTTAAAAAATGATTCTCAAAAATTTAATAAGACGTTAGAATATCTAGAGAAAGTTTTAGATTTATTAAAATCGGTAGATGAAAAAAGCTGGACATATGAATTATTAAAAAATTCTAATGTATGGACTTATGCTGAAAAAGAAGGCAGGGGAAATGTTTTATGGCCTATAAGAGTTGCTCTTTCTGGCCAAGAACGATCTCCTGACCCATTTAAACTTGCAGAAACATTAGGGAAAGATGTTACATTAAAAAGAATTAATGAAGCTATTATATTTTTAAAGAAAATAATAATTAATGAGATTAATAGTACAAATAGTACAAAAACAATAATAAGTGGTAATGAACAATAGTTTAGTTGTTATTTAATAGCTTTATGCTATAATAAAAATATTATGTTAAAAGTAAATTTTTTTCATGTTTGTGAAAGTGCAATAGTTGAGCAGGGAACTGGTAATCTTTCGCTTATTGGTATTTTTGAAAATATCAATGCACAAAATTTTCCAGCGACACATCCTAGTATGGTTGTTGCTATAGGATTTGAAAATAAGAATCCAGGTATTTATGATATTGAACTTATGTTTTTAGATGAAAAGGGGGAAATATTAAAACTTCCAGCAAAAGTTAATATTGGTGCCAACTTAAAAGGAAATTTTATTTACAAAATTGCAATGTATCAAATTCCGCGTGAAGCAACCCAGAAAATAAAATTAAATTACGATGGACAGACTATTTACACAGGATTTCTGACAATAAACGGAAAATAAATACTATATATAAAGTCTCTCAACTCTGTTATAATACTTGATAAGATTTTAGGAAAAAATGAAACTTTATCAAGACTGCAAAAAGCGATTTAAAATACGGTTTTTTATTTTCTTGGGAATTTTAATCATATTCGTTCCTGTTTTTTCTTATGCCCAAACGGCAGGGGATATTAATGACAAGATAAATCAAAAAAATGCCGATATAAACGCGCTGGAACAGGAAATCACACAGTATCAGACACAACTTGATAGTTTGGCCCAACAAAAAGATTCCCTGAATGGTTCCTTAAAAGAGCTTGATTTGACTAAGAAAAAATTAGTTGCAAGTATGTCAGTAACTCAAAATAAGATTGATGAAACTAATCTAAAAATACAAGAATTAGGTCTGCAAATAAATAATAAGCAAGATATTATCCTTAATAATATGGCTGTAATTGTTTCAGGAATCAAGCAAGTAAATGAGTTTGAACAAAGTGACACATTGGCCACAATGTTATCTGGGGACGATTTTACCACGATATGGAATGATTTGGATAATATGTCCACCTTAAGCGATAAGTTGAGAGAAACAACTGTAATATTAAAACAGGCAAAAAGTGATTTAGAAGATACAAAAAAACAAACAATTAATGCAAAAAATGAACTTGTAACGCTTAAATCAAACCTTGCCGACCAGAAAAAAATTGTAGACCAAAATGTAGCGGAAAAAAACAAACTTTTAGCCCAGACGAAAAATAGTGAAGCCAGTTATCAAAAATTGTTGACCACCAGACTTGTTCAAAAAGCTACATTTGAAAAAGAGTTAAATGATTATGAGTCGCAATTGAAGTACGTACTCAATCCGTCGTCACTTCCTAATGCAGGCGTATTAAGCTGGCCGCTTGATTATATATATGTGACTCAATATTTCGGTAAAACGGAAGCAGGGAAGCGTCTTTACGCAAATGGCACACATAATGGTGTTGATTTTCGGGCATCCATCGGCACGCCCGTCAAAGCTATGGCAGACGGTGTTGTGGCGGGTCTTGGCGACACAGACTTGCAGTGTCCTAAAGTTTCATTTGGACGCTTTATTTTAATAAAATATGACGACGGTCTTGCAAGCACCTTTGGGCATTTATCGCTCATAAAAGTGACTACAGGGGATAGGGTGACGCGTGGGCAGATTGTTGGCTATAGCGGAGACACCGGCTATGCCACAGGACCGCATTTACACGTTTCGGTTTATGCGCGTGATGCGGTAAATCTGCAAACTCTGCCGAGTATTTCATGTCCCGGGAGAGTTCTTACTCAGCCCATATCTCCAATAAATGCTTACCTTGACCCTATGTATTATCTGCCTCCTTATAATAAGTAAAAGTTAATATCTTTATATTGCTCAAAATAACTAAAAAGTGGTAAAATAATAAGATGAATAATCATATAGAAAATGAACAAGGCGGATTTTTCAAGTTAATAATTCTTATCATCGTCGCTTTATTACTAATGAAATTTTTTCATATTACTTTTTCTGATGTTTTTAACTGGATTAAAGGGTTATTCAATTTTATTTCTAAATAAAAATTATGATGAATGTAATAATAAAATCTAAAAAGAACGGCATAAGTATTATCGGGATTTTGTTTTTGGGAGTTATTATTATTTTAGTCCTGAGTTATTTTAAAATAAGTGTCAGGTCAGTGGTGGAAAGCCCTACAGGTCAGGACAACATAAGCTATGTCGGGGGAGGGACGGTAAATCTATGGGATACTTATTTGTCAAAACCGGCATCCTATCTTTGGAATGATGTTTTCATAAATATTTTTTGGAAATCCTTTATAAATAATATGGAAAGAATCAGAGATGGCCAGCCGACGGATTATCAGAACTCTGCTCCTTCTATCAATTTTCCTCAATCTCAGCAATAGGGAATGGCTTTTATTGGCCTCTATATTAAATTAGTAGCGTGTCGCACAATATATCTTTTAGACATACTACCTTTATAAATTTACTTGCACGAGCCGGAAAGCTCATAACCGGCCTTTTCTGCCTCTGCTGATGTATTAAAGTATATTCTGTTCTCTTGTTTGATAGTTTTTCCGCCTGAACAGCTCAAAGAATAATATTTACTCCCCTTATTGGAAGCGAAAAAATTTCCTGAACCCGTATTTGATTTTTGATTGTTTTGCGCAATATTTTGATTTGCGGACAAATCAGGCAAATTGCTTACGGAATCCATTATGTTAGCTTCTTGAGCGCTATATTCTACCTTTATACCTGGATTTGTGTCTTCCTTAGATAGTCTGCCTAGTTCAAATGAGCCTAAACCTACCAGGATAATGATGATAATGACCAATATGTCCTTTCCTTTATCATTTTCTACGAAGTATTTTATAAATTGCTTGATTTTTTCCATATAATTGTTTATACTCTATCTACTTTAGTTTATAAGTAAATTTTAACATTTAATAGCATAAAAACAATAAAAATGTATGGCGCATAGAAAAGCCGGCGGAACAGCCAAAAACTTAAGAGATTCCAACCCAAAATACCTCGGTACGAAGCTTGCTGACGGCCAAAATGCCCAATCTGGCTCTATAATCATACGTCAGCGTGGCACAGTCATTATGGCGGGGCACAACGTGTCTATGGGGCGCGATCACACTCTTTTTGCCTTAAAACCCGGTATCGTCAAATTTGGCGGAAGACGCAAGACTTCCTTTAACGGTAAGACAGTAGTTAAAAAGACAGTAAGCGTAGTCTAAACTCAAACTAAAAATCCCCTATCAAGGGGATTTTTTTATTTTATAATTTTTCCACAATAAGTTTAAAAGAGGATTTTTTCTTTTTTATTAGAATTGGAATTTCAAATTCACCTATTTCTTTTATTGGTTTTTCCAAGGCGATAAATTTTTCATCTATCTGCACATGGCATTCTTTTTCCATAGCGTCCACCAGCATTTTTTCGTGAATTGCGGAGAAAAGATGGCCCTTTTCGTCTGCTTTGGCGGAAATAGTGATGGTTTTATCTTTTACTTCCTCCAAGTTTTTTTCCAAAAGCTCTTCCTGCACTTCCCTCTCGATTACTATTTCTTTTTTGTGTATTTCTATTTCCGCTATGGCTTTGGGAGTTGCTAGAGTTGCCCATTTTTTGGGAAATAAAAAATTCACGGCATAGCCGTCATTGACTTCCTTTATGTCATATTTTCTGCCTACCCTCGGCACATCTTGTAAAAAGATTACTTTCATATTTTTATCTTGTTGGCCAATTATTTAGCAAATCCACCGCTTTGTTCAATTGTGGGTCATTTTTGGTATCAACATCTTTTTGGGTGATTGGAACCACATAATCTGGAGTCAATCCTTTTTCTGAAATTGAAGTTCCGTTCGGGGTGAGCCATCTCGCCACCGTAATCTTTAAAATGGTGTCCGGTGTCACATCCAAAACTTCCTGTACGGAACCTTTACCATAACTTTGTTCTCCCACAAGCAGAGCTTTTTTATAATCTTGCATCGCTCCGGATAAAATTTCAGATGCGGAAGCGGAGCCGCTGTCTATTAAAATAACAAACTTCAGATTATTCGGGAATATATTATAACCCAGACTCCTGTATACCTTTGGAGTCGAGTTGTTTCCATAATCTTCTGTTACGACTGCTTTACCTCCTTCTAAAAACCAGCTTGCCATATTGACAGCCGCATCCAGGTATCCGCCCGGGTTTCCTCTCAAATCAAGAAGAAGTTTGTCGCTTTTAGACTGGGAGAATTCTTTTATGGCGTTTCGGAAAAGGTCCGCGGAATTAGCAGAAAAGCTGTAGAGTTTTATCACGAAAATTCCGTCTTTTCTTAATTCCGTATCAAGAGTCGGCGTGTTAATAGTGTCCCGCACGATTTTTACCTCTCTCGGTTCTTTATCTCCATCGCGGAAAATAGTGAGAGTCACTGTCGTGCCCACGTCTCCCCTAATCAAACTTATCGCTTTTTCAATGCTTAAGCCGGAAGTGACCGTACTGTCAATTTTAAGAATTTGGTCGCCCGGTTTTATGTTCGCTTTATACGCTGGAGTGTCTTTAAGCGGAGCGATTACGGTAAGAATTTTGTCTTTTATGCCGACTTCCATACCAATCCCGCCAAAACTACCCTCTATGTCATCTTCAAACAATTTTGCCTCATCCGGTTTAAAAAATACGCTGTACGGGTCATTTAATGAGCCAATAAGTCCGGAGATAGCTCCATAAATTTTATTTTGGTCGGTTATCTTGCTGGCATTCGGATATTTTTCATTAATATCGTTCCAAACTTTCCAAAATGGAGAGAAGTCGGCTTGCGTATTTACGGCGGTTTCTTTATTCAGTAAATTACCGACTTTGTCCACTTCCGGTCTGTTGTTAAATCCAACATAAATACCCAAACCAAAAAACAGAGCTACTAAGAGTATGGTGGCATAAGCGCGCCTTGTTTTAAAATATTCCAACATTTAAGATGAATTATATCAATTAAGTTATTAAATTTACTCCTTA
>CAYPAN010000038.1:0-5996 GCA_964408725.1 uncultured Candidatus Saccharibacteria bacterium
GTGGTCGGGACGATTGATTATCTTATATATACAATATTTTATTTCCCGACCGGGATGTTTCTTCCTGGGCCACGAATGACGGGTCAGTCGTGGCGAAACTTTCTTATGGCAATACTTCCGTGATGCTCACCGGAGATGCTACGATAAAAACAGAAGGCATCGTTCTCAAAGAAAATTCTACAGCGCAGCTTAGCAGCACTATTTTGAAAGTAGGGCATCATGGTTCACGTACTTCCTCATCTCCGGAATTCGTAAAAGCTGTTTCTCCTGTTTATGCTCTCATCTCGGACGGCAAAGACAATAAATATGGTCATCCGCATCAGGAGACATTAGACACTCTTTCTTCTTTTGGCGCAAAAATCTTCAGGACTGACCTTTTGGGCGCTATAGTTATGAAATCTGACGGCTTTACTCCGTCGTTTTATTTCCAAAAGTAATAGTGATACAATAAAACTATGCGGGATAAACAGATAGAAAAGTTAATAAAAGCGGAAGAAAAAAGGCAGAGAGAAGGATTGGAACTTATTCCGTCCGAGAATTATGTTTCCGAAGATGTTTTGAAAGCGAATGGCTCGGTGTTTACAAATAAGTATTCCGAAGGTTATCCGGGGCGCAGGTATTATGGCGGACAAGATTTTACCGACCAGGTGGAACGTCTGGCGATAGAGCGTGTGTGTAAATTATTTAAATGCAAATTCGCGAATGTTCAACCGCATTCCGGCGCCCCTGCGAACCTGGCGGTGTATTTCGCATTGCTACAACCCGGGGACACTGTTTTAGGTATGGACCTCTCCCACGGCGGACATTTAACGCACGGGCACCCTATGACTCTTCCGGCAAAAATTTATAATTTTGTCACATACAAAATGAAAAACCCGGACACGGGAGAGATTGATTATGAAGACCTTCGCCGGGTGGCTTTGGAAAAAAAGCCCAAAATAATTTTGGCCGGATTCTCTGCTTATTCCCGTCAGCTTGATTATAAAAAGTTTGTGGATATTGCCCACGAAGTGGGTGCTATCACTATGGCTGACATGGCGCATATCGCGGGCTTGATTGCCGCCGGAGTGCTCCGTAATCCGTTTGATGATGGTTTTGATATTATCACTTCCACTACCCACAAGACTCTTCGCGGCCCTAGGGGAGGCATAATCCTTACTCGGGAGAATGAAGAAATTGCCAAGAAAATTGATAAAGCTATTTTCCCCGGTATACAGGGCGGTCCGCATATGCATATTATTGCCGCCAAGGCCGTGGCTTTCGGAGAAGCGATGACTCCGAAATATAAAAAATATGCCAAGCAAATTTTAAAAAATGCGAAGGCCATGGAGGAAGTTTTCCATAAAAATAAAATCAGGATGATAGGCGGAGGCACCGACAATCACCTTATTTTAGCTGATGTTTACGGGTCTTTAGGGGTGACAGGCAAAGAAGCGCAAACAGTGCTTGATGAAGTGGGCATTACGCTCAATATGAATGCTATCGCTGGAGATACCAGGAAACCTCTTGACCCGTCGGGAATTCGTTTCGGCACGCCGGCCATCACTACGCGGGGCTTCAAAGAAAAAGAATGCAAATATGTCGCCGAGCTTATGATAAAGACGCTCAAAAATAAAGATGATAAAAAATTAAAAGAATCCGTGCACAAAGAAATTAAAAAACTAGCCAAAAAATTCCCGATACCAAAAAAGTTTGTATAAAAATTTATGCTAAAAAATAAAAATATTTTAATAACAGGTTCGTCTTCGGGGATTGGCAGAGCAACGGCAATACTAGCCAAAGAATATGGCGCGACGCCTATTTTGCATGGGAAAGCCGAAAGCGAGGAATTGAAAAGTTTGGCCAAAGAATTGAACTGCGAATATATTTTTTGCGATGTGTCTGACAAGGTTGCTGTGGAGTCAGCTGTCGCTAAAGTTTTGAAAAAAGTCAAAAGAATTGATATTCTGGTTAATTCAGCAGGAATTTCTATTAATCAAGATTTTCTAGAATCCACAGATGAAATATGGCTCAATGTTTTAAAGACCAATGTTCTAGGGACAACGCATTTTTGTCAGGTAGTTATTCCACAGATGCAAAAAAATAAATATGGCCGAATAGTTAACATTTCATCAATTAAAGGATACCAAGTTACTGCCGGCAATTCAGCATATTCCGCCTCTAAAGCCTCTATTATAGTTATCACCTCCTCATTAGCCAAGCAATTTGCTCCGGATATTGCTGTTAATGCTGTTGCTCCAGGATATACCGATACCCCGATGTCTTTGACAAGAACTAGCGCTAAGGCAATGGAAAAAGCAAAAACTTCGCTAGTGGGCAGAGTTGGAAAGCCGGAGGAGATAGCTGAAGCGATTTTATTTTTGGCGAGCGATAAAGCCAGCTTTATTACCGGCCAGACGCTATTGGTTGACGGTGGATACTCTATTTCAGGGAAATAATATGGGATCAATTATTGAAATCAATGATAGTTTAGTAATAACTCGGGAACAAGGTTTTCCAAAAGAGCTTGATTTTAATATTCATTTAAGAAAGAACTTTTTGGCTTCAAATTTTCAAGACAAAATTTTTGAATTTAAAAATAAAAAAGATATCAGAATATATCAGGTTCCTCCAGTCAGAAACTTTTTAGTAGAAAAAACAGAAAAAGGTAAATGGATTTATTGGGGATTATGTCACATTCTTGAAACGACTTGTGATTATGAAAGCAAGACAACTTCAGGTAAATTTAAAATTATTTACATTAACACACCCGATGAAATGAAAAAAGCCCATGAATTGATAGATAGAAATCCTAATACTAATTACTTTACTTAACTAAAGCGGAATAAAAAAAAATAATATGGAACTGCAAGTCGGTGTGAAAATTTTGCTTGAGAATAAAGATGGTAAATATCTTATAGTCCGCCGTTCGGCAGAAAAATATCCGGAAGTTGGACCAAAATGGGATATTGTCGGTGGACGAATAAATCCCGGAGCTTCTTTGATTGAAAATTTAAAAAGAGAAGTTGTGGAAGAAACCGGCCTTGATATTACAGGAGAACCTAAATTAATCACTGCGCAAGATATTTTGAGGATAGCAGGAAAACATATTGTTAGACTTACATATATAGGTGAAGCTGATGGCGAAGTATCGCTTAGCGATGAACATGATGATTATAAGTGGCTAAGTTTAGAAGATATTTCTAAATTAGAGCCGATGGATACTTATTTTAAAGAGGTTTTAAAAAAATTTTATAATGATTTATGAATAGAACAATTAATTTTATTTTAAATATAGTTCCGATTTTGATAATGATTGGACTTATTCCGGTTATTCGGAATGATTATCTTCTCACACTTGTATATATAATAATTATTTTAGTTTCATTTTCTATTAAAAAAGAAAAAGGAGATATTTTGATATTTCTTCTCGGATTTTTTATGATGATGCTGTCTGAAGTTGTTTTTGTCAGTACTGGTGTTGAAACTTTTGTAAGAAATACTCTTTTTGGCTTAATGCCCTTATGGTTGCCTTTCCTCTGGGGCTATGGTTTCGTTGTGATTAAAAGAGGATTAAAAATTTTGGGAATATAATTTTCAATTTAACGCTTTTTCTGCTATATTTTCTATATGGCAAAAAAGGGCAAACTAATAGTCATAGACGGTACGGATGGAAGCGGAAAAGCGACGCAGATAAAACTTTTGGCGAAAAGGCTGAAAGAGGACGGACATACCGTGAAAGTTTTGGATTTCCCGGAGTACTATAAAAACTTTTTTGGCGCTTTTATAGGGCATTGTCTTTCTATGCAGTATTACAACTGGATAAATGTTCACCCCAAAATAGCTTCCATCTCTTACGCGGCGGACAGGTGGGAATCTTCGGAAGAAATAAAAAGTTGGCTCAAAAAAGGTTATATCGTCTTGGCAAACAGATATGTGAGTGCCAATCAAATCCATCAGGGCGGTAAAATCAAAAACACCAAAAAAAGAAATGATTTTATAAAATGGCTGGATAAAATGGAATATGAAGTTTTTAAGATTCCGAGGCCGGACAGAGTTTTTTATTTAAGTGTTCCGATGAATATAATTCTAAAATTAATAAAAGAACGCAATAAAAAATCTTCCCGCGCTTATATGGGCAAAAAGAAAGATATTGTGGAAGGCAATATCCCGTACCTTACGAATTCAAATAAAACGGCGCTTTGGCTCGCTAAAACCCAAAAGGGCTGGGTCAAAATAGAATGTGTAAAGGGTGGAGTTTTGAATACGCCCGCAAATATCCACGAAAAAATTTATGAAGAAGTCAAAAAAATCATCAAAAAATAATAGGTCTAAGTTTAATGTTGTGATTTTTTACGGACCGTTTGCTGTGGGTAAATATACTGTCGCCAATGAATTCCATAAGCAAACAGGATATAAGCTTTATCATAATCATCATACTTATGATGTGGTTAAAGATTTATTTGATAGGGGAACGCTGAGTATGGACCGCCTTTGTGAGAAGCTAAGGTTAGACATTATTGAAGAGATATCTAAGGCAAAAATAAATATCGTTATGACTCATGCTTATTCAGCAGGATATGTTTCTAAGACCGGTTTGAGCGACCCTGCTTACGTTAAAAAAGTGGAATCAATCATTGAAAAAACTGGAGGAATTGTATATTTTATTCACCTGACAGCCAGCCCTAAAGTTTTGTTGAAGCGTGTCTCTGGAAATTCCAGGAAAAAGTTTAATAAGTTAAAAGATGTTAAAATTATGAGGCAGATTATAAATATAAAAAAAGGAACTAAAGATTGGACAACACCAGCTCCAGTAAAGAACAATTTTGAAATAAACAATAGTAAATTGTCACCAAAGCAAGTTGTTAAAATAGTTAGAAAATTAATTAATATATAATTATGCAAATAAAGGTTAAAAAATTAAGAGAAGACGCGAAATTGCCGACGCACGGGCATCCGGGCGATGCGGGGATGGATTTTTACGCCATTGAAGACGTAGTTTTTCCTCCTCATCAGCAGGAGCGTGTACATACCGGAGTGGCAGTGGAAATACCAGAAGGTTATGTTGGGCTTATCTGGGATAAATCAAGCATTTCTTTCAATCTCGGGCTGAAAGTTTTTGGCGGTGTGATTGACGCGGGGTACAGGGGGGAAATTATAATGTGTCTATGGAACAGCAGAGACAAAGAGGTTATTTTGGAAAAAGGGCATAAAGTCGCCCAAATGGTCATTCAAAAGTTTGAACATTGCGATATTGTGGAAGTGTCGGAAATATCTGAAACTGTGCGCGGAGAAGGGCGTGAAGGAAGTACGGGACACAAATAGATGAAAGAAAAAATAGAAAATTTAATAAAAAATGCTCTCAAAAATCTCAAGGTAGAGACCGAGAATATTGTTCTTGAACACCCGGCAGATTTAGAGATGGGGGATTATTCTACGAATGTGGCAATGGTTTTGGCCAAAAAAAATAAAGCCAATCTAAAAGAACTTGCAGAAAAGATAGTTGAAGAAATAAAAAAATTACTAAGGCAGGACCTTTTTAAAGATTTAAGGCCATACCTTAGCAACATAGAAGTTAAAAACGGCTTTATTAATTTTTATTTATCTCAAGAATTTTTTATAAAAAGCATAGAAGAAATCCTGGAAAATAAAAATTTTGGACAAAACAAACTTTTTGAAGGCAAAAAAATAATGGTGGAATACACGGACCCCAATCCTTTCAAGCCTTTTCATATCGGGCATTTGATGAGCAATGCCATAGGTGAATCCATTTCACGAATTATTGAATTTTCCGGGGCAAAAATCATTCGAGCCAATTACCAAGGCGATGTCGGCCCGCATGTAGCGAAAGCGATTTATGGTATGCATAAAGCCGGGCCTCCGGCCGATGAGTCTGCGTCCCCATCAATTCTCGCGCAGTATATAGGTGAATGTTACGCCACAGGAAGTGACGCTTATGACACAGACGAGCTGGCTAAAAAAGAAATTGATGAAATAAATAAAAAAATTTACGATAG
>CAYPAN010000039.1:0-5843 GCA_964408725.1 uncultured Candidatus Saccharibacteria bacterium
TTCCCCCCGGCCATTCATGTCCTGGGGTACTCAAGAATAACAATAAAAGAGATAAATTATTTTCGTTTACGGGACTATCACCCCCTACGGTGTCGCTTTCCAGCAACTTCAACTAATAACTTATTTTTTGACTCTTCTTTAATTAAATAAAAATTGTCATCTTACAACCCCCTTGTATTGCTACAAGAGTTTGGGCTTCTTCCTTTTCGCTCGCCGCTACTACGGAAATACATATTTGTCTCTACTCCTCCTGGTACTAAGATGTTTCAATTCCCAGGGTGCGCTTTTTTATCATAAAGATAAAAATTATCAAGGTTTACTTGATAGGGTTTCCCCATTTGGAAATCTCCGGATCAAAGGTAGCTAAGCACCTCCCCGAAGCTTATCGCAGCAACGCCACGTCCTTCATCGCCTCTTAAAGTCAAGGCATCCACCGTACGCCCTTAAATTTCCTGTTAAGAAATTTACAAACCACAACCCTGACATTACATCAGGGTAAAAACAAAGCTTATAATAAATTCTATTCCGACCGCTCGGCATTCAAAATTATTTAAGCTATTTCCTACCTCCAGCACTTGAAAAGACCCTCGAAAGCTGGGATAGGATTTAAGTTGTCAATATTCAGTCCTCGCTGGAAACCCTTCGACTACGCTCAGGGCAAAGAAAAAACCGCCTTTCAGGCGGCCGACAGACAAAAGAGAGCCTGTTTAAAACCGCCTTTTAAAACTGTTGTTTCTTGTGATATTCATACTGATAAAGACAGTATATCAAAACGAAAAAAGATGTCAACCTTAATAAAAAGTGGACATCTTTTTTCTTAAATAACTTTAAAAACAAGGACGCGGATTATCCGTGATGAGACATATCCTCACCGATTTTCGCAAGCAATCTTGCTGCTGC
Source organism: uncultured Candidatus Saccharibacteria bacterium (assembly GCA_964408725.1). GTDB lineage: Bacteria > Patescibacteriota > Minisyncoccia > Phycocordibacterales > UBA9973 > UBA9973. The sequence continues at coordinate 901 of CAYPAN010000039.1, forward strand.
ATCTTTGCCGCCCAAACCGAAAGCAAGAGCGCCACCCAATGCAAGCATACCGATTATTCCGGCAAAAAGAGTATTCATATACCCTTCCGCCACTCCCAATTGACCTAATGCAATAATGAAAGCAAAAACCCAAATGGTGTATTTAACAAGAGAACCCAGCATATGCGCTGACTTTAGATTCATTGCGCGAGAACCGGCCACAACTGTTTTGGAAAGAAAGTCGGCCACAACTGTGGCGATTATCAACACAAAAGCGGCAACTATAACTCTAGGCAAGAATCCAAGCACATCGTTCTCCAAGAAAGAACCGATGGAATCCAAACCGATTAAAGAAAGTGAAGGAAGAAGGAAGATAATAATCACAAACCACTTTATTACTTCTCCGACGAAATGTCCGGAATTAAGATTCATTCCAGCCTTTCTAAAAAAATTCTCCGCTCCGATGGAACGGAAAAGACTATCCACTTTTAAAGAGCTAAAGACGTGTTCGAAAGCTTTAGCGATAAGAGAACCCAAGGCCCAACCGATTATGAAAAAAACAATAGCTAAAATGAGCTTAGGAGCGAATTGAACAAAGCCCCACCACAAATTTTGCAGCGAAGCGTTAAAAACATCACCCCACGACATCCAAATATTCATAATAAATAAAGTTACTAATAAAAGAATTTTTAAGTTTCGACCTTATAAATCTCTACTTAGTATTATACCAATTTTTAAGCCTTTTTTAAAGCTTGTGTGGATAACTCTCGGGCCTGAAAAATGACTTCATGAGGGAAATCAAGGACATCCCGAACGAGCTTATCGTACATATTTAGCCTATATATAAAATCTTTTGTGTCAAAAATAGCATATACAAGCTCGGTGCCTATTTCAGCTTCAAGCTTGCGTATCTCCTCTTCAATCTTGGCTTTTTTCATTTTGTCTCCGACAACCAGCAAATCCACCCTAGTATCTTTGTTCTTTATAAAAATGCCGGAAACCAGCAAAAGCTTTACCCGCCCGACTTTTCTGAAATTGTCCGCAATAGTTTTTTTATCTAAAGTCTCAGCTCCCACCAAAAGACTGTCAAACTCCCCCGTGTATTTAAAAAGTGGATTAAAAGACCAAAGTATATTGCTATGTTTCTTTATAAAACCGATAGAGGCTAAAAGTTTAATTTCCTGGCTGGCAGTATTCGGACTCACCCGGCTTTTTTTTATAATGTCCTTTCTGCTGAATTTACCCTTAGGATTCAGTAAAAAAAGTCGCATTATTTTAACCCTGGCCGGACTGCCCAATATTTTGCCTAGAATTTCCATATATATATATAATAACGCTTTTTTAGTAAAAAACAAGTTAAAAATCTCTATTCCCAACATAATTTTGTGGGGTTATTTTTCTTAATTTATCAAGAATATTTTTTGATAAATTGTGTTTTTTAGCTATTTCGTCAACAAATGAATGCATATCTTCCTTACCCACGATTTTTCCGCGGGTAAATTCTTTTAGCAATTCATACCCGTCTTTCATGCCAGCGCTCCGTAAAATCACCTGATAAGCTTCGGAAACTACTTCCCAGTGCTTTTCCAATTCCTCTGCCATTGCGTTTTTATCAATCTTGATACGACCCAAACCTTTCAAGATATAAACCAGGGCAACTTGTACATGTCCGAAAACCAGCCCGAAATTGCGTTCAACTGTTGAGTCGGAAAGGTCTCTCTGCATCCTGGAAATAGTGAGTTTCCTGCCAAAAAATTCGCACAAAGAATTAGCCAGTCCCAGGTTGCCTTCGGCATTTTCAAAATTTATAGGATTCACTTTCTGAGGCATCGCCGAAGAACCTACTTCCCCCGCTTTCGGAATCTGAACAATAGTCCCACGTGAAATATAAAGCCAGGCATCCTGAGAAAAATCCATCAAGACCAGATTTAATCCGCGAATGATATCAAAGAGTTCACGGTAAGTGTCGTGTGATTCTATTTGGGTAGTAAAAGGATTATTAATAAATTTGGTGCTACTTTTTTCATTCAAACTGGAAATAAAATCATTTGAAAATTTGCGCCAATTTATTTTCGGGTATGCCGCATACAGGGCATTATCGCCTCCCGTCGCACCGTTTAATTTCATTTTCAACTTGAATTCATCAAGCTGTTTAATGCCATAACGCAATCTTTCGGCAAAAACATTCATTTCCCAGCCAAAGGTGGTCGGGCTTGCTGGCTGACCATGTGTCAGCGCCAGCATTGAAGTTTCTTTGTTTGCTTTTGCCAGATTTGATATCGCTTTTTCAACTTCTTTATATTTTGCATTTATCACCTTTATTACATCACGCAACATAAGAGCATAAGACAAATTATTTATGTCTTCTGAAGTTCTGCCCAAGTGAATAAATTCCAGACAACCGGGTAAAACTTTTTCTATTTTTTCTTTCAGAAAATATTCAACGGCTTTTACGTCGTGATTGGTAGTTTTTTCAATTTCTTTTATTCTATTAAAATCATCTGCGGAGAAATTCTCAATGAGCCGGTGAAGATATGATGCCTCTTTATCCGTAATCTTTCTTTTCATTATGCCCACTTTAAAAAGAGCCAAGAAAAATTTTATTTCTATAATAAGCCGGCATTTCATCAAACCATACTCGCTGAAAATCGTATCTAAATCTCCTATGTTTTTCTTATATCTTCCATCGAGCGGTGAAATCGTAAATATTGTATCGTCTTTTTTCATATCATTTATTCTATATGTATTTTAATGCCAAGCAAAACCTCTTGCAACTTTATCCGGGAACATCACTAATGTGGCCCCCTGTTGTTTGCAGGATTCTATCACACTAGCATCATTCACGGAGCCTGAAGTGGTGAAAATAGTCTTAATACCCCGGTCAACCAATACTTTTGGGCCATCCGGAAACGGGAAAAAGCTGTCACTGTAGGCTACAGCGTCTTTTAAATCAGCCTTGGTATTTTTTTCATCTAAAGAATTAGCCGCGTCATCGGCTCTTGATATGGCAAGCTTAGCGGCGCCAACTCTGTCTTGCTGTCCCACTCCGTTACCGAGCAATTTTCCATCTCGCACTATCGTTATGGTATTGCTATTGGAAGTCGAACCTATAGCCCAAGCTAAAATCAAATCCGCGACTATTTGTTTATCTTTTATTTTCTCCATATCGCCTTCCACTGTCGCCTCTTTTATATTGGGGACAAAAGTATAATTTGGCTGAGTCAGAAACCCATCTCTTATGTATCTTATGCGTTCTTTTTTATCAAGAGAATCAGTAGAAATATTGGCCAAATTCGGATTTGCCACAATTCTGCATTTGCCTTTTTTACGGGCTAGTATTTCCACGGCAGTATCGGCAAATTCCGGAGCCGTAACCGTATCAAGCAACCTCCTGCCATCCGGTTTCATTTTGTAATGAATTAAGGCTTCCGCTATCTCTTCGTCAATTTTAAAATTTGTAAAAATAGACCCTCCGTGAATCGCCCTGACATCGCCTTCAATCATCTTCATGATAGCTTCCATCGGTTTTTCAGAAATTCCCACACCGCAGGCATTGCCGTGTTTGACGGCAATAGCTATACACGATGGACTTTTATTTAAATTCAACTCAAAACCAGCGGCAATATGAGTGATAGTTTGTAAAACTTTATCCCTGTCGCAAAAATTGTTATAGGAAAGAGGAGTTTCGGTAAGTAATTTAAATTTGTCAGGAGCAAAAGGACTCTGACCATCTTGATAAACGAAGGACGGGGCTTGATAAGCATTTTCACCGTAACAGCATTCACTCACTTGCTCCCCCAAAATACTTTTATATATACCTTTACTTAAATATCCTGCGGAAGCCATACAATATTTTGCGACGACATATTCGGCTTTTGCTGCAAGAATTCTTTTAAATGATTCCGCATCTTTCTCACCATCTTGGAGCCACATTAAAACTTTTTCTCTGTCTCCCTTTTCACAAACAACGATTCGCTCTCCTTTAGCTGCCGCACGCAACATCGTCGGTCCGCCGATATCCGTTTTTTCTATCACTGATTCAAGAGTGGCATCTTTTTTAGCAATTTCTTGAGAGAGCGGATACATATCACAGCAAACAAGCGAGATGTAAGGCAATTTTAATTTTTCAAGCTCTTTCATATCTTCAGCATTGTCGGGACGGGATAAAAGCGCGGCGTAAAATTCTCTAGAGAGAGAAACTACTCTATGCCCCAAAATCGGCTCACCTAAAAAACTAGCCAAATCTTTAGAATCAATACCATTATCTTTCAGGTATTTTGCTGTGCCGGAAGAAGATATTATTTCCCAGCCCAATAGGATTAGGCCCTTAGCAAATTTATCAATACCATCCTTATTAAAAACGGAAATAAAAGCTACTTTTTTCACAGCTTTACTATACCATTTCTTCAGAAAAACAAAAATCCCGAAATTCGGGATTTTTGTTTTAAATATAAGATATTTAAAGATTTATTTCAATTCAATTTTTCCGCCCGCTGCTTCAATCTTTTTCTTTATTTCCTCAGCTTCAGCTTTCTTCATCCCATCTTTCAAGGTGGAAGGAGCGGCATCCACTAAATCTTTCGCCTCCTTGAGACCAAGGCCTAATGCTTCTTTCACCACCTTCATTACAGCTATTTTCTGTTCACCAGCAGAGGCAAGCACTACGGTAAACGAATCTTTCTCTTCTACTGCTTCTGCGGCTCCTGCGGCAGGCCCGGCAGCTGCGACAGCGGCAGCTGAAACTCCGAATTTTTCTTCTATTGCCTTGACCAAGTCATTCAGTTCTAAAACTGATGCACCTTCAAGGTCTTTCATAAATGAATCAAATTTTGACATAATATTTTTTACAATTAATAAACTTTTAATAAATAACTATTTTTTCTTTGACACTTCGTTAACCGCGATAGCCAAACGCTGTATGGGAGACTTAAGCAAGAACGCGATTTTAGAAAGCAGCACTTCCC
>CAYPAN010000040.1:0-5459 GCA_964408725.1 uncultured Candidatus Saccharibacteria bacterium
TGGGGTCCGCCGGGCGTCGGGAAAACGACCCTTGCTAAAATTTATGCTAAAGCGCTAAATGCCGATTATCACGAACTTTCAGCCGTTTCCGCGGGGAAAGAAGATATCCGCCAGATAATAGAATCGGAAGGCACACTGCTCGGTCCCAAAATTCTTTTTCTTGATGAGATTCACAGATTCAACAAAGCCCAACAAGACTTTCTTCTGCCGTATGTGGAGTCCGGCAGACTCACTTTGATTGGAGCGACAACTGAAAATCCAAGCTTTGAGGTAATACCGGCTCTTTTATCCCGCTCGCGGGTTTTCGTTATGAATGAACTTGGAGATGAAGAAATGAAAAAAATAATCAAAAGTACCGGTTATAAAATGAAAAAGAATGCAACTGATTGGCTCGTTAGTATGTCAGCTGGGGATGCCAGGCAGGCAATAGCGATGATTGAGAATACTGTTTCTCTTTATAAAGAAATTACACTGGAAAATCTAAAAAATGCTCTGCAGGCAAAATTTTTACGTTATGATAAAAAGGGTGAAGAACATTACAATACCATCAGCGCTTTTATAAAAAGTATGCGCGCTTCACAACCGGATGCAGCTTTATATTATCTATCGAGAATGCTGCAAGCCGGGGAAGACCCGAAATTTATAGCCCGCCGGATGGTAGTTTTTGCCAGTGAAGATATAGGTCTGGCACAGCCGACGGCTTTGGTAGTGGCTAATGCCGTATTTCAGGCAGTGGACACGATTGGCATGCCGGAATGTGGAGAAAATCTGGCGCACGGAGTGGTTTATCTGGCGCAAGCCAAAAAAGACAGAAATGCTTATAATGCGTATCTTTTGGCGATGCAGGATGCGAAAGAATACGGCAATTTACCAATCCCTATGAGTATTCGGAATGCCCCCACAAAATTAATGAAGGATTTGGGTTACGGAAAAAATTATGAAAAATACACAGAAAAAAGCCTGATGCCCGATAAGTTAAAAAATAAAAAATATCTTAAAAAGTAAAGTGTGATAAAATATAAAAATATGAAAAATATAATCAAGAAATTTAAAAGCATCTGGTGGGCAATAAAACTCTTTGCGACTAGGATTCATTATGGCAATCCGTCAAAAAAGTTAAAAGTGGTTGGGGTTACAGGCACAAATGGAAAGACGACGACTGCCACTCTTTTGCATAAAATTACTACCGCTTTAGGACATAAATCAGGGCTCATAGGCACAGTGGAAATATTGATAGGGGAAGAAAAATTCAAAGCAGATTCAAACAAGCCGATGCCGTCCACCACTCCTGATTCTGTTTCCCTGACGAAGATTTTTGCCAAGATGCTCACGGCCGGCTGTGAATACGTTTTTATGGAAGTTTCTTCGCATGCCTTAGATCAAAACAGAGTTTCCGGAGTAAATTTCGCCGGCGGAATTTTTACGAACCTGACCCACGACCACTTGGATTATCACAAGGATATAGAAAATTATTTTCGGGCTAAAAAGAAATTTTTTGAAATACTTCCTGAAAAAGCTTTTGCTCTTTCCAATGCGGATGACGAGCATGGTCTGGCAATGGTTGAAGATATAAAAGCGGATAAATTTTTTTATGGCTTTGGAGACGAAACAGAATTTGTTGATTTTTACGGCAAGATTTTAAAACTCCATTTCGAAGGTCTGGAACTTGATTTTAACGGAGAAAAAATACATTCAAAACTTTTAGGCAAGTTTAACGCCTATAATCTGCTTGCCGTGTGGAGCGCTTCAAAGCTTCTCGGTTTTGACACAAAAAAAGTCAATAAGATTTTAGAGAGTATAGAACCTCCAAGGGGAAGGTTTGAACATTTTATGTCTTCAAATGGAGTTCTTGTAATTATAGATTATGCCCATACTCCCGACGCGTTAGAAAAAGTTCTTTTAACCGTAAAAGATATAAAACCTGAAGGAAGCAGAATAATTTCCGTATTTGGTTGCGGAGGAGACCGTGACCCATTGAAGCGTTCCAAAATGGGAAAAATTGGGGCAAATATGTCCGATGTAGCTATTTTCACCTCGGATAATCCGAGAAGCGAAGACCCGGATAAAATCATTGACCAAATGAAAGATAATTTATCTCACGAGGAATCGGAAAAAGTAATAACTATAGTGGAACGCCGTCTGGCTATAGAGGAATCTGCGGAATTGGCAAAAAAGGGAGACATAATTCTTTGCGCTGGCAAAGGTCATGAAGACTATCAGGAAATAAAAGGCATAAAACACCATTTTGACGATATGGAAGAATTCAAGAAGATTCTGAAATAAATGCAAAATTATAAAAAACAATTTAAAAATAAAAAAATAACCATAATGGGTTTAGGTATTTTGGGGCGTGGATTGGGATATACCAAGTTTTTAGCTGAACTTGGCGCGGATTTGACAGTAACCGACTTAAAAACGAAAGAACAGCTTGCAACTTCCATAAAAGCTCTAAAAAAATTCAAGAACATTAAATTTGTTTTGGGTGAGCACAGGCTGGAGGATTTTAGAGATAAAGATATGGTAATAAAAGCTGCCGGTGTGCCATTTGATTCTATTTATATAAAGGAGGCCAGAAAAAATAAAATTCCGGTAGAAATGGATGTGTCACTTTTTGCCAAATGCGCGCCTGAGGTTATGATTGTTGGTGTGACTGGCACAAGGGGGAAATCAATGACCACTGCAATAATCTATGAGATTTTGAAACAGAATGAAAAATTTCTGGGAAAGAAAGGCTCGCCCATAGGGCTACGCCCGAGGGTATATATTGGTGGCAATGTCAGAGGAGTTGCCACTCTTCCACTCCTTGAAAAAGTAAAAGCGGGGGATATTTTGGTGTGCGAGCTTGATTCTTGGCAGTTACAGGGTTTTGGCGATGCGAAAATATCGCCCAATATTTCTGTTTTCACCTCCTTTATGCCTGACCATATGAATTATTATGGTTCGACTATGCTCACCACAAGTAAAAAAGCTATGGAAAGATATTTTAACGACAAAGCTAATATTTTCAAGTATCAAAAAAAAGGCGATATACTCATAATCCGCCCCGGAGTTAAAAAATTAATACCGGAAAATATAAAAAGCAGACTGATTGTAATAAATATTAAAAATATGGGTAAATATGAGTTTACCGTGCCGGGTAAATTTCAACAAGAAAATCTGGCTTGTGCCGTGGAAGTGGTTAAGCAGTTTAAAATTCCGGCATCAAGAATAGGGCGGGCTGTTAAGAATTTTAAAGGTCTGGAGGGAAGATTGCAGTATATAAAAACAATAATGAGTTCGACAAGCTCACCACGAGAAGGTGTAAAAATATACAATGACAATAACGCTACGACCCCCGAGGCTACTATGGCTGGAATTGAAGCGCTTTCTGTAAATTTCCCATACCCCAGGGGTACGGGAACTTCCCGTACCCCTGGGGTATGGGAAAAGAGAAAGAAGATTGTTTTAATTTGCGGCGGGGCGGATAAAGGACTTGATTTAAATTCTTTTGTAAAAGTTATAAATAAGTATTGCAAAGCTGTTTTAATGATTCCAGGAACAGGCACGGATAAACTGCTTAGTCATAAAGTAGGAAGTAGTAAAGTTCACAAAGTTAAAAATTTGAATGAAGCGGTCAAAGAAGCAGTAAAAAAATCAAAAAAGGGAGACGTCATTCTTTTTTCTCCGGCTTTTGCTTCATTTGGAATGTTTAATAATGAATATGAAAGGGGAGACCAATTTTTGGAAATAATAAAGAAGCTGAAATAAAATGCAAAAAGAAATTGAAGTGGATTTATCAAGAATTAAAAAAGTTTTCTTTATTGGAATCGGTGGAATAGGTATTTCGGCATTGGCCAAAATGGCTATTTCTCGTGGCATTGAAGTTTCTGGCATAAATGATGATGAAAGTTTAAAAACATTAGAACCATTACGACAGGCGGGAGCTGATATATTTTATCAAAGTGAAAAAAAGGAATTGCCGGAAGCCGACGTGTATGTATATAGCGATGCCTGGTTTTATCGCGGTCCGGAAATTATAGAAAAAGCGAAAAAAACTGGTAAGCCCACACTTAGTTATTTTGAGGCGTTAGGTCAATTTGCTAAAGAGTATAAGGTGATAGCGATTGCCGGGACCCACGGGAAAACAACGACCACAGCTATGATTGCCGAAATTTTGACGGATACAGGTTTAGACCCCACGGTTATTGTCGGTTCTTTTGTTAAAAAATTTGACCCGCGCCAAGGCGGAGCAGGCAGTAATTTCAGACATGGAAACAGTAAATATTTGGTTGTGGAAGCGGATGAATATAACCGGCATTTTTTGAATTTTCATCCCTTTATTACTCTTGTCACGAATATTGAAGCCGACCATCTTGATTGTTATAAAGATTTGGCGGATATACAAAACGCATTTAATAAGCTTTTATCACAAAGTGAAAATAAAATCACTGACTACATAAAATATTTAGAAAAAGTTCCGAAGCTTTCTGTGCCCGGAGAACACAACAGGATGAATGCCGCAGCAGCGCTGGCTGTGGCGGAAACGCTCGGAATAAAAGAGGGGGATGCTCAAAAATCCTTATTAGAATTTTCCGGCACTTGGCGCAGATTAGAAAAAATAGGACAAACAAAAGAAGGGACCATCATATATGATGATTATGCTCATCATCCCACGGAGATAAAAGCAAGCCTGGAGGCCTTGCGTGAACTTTATCCGGTTGGTATCAAAAAAATCATGGTTTTGTTTCAGCCACACTTATATAGCAGGACTAAAGCTTTATTTAATGATTTTGCCAAAAGTTTTAAAGATGCCGACAATACGTATTTGCTCCCTATTTTTTTTGCCAGGGAAGCCAAAGATGAGAGTATTTCAAGCGAGAAACTTGCTCAAGCTATTAATCTGGCTGGAGACAAGGCTAAAGCCTTTCCCGACTTCAAGTCGGCGGAAGCATTCATAAGAGACTTAAACTTAGGAGAAAATGACGTATTTGTAACAATGGGGGCGGGAGAAGCCTATAAAGTGGCTGATAAAGTCTTTTTAATTGTCCACAGGGACTAAATTATTACTATTTTAGCATTATTTGTCAATGAGTATATAGTAAGATATCCTTATTTTATAAGCTATTTTGTATTTGACATATGATAAAAATGGGTCATAACTATTGACTTTTAATATGCTATATGCTAAGATATAGACATATCCTTATTATAGGTTTAAAAGACCATTTAATAAGGGTTATTTCAGTAAAAGTTGAATAAGTACTCGGAGTTGGCGTCCCGCCGAGGGCGGGATAATATGAATAAGAACAATTTAATACGGTTTGCTCAATCTCTCGTTCTTTTGCCTTTTGTTGCTGCAACGCCAGTACCTTTAGGAAGTATGGTATTGAATACCGCAAAAGATACAGTACAAACCGTGTTTATACAAAAAGAGAATATTGAAGCCGGTAGGATAATAGCCCTTAATCAGGCTTTAGACC
>CAYPAN010000041.1:0-5396 GCA_964408725.1 uncultured Candidatus Saccharibacteria bacterium
GTCGGCGTTGAATAAATTGTTACATTTTTCATATATTTGTATTATAGCATACTTGTCAAATGGTCAAAAACAGTATATTTTATATACACGCGGGATTAGTTTAGTGGCAGAATGAGTCCTTCCCAAGGATTAGACGGGGTTTCGATTACCCCATCCCGCACAAAAGTATTCTAAAGATGTTTTTTCAGATGTTTCCAAGATGCATGAGCCTCTTTAGCTAAATCCGCTTTTTCTTTCGGAGTAAGCTTCGTGTTTTTGCTAAAATGAGAAATTGATTTATCAACCAATGTTCTATACTCCTCTTCCCCCATTTCTTCCGCAACCCTCTTCAATTGCGGCGCTATAAATTTATAAAATTCTATTGACCTGCTTTTTATTTCTTTGCTGACCTTTTTGCCTTTTTCCGACGTGGCAAAAATTTCCGCTGCTACCCCCAAGGCCGCTCCGATTAACGCTCCGCTTAAAAACTTTCCACCCTTTCCATTTTTTAATTTACGAACAGGTTTATTTTTCTTTTTCATATTTTTTATTCTTGCTTATTAAACTGATAATTTTTTTAATACTCCTTTTTGCCTTAATATAAGTCTGACTTATATCATCAGAAATATTGCGGGTATTTCTTAAAATACATATCAGATAATATATTACAATCACAATCAATACGCCAATAATAATTATTGCAATCGACGATACAATATAAAAGATGGTTTGAGACACTAAAAGTATATTCATATTTTTTAACTCTTTTTACCAAGAGCCATAATAATTTTAATAACAGTGTCAGGGTTAAGCGACATACTCTCTATACCTTCATCCACCAAGAACTTCGCGAATTCCGGGTAGTCCGACGGAGCTTGCCCGCAAATTCCGACATATTTACCTCTTTCTCTGCATTTGTGAATGATATCGGCGATAAGTTTCTTAACCGCCTCATTGTTTTCATTCGCAATATGGGTGACTATTCCGGAATCACGGTCCAGCCCCAAGGTTAACTGAGTCAAATCATTGGAACCGATAGACATACCGTCAAAAATTTCCAAAAATTCATCTGCCAGAAGAATATTTGAAGGTATCTCGCACATTACATAAATTTTAAGCTTTTTGTCTTTTACCCGGTCCAGATTATGCTCGGCCATTACTTGCACAACTTTCTTCCCTTCTTCCGGGGTTCGGCAAAATGGAATCATTGGAACCACATTTGTGAGACCCATATCTTCTCTCACCATTTTCATAGCTTTGCATTCAAGGCCAAAAGCCACCTTAAATTTCGGGTCGTAATAACGGGAAGCTCCGCGCCAGCCTAGCATTGGGTTTTCTTCATGCGGTTCATATATCTCACCACCCAACAAAGTGCGATATTCATTCGTCTTAAAATCGGAAAATCTAATAATGACTTCTTTTGGATAAAAAGTGGCGCCAATCTTCGCGATTCCCAATGCCAGTCTTTCCACGTAAAACTGTGTTTTGTCTTTGTATAAAGGCGTTAAATTATCAATTTCTTTGAGAACTTTTTGTATATACGGGGTTTTTTTGCCTTCTTTTAGTTTTTTATAATCAATCAAGGCATTCGGATGAACACCGATATGTGAAGCAATAATAAATTCCAATCTCCCGAGTCCTACTCCCTCCACCGGAAGGTAGCAATTTTTGAACGCTTCGTCCGGAGAACCTATATTCACCATTATTTTCGTGTTTATTTTAGGTATTTTATCTAGACGATGTTCTATTATTTTAAATGGGATGATACCTTCATATACATTACCCACCTGACCTGAAGAAGAATCTACTGTGACTTCTTTTCCGTTCTTAAGTATTTTGGTAGCATTATTAGAACCCACAATGCAAGGAATACCCAACTCGCGCGACACGATAGCGGCATGAGAAGTGCGCCCGCCTTTATCCGTCACGATTGCTCCGGCGATTTTCATAATAGGTTCCCAGTCCGGGTCGGTAATTTCCGTCACCAGCACCTCCCCTTTTTTAAAGGAAGAAATATTTTTCGCATTATGTAAAATACGGACTTTGCCGCTACCGATTTTGGAACCCACCGCAATGCCATCCACCAGTACTTTGCTCTTTCTTTGCAATTGATATTCTTTTAACACATTCTTATCTTCTCCGGAATGAACAGTCTCGGGACGGGCTTGCACTATGAAAAGTTCTCCTGTCCTGCCGTCTTTGGCCCATTCAATATCCATGGGCTGATAATGGTTATGCTTTTTTGAAAAATATTTTTCTATTTCCAAACACCATTTTGCTAATTTTACCGCCTCCTCGTTTGTGATGCAGAATTTCTGCTGGTCTTGCAGGGAAACTTTTTCTTTCTTTGTCCCTCCTTTAGCGTAAACGAGCTTTATATTTTTCTTGCCTATGTTCTTGCCTATGATAGGATTTTTACTATTGTTTTCGAGTGTGGGCTTGAAAATTATAAATTCATCAGGTATGACTTCTCCCTGCACGATGAATTCGCCAAGACCGTATATACCGTTTATCAAAATAACTTTGTCAAAACCCGTCTCTGTATCAAGCGTAAAAGCTACGCCCGAAGATGCCTTATCGGAACGCACCATACACTGCACACCGACGGAAAGCGCCGCGTCAAAATGAGAGAATCCTTTGTCCGCTCGGTATGAGATAGCCCGGTCGGTAAAAAGAGAAGCAATGCATTTCTTGGTAGATACAAGAACATTATCTATCCCACGCACATCAAGATAAGTTTCCTGTTGTCCGGCGAAAGAAGCGCCCGGAAGGTCTTCAGCCGTGGCCGACGAACGTACTGCCACATCTCTATTTTTCCCGTATTTTTTCTCCAGTTCCGCGTAAGCTTTTGTGATTGCGTCATCAAGGTCTTGTGGCAAAATGGCTTTTAAGATGGCCTCGCGAACTTTTTTCCCGCGAACCTGGAGATTAAGAATGTTTTTCGTGTTTAAATCGGAAAGAATTTTTTTTATTTCCTCATCCAATCCTGTCTTCTTGAAAAAATGCCGATACGCATCGGCAGTAAGAGCGAAACCGTCCGGTATATTTACCCCAAGAGGCACAAGGTTTGAATACATTTCACCTAACGCGGCATTCTTACCGCCCACCGAAGGAACATCCGCAATACCGACTTCGCTATACCATTTTATAAAATTTTCTTTTTTTTCTTCTGCCATATATAAGATATTATAGCATATCCATAAAAATCACATTTCTGAAATTTTAATTAATCTGTCATATTTCACCTTTCTTTCAGATTTTAATGGAGCACCGGCTTTTAGGCCAAAACAGCCAAAAGCATAAGCCAAATCGGCAATAAAATCATCCTCCGTCTCCCCGCTTCTATGGCTCACAATGAGTTCTATATCATTCTCACGAGCTAGTCTCATAGTTTCAAGTGTCTCGGAAAGCGTACCGATTTGGTTCGGCTTAATAATCATCGCATTTATGCTTCCTTTTTCTATTGCTTTTTGAAGCAGAATTTTATTTGTAACTGTCAAATCATCCCCCACAACCAAAAAACCTTTATTATTTTCTTTTAATTTTCTAAAATCATCAAAACTTTCTTCATCAAACGGGTCCTCAATAGAAAGTAAATTAAATTCGCTGATTAAAGAATCATAAACATCTCTTAAATCTTCTTTAGAAATATCTTTTCCGTCGACTTTATATGCTCCATCGCTATAAAAAGAAGAAGCAGCCACATCTAAAGCTAGACGAGCCTCCCCTTCTAAATTATTCTCCTTAATTGCATCTGTTAAAAATTGGAGCGGTTTTCTTATGCCGTTTACTTTTGGAGCAAAACCTCCCTCGTCGCCCAACATAAGCGACTCTTCTCCTAACTCTTTGCCAATAATTTCTTTCAGGCTATTCTGAATTTTTATCCCAATCCTAACCGCTTCCTTTATATCATCTGTCATCGGCACTATATGGTATTCCTGGAAAGCCAAATTATTTTTCGCGTGCTTACCGCCATTTATTAAATTCATATAAAGATACGGCATCTTGCGCGACGATTTTATTTCCATAAGCGTTTGCAAATATTCAAAGGTTTCCAAGTTGGACACTTTCGCCGCCACTTTGGCGCAGGCAATACTTACGCCAATAATCGCGTTTCCGCCCAGATTATCTTTATTCTTGGTGCCATCGAGTTCCAACATAATTTTATCAATATTTTTCTGATTTAAAACATCTTGGCCAGTCAGTCTTTGGGCAATTTTACTATTTACATTATCTATAGCTTTTTTCACCCCCCTACCATCATCATCCCGTAATTCATGCGCTTCATGAATACCCGTAGAAGCGCCGGAGGGCACGGCAAAACTGCCGGATTTTTCTCCACAAAAAACCGTCACTTTAATAGTTGGATTTCCCCTTGAATCTTTTATTTCCTCCCCAAAAATTTTGCTGATAGGATAATTAAGCTCTTCGCTCATAACGCTTTTAATTTTAGCATATTTTTGCTAGTATTTGAATATGTCAGACGGAATAACCTCAGTAAGAAATAAAATAACCGGAAAACTTTACAAATGGATTTTGAAGCCGATTTTCTTTAAGTTTGACCCAGAATCGATACACGACCGCATGATTGCTTTGGGATATTTTTTAGGCAGACATTGGCTGACCAGAAAAAAAACAAGTCTTTGGTTTGGATATTCAAATCAAATTCTTAAGCAAAAAATTTTAGGTATAAATTTTGAAAATCCGGTCGGCCTTTCGGCTGGTTTCGATAAAGATGCCGTTCTGACCCATATTATACCTTCGGTTGGATTTGGCTTTATGGAAGTCGGCTCCATCACTGCTAACCCTTATGGCGGCAATTCTAAACCTCGTTTGTATCGTTTACCTAAAGCTAAAAGCTTGCGCGTGAATTATGGTCTTAAAAATTCAGGAGCGGAAATTTTACATAGACGATTGCAAGGTAAAATTTTTTCTTTCCCGGTAGGCATCAACATTGCGAAAACCAACTCCCCGGAAACTTCAGATGTAAATAAGGGAATTGAAGATTATTTCTTTACATATAAAATTTTTCAGGATGTAGGCAGTTACTTCACTATTAACATCAGTTGCCCCAACACTTGCGAAGAACATCCGATTTTTGCCGAGCCTCAAAATTTAGATTTGCTTTTGAATAAAATTTTTTCCATACCAAAAAATAAACCGGTTTTTGTGAAATTATCGCCGGATTTACAGGAAACAAAACTGGAGAAAATTTTGGAAGTTTGCTTGAAACATCAAGTGGACGGTTTTGTCTGCACAAATTTAACCAAAGTAAATTCACTAGGCCACATTGGCAAGGGTGGATTTTCCGGCAAGCTGGACGAAGAATTATCGTTAAAAACAATCAAATATGTTTATAAAAAAATTAATTTACTTCCGCAAGAACGGTTCTTGCGCAAACCAATAATTATCGGCGT
>CAYPAN010000042.1:0-4877 GCA_964408725.1 uncultured Candidatus Saccharibacteria bacterium
GAATCTATTAGAACAAAACGCCTGTTTATAAATGAGATTGATAATTTTGAAATTACCAAAACATGTGCGTTTACAGTGGAGACAAGATTATTAGACCCAGAGAAACTATATCTTCCAGTTGTTTATTTTCACTTCATTGTATGTTTTAATAAAGGTAAGAAAGAAGTTTTAGAAAATTTTAGTGAAATTTTTAAAACGGTCGGGATGGATTATATGAATTCGAAATAATTATGAAAATAAAACCAAAAAGCGAATATGCCAAAGCGGGAGTGAATTATACTATAATAGAGCCGTTTAAGATGGCAATGATTGAAGCCGGTAAAAAAACGCTTAAATTTCCGAATAAAAGGGGAGTATTCATAAATAAAGACGCGGCTCATGCCCACGGGGCTGTGTTTGAGTACCGAGGTAAAGAATCTCATATTTGGTGCCAAACTCAAGAAGATTTGGGGAATAAAAATTGGATTGCGGAATGGATGTACCAGAAAACTGGGAAATCTTATTATGAGTCAATTGCTATTGATACAGCCCTAATTGTGGTGAATGATGTAATTGCCCAAGGCGCTATGCCTGTGGTTTTCACCGACCAATTGGAAGCAAGTAAGAGTGAATGGTACGGAGATAAAAAACGGGCAAAAGATTTTGCCAATGGATTTTTAAAAATCTGCCGTGAAGTCGGTATGGCTTTGCCGGCCGGAGAATCCGCCAGCGTAACTTATTTAATCAATCCCAAAAGCCCTGTTAAAGCTATAGCGAGTTTGAGCGGTTCAGTCACAGGTATTATCGCGCCAAAAGAAAATTTGATTACTGGCAGAAAATTAACTGTCGGAGACCATATTATCGGCGTTGCTTCATCCGGGCTTCATGCCAATGGAATAAGTTTAGTTATTAAAAAAGCGATGGAATTACCGGATAAATTTCTTACGAAACTACCGAATGGAAATACAATAGGTGAAGAAGCGCTTATTCCTACGCGTTCATATGTCGCGCTTATTGAAGCATTATTAAAAGCCAAAATTGAGATTCACACCCTTTTGCCGGGCACAGGTGATGGTGTAGGCAAAATTGCTTTTGATAAGAGGCAATACGCTTATAGGATTCATTCATGGCTCACAGTACCACCACTGTTTAAATTTTTTCATGAACAATTAAAAATCCCGCTTGAAGATTGTTTAAAAACTTTCAATTGGGGGGTAGGTTATTATATTTTTATTCCAAAAGAAGAAGTAGAAGAAGTTTTGGAGATTGGAAAAAAAACTGGTTATAAACTGGCTGATATTGGTATTGTAGAAAAAGGAGAGAGAAAAGTTATTTTTGAACCGGGTAATTTAACTCTTTCGCCTCCTGGAAAATAATTATTAGTTAAAAAGGCTGGACCTTAAGAATATCTGAAAGGTCCGGCCTTAAAAAAAGAAATGAACATAGAAAAAATCAAAGAGCATATAGGTGATGTTTTAACGGAGACAAATTTTCCGAATCTTGGCGAGAAAAAAGTGGGCAAAGTGAGAGATATTTATATAAAACCCGACCACATAACGCTCATTTCCACTGACAGGCATTCTTCTTTTGACAGAAACATCGCTTTTATTCCATTCAAGGGTGAAGTTTTGAATCAAGTCAGCTTGTTTTGGTTTGAAAAAACCAAGGATATTATTCAAAATCATGTTTTAAGTACGCCTGACCCGAATGTGGTTGTAGCGAAAAAATGCAAAACTCTCCCTATTGAATGCGTGATGCGTGGATATATCACGGGTGTGACGGGCACTTCGCTTTGGACCCATTATAAAGACGGCAAACGCGATTTTGGAAATTTTGTCCTACCGGAAGGAATGAAAAAGAATCAAAAATTAATAGAACCGGTTTTTACTCCCACGACAAAATCAGACGAGCATGACAGGCCCATAACTCCGGCGGAAATAGTATCGGAGGGCATACTCTCAAAAGATTTGACGGATCAGATAGAAAAGATGGCAAAAGCGTTATTTAAAAGAGGCCAAGAAATGGCTCTTTCCCGCGGATTGATACTTGTGGATACAAAATATGAATTCGGATTGGATGAAAAAGGGAAGCTAACGCTCATAGACGAGATACATACCCCGGATTCATCCAGATATTGGAAAGCGGGCACATATCAGGAACGTTTTGACAAAGGAGAAGAACCGGAATACTTTGATAAAGAATTTTTGCGACTGTGGTTTAAAGAGCATTGCGACCCTTATAAAGATAAAGTTATCCCGGAAGACCCGGCTGACCTCGTGGCTGAACTCTCCCGTAGATACATTGAGATATATGAAATGATTACAGGTAAGCCTTTCAACCACGATTTTAGTATGACCACGAAAGAAAGGTTAACTAAAAATCTTTCTTCACTTTAGATAAAACAATTTTTTCCAAGTTTTTCTTTGAAGCGTCAAACCATTTTATTTCTTTGTCTCTTTTAAACCATGTCATCTGACGTTTGGCGTATTTGAGTGTGCCGTTTATCACTTTTTCTTTGGTCGGATTATTATATTCAAAGCCGAATTCTTTTATTCTTTTTTCTGATACGCCGGATTTTTTTAGTTTTTTAATTTCATTTAGTAGTCCAGCTTTAAACATTTTTTTCACTCTTTTTTCTATTCTATTTTTTAATTCATCTGTAGGAAGATAAAGACCAATTTTTATAAATTCGTACGGCGATGTTGTTTTTTTAAACCCAGGAACTTTACCCAAAGCTTTTGCTATTTCAATAGCTCTAATTAATCTTACTTTATTATTTAGCTCATTCTTCTCTTTTATATTTTTTGCGCGTCTAGGATCAAGTTTTTTCAGATACTCAAATAATGCTATCGCTGATTTTGAGTATAGAAGTTTACGAAGTTTTTTATTAGGCGGAACTTTTGGAAATACTATTCCTCTAGTTATTGCATCAATATAAAATCCCGTACCTCCGCAGATAATCGGCGTATGGCCCCTTTTTGTAATATCAGCTATAGCGTAGATAGCTTTTTTTTGATACTCAACTACCGTAAATTTTTTCTTTGGGTTGGCTATATCTAGTAAACAATGGGGAACCCCCTGTATTTCTTTTTTGGTGATTTTTCCTGTGCCGATATCAAGCCCTTTATAAACTTGCCTAGAATCAGCAGACACTATTTCACCCTTTATTTTTCTAGCTATTTTAACAGCTAAGCTACTTTTTCCGGTGGCTGTTTGCCCCAATATTACGATAACTTTTTGTTTTTGCATTATTTCAAAATTTTAATATCCGCGCCAATGGAGTTTAAGCGTTCGGCTATTTCTTCATAGCCGCGGTTTATCATATACACATTGCGGAGAATGGAAGTACCGGGGGCCGCTAACATAGAAATGAAAATTACCATAGACGGACGTAAAGCAGGCGGGCAGACGACCTGAGCCGGTTTTAAAGGTGTTCCACCTTGTATATAGACTCTATGAGGGTCGGCAAGGGTTATATTTGCCCCAAGACGATTGAGTTCAGTGAAATATATGGCACGGTTTTCATAAACCCAATCGTGAATCATTGTTTGACCGGTGGCTTTAATAGCAATTGGCACAAAGAATGGAAGATTGTCTATATTAATTCCCGGATAAGGGTTTGAATGAATTTTATCAGACAAGGCTTTTAATTTACTTGGGAAAATTTGAATATCAGCCAGTTTAGTGCGACCGTTATATGAAAAATATCTTTTTAAAATTTTATATTTCAAATTCATTCTTTTTAATTTCTCAAGCTCCAGAGAAAGAAAATCAATAGGACACCTTGTGATAGTAAGCATTGAATCTGTGACAATACAAGCAGAAATAAACATCATAGATTCAATCGGGTCTTCACTGTTCCAATATTCAATATCCTTGTTTATTTCTTTTATCCCGTGAACAGTCAAAGTGGAAGTACCGATACCGTCTATTTTTACCCCTAAAGTCTCAAGGAAGAAACACACCTCTTGAACCATATAATTCGCACTTGCAAAAGATATTGTTGTTATGCTTGGAATCAAAGCGGAAGCCGTCAGAACATTTTCACAAGCCGTATCTCAGGATTCATACATTACAATATCAGCTCCATTTAATTTTTTTGAAGTTATTTCATAACTTTGTGATGTGGTTTTTATTTTTACTCCAAGTTCTTCCAAGGCATATGTATGTGCGGCAATAGTACGTCTGCCTAATCTGCAACCTTCAGCGTGCGGTAAAGAAAAAGAGGGGAGCATATGTATTAAAGGTCCTATAAGCATCACTATAGAGCGGGTTTTAACAGCCGATTCAATATTTATATTTTCCAAGTTAAATTGTTTGGGTGGGTTAATTAGCACAGTATTTTGGTCTAACCATAAAACTTTCACGCCGATACTTTCCAGAATTTCAATCACTCGGTAAACTTCCTCTATGCGCGCAATGCCGTGCAGGGTTGTCGTCCCTTTATTGACGAGAGAAGCGCAAAGAAGGCCAACAGAGCCGTTTTTGGAAAAGTTTGTTTTAATGGTTCCATTTAACTTCTTTCCTCCATTAACTTCAAAATCAATGGAATCATTTATGGAAACTATTTTATGTTCTAAGACATTGCTTATTTTTAACAAAAGTTCGGTCGTGAAATTTTGCTCACCCTTTTCCATTCGGGGAATAGAGCTCTGGGAAGTGTTCAATTCTTTGGCAAATTCTTCTTGAGTCAAGCCCCGACTTTCCCGGAGTTCTTTAATAAAGTATCCTATTTTTTGCTGCTCCGTTTGTTTTTTCATATACTAGATTATATCTCATATATGATATAAATGAAAGTGGATAACTTTTCCAAAAATTGTGCCCAGGGAGAGAATCGAACTCTCATGATGTTGCCATCAATAGATTTTGAGTCTATCGCGTCTACCAATTCCGCCACC
>CAYPAN010000043.1:0-4738 GCA_964408725.1 uncultured Candidatus Saccharibacteria bacterium
GCCCAATCTTTTATTTTGATCCAATTTAATTCTACTTTCTATTTCATCTTTTATTATTTGTTGGGCAATCATACCCCAACAATGACCATGGTCACGAATAGGTTCAAGTAGAACATCAACTTCTTCCGGACTTATAATCAATTTTCCTTTTTCAATCAGTGTTATAGAAAAAAGACCTTCCACACAAATTTGATTGCATACCATGCACTTGTATCTAAATCCTAATTCACGATACATAAACCAGGATTCAAAATCTTTACAATTTCCACAGTATGAACACGTGACTTTCTTTTTCCGTTCGAACATATTACCTCCCTTTTTCAAAGAACAAATTTGAGTCTTGCGAAATGCAAAACCCCTCCTCAAACTTGAGAAGGGGTTACTTTTAAAATAATTAAATTACAAGAAAAATATCAGCTCAAAGACAACCCTTTCCCAAGTTTGGAAGAGTTGTGATGACTTGCACTGAGCTTTGTCGAAGTGTTTGATAAACGGGCAAGAATTAAACGATACCCACCGAGTGTTCCTTTTAGCCATTTTGATATTCGGGCGATTGTGGTAGAAGAAAGTCCTGTGTTTTCAATGATGGCATTGTATTGGACATCTTGAGCTAGTAGGGAAGCAGCTTCCAGACGATTGGAAAACTCTGATATTTCTTTTTCGGTCATAAGGTCGCGCAAAAAGCGTTTGGTTTCATCGGCGTTTTTTAAAGTCAAAAAAGCTTCTATAAGCTGTTTATTTTCTTTTTTGTCCCAATTTATTTTATTTTCTTTTGTATTAATTTCTTTCACATTGTTCACTTTAGCAAACTAAAGTACTTTAGTCAAGTAAAGTAGATAGCGTACCTGTGGATAACTAGAGGAGGTCGTCCCTTCTCGGAAGGTCCGACCTCCTCTAAACCCATATAATTTTTTGCGTTTTTGGGGAAAATGTATATAATCAAAGTATGAAAATAACTTTCAATAATAACGTAAAAACAACAGAAAAAGGCATACTTTCTGTGTCTGTAAGTCCTAAAAACACAGATGAAATTATAAAGGAGAACGGAGTGAAGACTCTTTACTTGAAATGTGACGAAGCGGAAAAAATGAATTTGAGAAAGCTTTTTCTGCTTGTGCGAAAAATGATTGTCATGGCAAAGAGCATGAAAGCTGAAAAAATCGCTTTTAATTTTTCTGATTTTAAATTTAAAAATCTAAAGATTAGCGACAAAGAGCTAGGAGAAATTATTGGCACCCAGCTTGATTTCGCCAACTATGAATTTGTAGAATACAAAACAAAGCCGGAAGAAGGTTTTAATTTTGTTAAGGAAGTTATTATTTCCGGCGCAAACAAACCTGCCCGCAATGCTACGCATAACGTTGCAGGCGGGGAAGTAGAAAAAGCTATTTTGAAAGGTCACACAATAGCGGAGGAAGTGAACAAGACTCGTTCACTCTCAAATACTCCGGGCGGAGATATGACGCCAAAAGTCTTAGCGAAAGCGGCGCAGGATGCCGTGAAAGGTCTCCCTGTGAAAGTCACGATACTTGGCGAGAAAGAAATGGAAAAACAAAATATGCAGGCGATACTCTCCGTGGGCAAAGGCTCGGATGAAGAATCTAAATTTATCATTATGGAATATTTTGGCGGAGCAAAAAAAGACAAACCCATAGTGCTCGTCGGCAAAGGCGTCACTTTTGATACAGGCGGAATAAATTTGAAACCATCAAACAGTTTGCTCGGCATGAATATGGATATGTCTGGAGGAGCATCGGTCATTCACACACTCGCGCTCTCAGCGAAAATGAAATTGAAAAAGAACGTCATCGGTCTCATTCCTTCTGTGGAGAATATGAATTCCGGGAAAAGTTATAGGCCCGGAGATGTCATCCGTTCGATGTCAGGTAAAACTATTGAAGTTTTAAATACCGACGCGGAAGGCAGAGTGATTCTGGCAGATGCGTTAACTTATTCTCAAAAATACAATCCTGCTGTAGTGATAGATATTGCGACTCTTACGGGTGCTGCTTGTGTGGCTTTGGGCGAGAAAGCTTCCGCGGTTTTTACGGATGATGACAAATTATCTAAAACGCTTGAAGAAACAGGCGAGAGGACGGGGGAATATCTCTGGCGTTTGCCTATGTGGGAGGAATATGAAAATGATATAAAAGGTTCCCTGGGTGACTGGACCAATATTCACAATAAAGACTCGCGTTATGGCGGGGCGACTTATGGAGCGATTTTCTTGTACCAATTCATAAAAGGCCATAGATGGGCTCATTTGGACATTGCCCCTCGTATGACTTCAACGGCAGGGGAAAACCTCGCGGGGGGCGCATTAGGCACTCCAGTGCGGCTTCTGTATAAGTTTATTGAAGAATATAAATAACCTAATGGCAAAAGACGAAGTAATTTTGAGATTTGACAAAGTCTCTTTTGAATATGGAATAAACAAGCCTATCCTGGACGAGGTTTCTTTTCCTTTGCGTCGTGGAGCGAAGATTACGATAATGGGGCAGAATGGCGCCGGTAAGAGCACCATCTTCGGACTTATCACCGGAGCATTAAAACCGGAGTCGGGTACTATCATCACCAATAATAAATTAAGTATAGCTACTGCGAAACAAGTAATGTCGCGGGAAGATTTAAAGCTTACTGTCCGGGAATATTTCGAGAAATGTTTTTCCAATAAAGTTTATGACATAGATCCGCGGATTGATGATGTGTTGGAAGTAGTCAATCTGAAAGGCCACACGAAACTTCACGACAGAATATTAAAAACATTCTCTGGCGGACAACTTGCCCGCATACTTCTCGCCTCCGCGCTTATTCAAGATCCGGATTTACTGCTTCTCGATGAGCCCACGAACAATCTGGATCATGCCGGCATCACGCATCTCACTGATTTCTTAATAAAATACGATAAGACACTTTTAGTCATCTCGCACGATGCTGACTTTTTAAATGCATTTACCAACGGTGTGCTTTATCTCGATATTTACACCCGCAAAGTGGAACAATATGTAGGCAATTACAAGAATGTATTGAAAGATATCACAGCCAGAGTAGAAAAGGAGAATATGAAGAATGCCCAGCTGGCGAAACAAATTCAGGCGAAGAAAGACCAGGCAAACGTATTCGCGCATAAAGGCGGACAGCTGCGTCTGGTGGCGAAGCGTATGCGGGAGAAAGCGGAAGAGCTCGAAGAAGATATGGTGGATGTACGTAAAGAAGACAGGACCATTAAAAATTTCACTATTCCCGTTCAGCAGGATATAAACGGCGACATCATCACTATCACTTCTTTCACCACGATGAATGCAAAGACCGGAAAAATAGTAAAACATAAAGCGAATATAAAATTAAAGAAAAATCAACATTTACTTTTGAAAGGACCGAATGGTATCGGCAAGAGCACATTGCTGGAGCATCTGGCGAATAATACTTCCGAAGGAGCAAAAATATTACCGGGCATCCGGGTGGGGTATTATCGGCAAGACTTTTCTACTTTAAATTTTGAACATACTGTTTATGAATCACTCGCGAGCGCAATGCTCTCAGGCGGAGTACCTTTAAATGAAGAGCATATGCGCGCGACTGCTGCCAGTTTTCTGATTACCGGAGAGCTAATACACACAAAGATAGACAGCTTATCCGAAGGACAAAAAGGGCTTATAGCTTTTGCGAGATTAGTATTAGAACGTCCGGGCTTACTCATTTTAGATGAACCGACAAATCATATAAATTTTCGCCATATTCCTATTATTGCAGAAGCTATTAATCAATATAAAGGCGCATTGATCCTCGTTTCTCACGTTCCTGAATTTGTCTCAAAAATCCGTATTGATGAAGTGCTTGATTTAGAAAAATGATATAATGGTATATTACTAATTAACCCACGCCTTTGGCGGGGCAAGCTAAAATTTTTATGCTTACAATAATAGGAATTGTTCTAGTGATTCTATGGCTCGTCGGTTTTATCGGGTTTCATGTGGTGGGAGGATTTATTCATATCCTTCTGGTGGTAGCCGTCGTTCTATTTTTGATTCGTATTATTCAAGGAAGAAATCCGTTGAAGTAGATGGGGTACATTCATGTGAAAGTCACAGCTGGGGCGGGGAAAGAATCTTTCAAGCAAAAGAGCGAAAATCATTTTGAGGTTTCGGTGTGCGAGAAAGCCGAGCGTAATATGGCCAATGGGCGGGTGATTGAGCTTGTGGCAAGCCATTTCAAAGTTCCTAAAAATAAAGTCCGTATTGTGAATGGGCATAGAAGCCCGAGTAAGCTTTTGGTAGTTGAGAGTTAAATAGAATAAGAAAAAATATATCGTTCATTCGCTTGGACTTTCCACTTTAGTTTAGTAAAGTAGATAATATAAATAAGAGTAGTATAATATACGGGATGTTTCAAAATCTTTTACTTAAAAAAATGCTTTGTAAGCAAGGCGTGCCGGAGGCGCAGATAGATATGTTTGTAAAAATGATGGAGAAAAATCCGGAGCTTTTTAAGACTATAACGAAAGAAATACAAGAAAAGGTCAAAGAGGGAACGAGCCCTGCCCGCCCCCACGATGATTCGGGAGCAGGTGGGCAAATGGACATTATTATGCAGGTGATGAAGAAATATGAGGAAGAACTGAAGAGGTGGCTATAATGAAGGAAATGACAGCGGAGCGTGGCGGTTTGCGCGGGTGCCGGAGGAAATATCGGGGAAGATAAAGGAGATGCAGAAGGGAAGGTTGAGGCGAGGGTGGGGG
>CAYPAN010000044.1:0-4523 GCA_964408725.1 uncultured Candidatus Saccharibacteria bacterium
CCTACTCCACCGGTCATAAAATCCCACTCAAAAAGTGTCTGTAGAACTATTGATCTTGAAAGGTGCCTGTTAGCCATACAAATTAGGTTCTAACTTCTAGGTTATAGTACCTAGCCGCTAGCTCCCTAGTAATTAATTATTTAGCTTCCGCCTTTTTCGCCTTTTCTTTCTTTTGCTTCTTTTCCATCTTTTTAACCAAATCCAAAACTTTCATTCCGCGATAAAAACCGCAAGACGGGCAAACAGTGTGGCGTCTTTTTAAACTCTTGCAATTTTCGCACTTAACAAAACTCGTGCTCGCTAGCGCGTGATGAGAACGTCTGTTTTTCGTATGCGATTTTGTGCTCCTCATTCGGACTACCATAATGTATCCTATAGTAGCATATTAAGTATAAAAAGCAAAAAAAATTTTGCGAAATATAAAAATGTGATATTATGAGAATATATGGCAAATACGGATAAACTGCATAATCTCAGACACTCTTTAGCCCACCTTTTGGCCGCGGCAGTTTTAGAGATATATCCCGGCACAAAAAACACTATCGGGCCTTCAATAGAAGACGGTTTTTATTACGATTTTGAATTCAAAAATCCTATTTCGGATAAAGATTTACCTAAGATAGAGAAGAAAATGAGGGAAATTTTGAAGTCTTGGAAAGAATTTGAAAATGAAGAAAAAAGCCAAAAAGAAGCAAAAGAATACTTTAAGAAAAACGAATACAAGATAGAGCTGATAGATGAAATAGAAAAAAAGGGTGAAAAAATAACTTTTTACACTTGTGGCGACTTCACAGACCTTTGCCGAGGCGGACATCTCCAAAATCCAGGCGAAGAGATAAAACCGGATTCATTTAAGCTGGACCGGGTAGCCGGAGCTTACTGGCGCGGGAACGAGAAAAATAAAATGCTCACTCGCATCTACGGGCTCGCTTTTGAAACAAAGGAAGATTTGGAAAAATATATAAATCAAAGAGAAGAAGCAAAAAAAAGAGACCATAAAAAAATAGGAAAAGAGCTCGGATTGTTCGTTGTTTCAGATTTAGTCGGTAAAGGATTACCGATGTATTTGCCAAAAGGAAATATCATCAGAACCGAATTGGAAAATTTTATAAGAAAAGAAAAGGAAAACTTGGGTTATTCTTTTGTGACAATTCCGCACATCGCAAGAAAAGAACTATATATCAAGAGCGGACATATGGGTAAATATGACGCAATGATGCCTACAATGACGGACGAGAACGGAGAAGAATTCGTGATGAAAGCGATGAATTGCCCCCATCATTTTGAAATATATAATGCTGAGCCGCATAGCTACCGTGATTTGCCTTTTCGTATAGCAGAAAATACCACCGTGTACCGCAATGAAAAGTCCGGCGAACTGGCCGGGCTTTTGCGTGTTAAAAATTTAACCCAGGATGACACACATCATTGCATAAGACCAGACCAGATTGAATCGGAAATAGAAATGATTTTCGGTCTGATGCAAAAAGTTTACGGCATATTCGGCTTTAATGATTATAAAGTTGAAATATCCATAAGGGACCCGAAGAACAAAGAAAAATATTTCGGAAACGATGAAGTTTGGGAAAAAGCTGAGAAAATTTTAGTCAATTCCGCGAAAAAAATGGGTCTGAAATACAGCATTGAAGAAGGGGAAGCCGCTTTTTATGGGCCAAAAATTGATATAAAAATAAAAGATTCAATAGGCCGCGAATGGCAATTGGCTACAATACAGCTTGATTTTAACCAGCCAAATAATTTTGAAATGGATTATATTGGAGAGGACGGCAAAAAACATCGCATAGTTGTTCTTCATGTCGCCATCTTCGGGTCATTTGAAAGATTTATGGGCATTTTAATTGAGCATTACGCCGGCGCCTTCCCTCTTTGGCTTTCGCCCGTGCAGGTAAAAGTCATTCCTGTACGCATAAATCATAATGAATATGCTAAGAAAATTTTTGAATTACTGAAAGAAAACAATATCCGCGCGGAATTGGATGATGAGGAAGCAAACCTCGGCGGAAAAGTCCGTGACGCGAAAAATAATAAAATTCCTTATTGGATTGTCATCGGTGATAAAGAAATAGAGGCAAAAAAAGTAACTCTAGAATCCCGTGATAAAGGTCAACTTGGTCAAATGTCTCAAGAAGAGTTGGTTAAGAAACTAACTGAAGAAATCAAAAACAAAAAATAGTATTAGATATCAATCTCAGCCAGTTTGGCGTTACTTTGGATGAAAGATTTGCGGGGCGGGACTTCGGAGCCCATTAAAATTTCAAAGGTTTTATTGGCTTCTTCAGCATCATCAATTTTCACTTTTTTAAGCACGCGATGCGCGGGGTCCATAGTCGTCTCCCAAAGTTCCTCCGGA
This sequence comes from uncultured Candidatus Saccharibacteria bacterium, assembly GCA_964408725.1. Lineage (GTDB taxonomy): Bacteria > Patescibacteriota > Minisyncoccia > Phycocordibacterales > UBA9973 > UBA9973. Next base: position 2,372 of record CAYPAN010000044.1, read on the forward strand.
TTCATTTCTCCAAGACCCTTATAACGCTGAATATGAATTTTATTTGACTTTGCTTTTGTTTCTTCCTCTAATCCTTCGGCAGGCTCAGGACCTTCGGCATCCGTTTCAACCTCTTGTATTTCAACGACATCTTTTTCTTTCCCGATAATCTTTATTTTTTCTTCATCAGAATAAGCGTAACTAACTTCCTTGCCTTTTTTTATTTTGTAAAGCGGCGGCTGGGCAATGTAAATGAATCCCGCGTCAATAACTTGCCTGAAATATCTGTAAAAAAGAGTAAGCAAAAGCGTGCGAATATGCGCGCCGTCAACGTCGGCATCCGTGGCAATGATTATTTTATGGTAACGCATCTTGGAAAGGTCAAAAGTGTCCCCGATAGAAGTACCCATAGCGATGACTAGGGCTCTGACTTCTTTGGAAGCGAGCATTTTATCTATGCGCGCGCGCTCAACATTCAAAATTTTCCCGCGCAGAGGAAGTATCGCTTGAGTTCTTCTGTCGCGGCCTTGTTTTGCCGAACCGCCGGCTGAATCTCCCTCCACCAAAAACAATTCCGATTCTTCCGCGCTTTTGCTTTGGCAATCCGCAAGTTTGCCGGGAAGAGTCATACCTTCAAGCGCCCCTTTGCGAAGCACTGAGTCTTTGGCCGCTTTGGCAGCTTTACGGGCTTTTAATGCCAGAATAGACTTATTTATTATGGCTTTGGCGTCATCTGGGTTTTCCTCCAAAAAGCTTGCAAATGCTTCTCCGAATACGGTCCCCACAGCTCCTTGAGCCTCCACAGAACCCAATTTGGCCTTTGTTTGTCCTTCAAACTGTATCTCCCGTAGTTTAACCGAAATGACGCAAGTCAAACCTTCCAAAACATCCTCCCCTGTAAAACCTCCTTCGGATTCTTTCATCATTTCATTCTTCTTGCAGTAAGTATTCAAGGTCCTGGTAAGGGCGGTCTTGAAGCCGGTTACGTGTGTGCCGCCTTCAGCTGTATGAATGTTATTGGCAAAAGGAATAATCCTGTCAACAATGTCATCCACATATTGAAGAGCTATCTCAACACCTACACCGTCCGATTCTTTTTCAACATAAAAAATATTACTCTGAATCGGTTTCTGAAATTTATTATAATATTTTATGAGGGAAATGAGCCCTCCTTCAAAATAAAAAGAAACTGACGGCAATTCAAGTCCAAGCTCTCTGAAATAAAAAACATCGGAGTCATCAAGCCCTTTTTTATTATCCCACTCCCGCGCGTCAATTATTAAAATTTTAAGCCCTTTCACTAAATATGCCTGTTGGCGTATATGGCTGACAATCGTATTCCAATCAAATTTAATATCCTTGAAAATTTCCTGGTCTGGTTCGAAGGTAATTATCGTTCCGTTTAATTTAGAAGGGCCGACTTTTTTTACTGCGGACTTTTTCTTGCCCTGGGAATATTCCTGAATATATTTTCCTCCGTCTTTATGCACTTCTGCTTTGCAATAAATAGAAAGTGCATTCACTACCGACGCGCCCACTCCGTGCAACCCTCCGGAGACTTTATATCCGCTATTTTCTCCGCCGAACTTTCCTCCGGCGTGAAGCGTCGTCATTACGGTTTCCAATGCGGATACCTTGGTCTTCTTATGTATGTCGACAGGTATGCCTCGGCCATTGTCAGCTACACGTATGCGGTTGTTAGGCAAAAGCACGACCTCAATATCATTGCAGAATCCTCCCATGGCTTCATCGCGTGAATTATCAAAAATCTCCCACACCAAATGATGCAACCCTTCGGGCCCTGTGGTGCCGATATACATCCCAGGACGCCTTCTTACGGGCTCCAGGCCTTCAAGAACCGATATATCCGAAGCATCATAATGATGCCCGTTTTTCACTTCTTTTTCTTTAGCCATTATAAGGTAATTATAACAGAAACTACCTTACTTGCCAACCATTTTTCTCCTTGATTTTATTAGTTATTTTAGTCATAATTTCATTTATTTCAGTGTCTAAAAGAGTACGTTCATATGACTGAAAAACAAGCCTAAAAGCATAAGACGTTTTACCGTCTTTTTTAAATTCATCAAAAAGCTCCGGACCTTTTATAACCAGTTCTCCAGCATTATCTTTTATTATTTTTTCCACATTACTACTTGAAACGCCCTCCGGT
>CAYPAN010000045.1:0-1207 GCA_964408725.1 uncultured Candidatus Saccharibacteria bacterium
ATACCTTTTTTATAAAAAGTCAACAAATTACACATTTACGCCATGGCTTAAATGTGTATAAAGGATTAAAGTTTTTCTGTATAGGATTTCGCCAATTTAAATGTTTTAAAGTTATCTTTTATTTTTATTTCTTTTAGATAATCTAAGAAGTCTTTCGGTAAAGGAGAAGGTCCAACCCAGACACTTTTCTGAATCATTATATAACCAAATTTTATTAAGTGTCTCCGAAACCAATCACGCTCTTTCTTTTGATAATGCGGAATATCGTACATTACAATTAGATTTTTTGAGGAATCTTTTTTGAAAGGTGAAGAAAAGGTAATATGATAAAAATTCCTCTTTCTATTTTCTCTTTTAACCCGACTCTTTTTATCTTTTAGAAAAATTGGAATACCCAAAGAATTTACCTTTACCCCTTTATAAAATAATTTCTTCTTTGAATTCATATATAAATAATATCACAACTACACATTTACGCCATGGCTGATATGTGTATTAACACATTCTAAATATATAAATAAATATAGCGACTCTCCTTTCAGAAAGCCGCCATAGACCCATTGGTTCAATTTTTTTGCTGACTTACTCTTTTGCCGTAACGAATTAATAGCAAAAGAGCATCCACTATAGGGAGAAGGTAAATCCATCCCTTAAGCGTGTACCCAGTAGCCAATCCTAGTACCCAAATTGCGAGTAAAAGGAAAAATATTTTAAAGAACATAAATCCTCCCAATTATTGTTGAACTGACTTACCAGAAAACGGATTTTATTTGTTTAAAATTATATCACAGTATATTATTAATGTAAATACAATATATAAAAAAATTATTTTGCAATAGCAGCGGCTTCGTCTAATTTTACGGAAAGAAGCTTGGAAGCACCGTCGGAGCCGATGGTGACGCCGTATAGAATACCGGCGCGAGACATTGTTTCCCTATTATGAGTCACAACGATTAATTGAGATTGGTGGGAAAGCTTTTCCAACATATCTCCATATTTGCGGGAATTTGACTCATCAAGGGCGGCATCGGTCTCATCCAACACCAAAAATGGCGGCGGATTCACTTGAGACATAGCGAAGAGTAGGGCGATGGATGTGAGCGACCTCTCCCCGCCGGAGAGCGCGTTTAATTCTTTCACTTTTTTGTGCGGAAGAGAAACATCTATCTCAATACCTTGCTCGGGTACTGTTTCTTCTTCATCTTCT
>CAYPAN010000045.1:1307-4488 GCA_964408725.1 uncultured Candidatus Saccharibacteria bacterium
TCCAATTTTATTTTTATGCGTTCAATTTTTTTTCTCAATTCTTCCTGAGTTTCTCTATCCGTCACCTCGGTACTGAAACCTTTATAGGAAAATATCTCCTGCCCTAACAGAACCTGACCTTCCCGTATCTCATTTAAATAATCGTTTTCCACGTGAGCAAGCTGGTCCTTTCTTATTCTGACAAGATTTAATTCGGACAATATTTTGTTTTTGTCCATTGTAAATTCAAGGCGTTTTACGTCCCCGGACCTCTTTTTATCTTTATCCGCGTCTATTGACGTTTTTAGAGATTCTATTTTTTGGCTAAATTCTTTATCTTTTTCTGTTAAACCTGTTATTTCCGCTTGAATATTTTTTTCAATCTCTTTAGTCTCATTAAAATCTTTTTCATCTTCTTCTTTCCTTTGAGCGATAATACTCCCGCATACAGGGCATTTGCCCGACATTTTCACCCTGTTTTCTTTCAGTTCAAGCATCGCTTGAGTACGCCCAAGCTTCCTTGAAAGCTCGTCTTTCTGCGACCTCAATTCCGATATTTTTCTCTCCATTTCCCGCATTTCCGTATAAGCTCCGTTTTCTTTTTCTTCCGAAACTGCGCCAATCTCCGAAAGGCTTTTCTCCAAGTGGGACAGTTTTTGTTCAAGCACAGCCCTGTCAGCTGATATTATTTTCTTCTCACTTTCCAGATAAATTTCTTCTTTCTTCAGGTATTCCCGGTAGAAAGCCAGAAGCTCCACTTTCATTTCTTTGGCTTTCTCGAATTTATCCATCTGTTTTTTCAAGAAATTCAGATGAGGGGCGTTTTCACGGCGCAGAAGCGAAACTTCTTTCATATTTTCAGTAGTTCTTTCCAATTTGCGTCCCGCTTCTTTTATTTTATATTGATAAATTTTAAGTCCGAGCGCGTCTTCCACCATCTCTCTTCTGTCTTTAGGCGATGCGTTTAAAATTCTATCCGCTTCGCCTTGCGAGATGATATGGTGTCCGGATGAACCGATGTTGACGGAAGATAGAAGATTGTTAATATCTTTCAACCTAACTTCAGAACCATTTAAAATATATTTATTCAGTCCGTCGGAATAAACTTCGCGCGAAATCGAAATGACGTCATAATTTAAATTAATGTCCTCCCCGCTCTCAGGCGAGAGCTTAAAAATTTTATCGGAATTATCGAAATATATGGTGACAGAGGCGCGTGAACTTTTCGGCAAATTCTTGGAACCTTTAAAAATCAAATCAGACCCCAAGCTTCCGCGCATTGATTTTATGGATTGTTCCCCCAAGACAAAACGGAGCGCCTCAACCACGTTGGACTTGCCGGAGCCGTTCGGACCCACGATGGAAACAATAGGATTCTGAAATTCCAAAAATGTTTTTTTAGAAAATGATTTGAAACCGTTTATTTCTAGATTCTTGAGCCGCATATTATTATTCTATCCAATTTTTTATTTTTAATGCAGCTTCGGCTGCCTTCTGTTCCGCTTCCTGTTTTGACTGGCCCTTGCCCTCAGCCACCAAATCAGAACCGAAAAATATTCCTACCGTGAAATGTTTGTCGTGGTCCGGACCCGATTCATGCAGAACTTTGTATTGAGGCGTGACACCGACGAATTCCTGCACTTTTTCCTGCACCAAACTTTTCGCGTCGCGCCAAAGCTTCTTGGAAACAATTTCTTCGGTGTGAGGCAAAACAGTGGAAGTAATGAATTTATTCGCGACATTATAACCTTGGTCCAGATAAACCGCCCCAATATATGCTTCATAAGTATTGGCCAAAATGTACTGTCTTGCTTTACCATTGTCTTTGGCTTCACCTTTAGATAAAAGCAGGTAATTGTTCATTCCTATTTGGAGAGCGATTTCTGAAATAATAACGGCGTTCACTAAAGCCGAACGGATAGCAGTCAACTCCCCTTCGGTATAACTTGGATATTTTTTATAAAGAAAATCAGTAACGATAAGTTCAAGCACGGCATCGCCTAAAAATTCCAGTCGTTCGTTGTGTGAAATAACAGAACCGGGATTTTCATTTATGTAGGAACGGTGAATAAAAGCCTGCTTGAGCAAATTTTTATCTTTAAAAATTATTTTTGTGTTTTTCTCAAAGTCTGAAAATTGAATCATATTATTAAAAAATTATTTCCCTCGGCCATAGACAGGGCGAGGCTTGCTGATAATTTCAATCGCCTTTGTGATAAGAGGAATAATGTCGTTATAAATGCGGAGTTCCGGCAATTCCTTTAATTGAAACCATCGGGCTCCATCTAATCCGCCGGTTTTCTCAAGTTCCAGTTTATGATACTTGCTTTCCGCCAAAAAATAAACCACCTTTTTCAGGATTTTACCGTTTTCCGGATGGGTTGCCACATATTCATTTTCTCCAATTTTTTCTTTTATGGAAATTTCAAGGCCGATTTCTTCCTTTATTTTTTTTATTGTTTCTTCTTCCAGATTTTTGTCATTTTCAATTCTGCCTTTCGATAAAGTCCAATAGCCGAAAACATCATGCACCAGCGCGAATAAAACATCACTGCCCTTATGGGCGTATACCAATGCTCCGCCTAATTTTTCAACCGGCAGTTTTGTGATATCTAATGGTTCATCCGGTTTTTTCTTTTTACTTACCTGCTCTTTGCCCGGCTCGCCGATTTCTTTATAAACGGCACCCAACACGCCGTTGACAAATTTGCCGGAATTTTCTCCGCCGAAAGTTTTTGCCAATTCTATGGCTTCGTTTATGGCCACTTTTGGAGGCACCTGATTCCTGTCGCCAAAAAGGAGTTCAGTCAGACCAATTCTTAAAATATTCCTGTCTACAATAGAGATTTTATCAAGCGGCCAATCCGGAGCGGCTTTTCTTATTATCTCATCCACCACTCCGCTTTTTTTCAATATTTCTTTTACCAGAGAAAAAACAAAAACATCATCCTCCAAACCCGGAGCGAATTCCTTTAGATTTCTATGGAGCGCTTCTTTTGTTTTTTCATCAGTCCAAGCATTGTCTTCCTCTCTAGTGGTCATAAAATCCCACTCAAAAAGTGTTTGCAGAACTATTGATCTTGAAAGGTGCCTATTTGCCATACAAATTAGGTTCTAGCTTCTAGGTTCTAATACCTAACCACTAGCTCCCTAGTAACTAATTATTTAGTCTCCGCCTTTTTTGCCTTTTCTTTCTTTTGCT
>CAYPAN010000046.1:0-4023 GCA_964408725.1 uncultured Candidatus Saccharibacteria bacterium
CAGAATTATAATTACCAAAAGCAATGACCGGATGGCATTTTTGAAAATTTCCGACTTGACCGGCTCTATAGAAGCTGTCGCTTTTCCTTCTATATTCAAAGAATCAATTGACATCCTCGTTCCGGAGAAATGTATCGCTTTTTCCGGCAAAGTTTCTCTCCGCAATGGCGAAAAAAGCATTATCATAGAAGCAGTAAAAGAAGTATGAATGAAAAATCCTCTGTGGCGAATTTTTCATTCCCCAAAGCGGATTTAAATTAGTTACCTACTCTAATCTTTCTCCACTTGTCAGAATCCATCTGAACCAAATGAACTTCATAACCAGCCTTTATCATCCTTCGTCTTAAAGTTAAACGAAAAATAATAAAAGTTATCAAACATATAAGAATAAAACCCCACGCCCCCCACTCTAAGAAATCAAGTAGCATAAAATCATTGAATGACAATGGTTCCTTAAAATACATAACAAGGTAACTTACAATCAAGAAAAAAAATAAATTTATCAACATCATTAAATCCAAAAAATGTGGATTCCATTTTTTCTCCTCGTACCCTGTGTAATCAGGAGTACCATGGAGTGAAAGACAAACTAAAGAAAAAAACGCTAGAACAAAAGAAACAAAAAAAACAAAAGCATTTTCCTTTACCATAGTAACCTCCAGTTTTGTTTTTTATTATGTTTTTTAATAATATACTAAATTCCCGCAAAATATAGCATACAAAAAACACAATGTCAATATGTGCATAACTAAAGGAAGTCGGACCTTCGTTTTCTTCGTTTTTAGTTAAACAGACTCATTGCTTTATCTTTACCTTCGGTGAAAATAACTTCCAGGGCTTCGGTGACTTTTTTAGAAAGTTTTTTTAGTTCATCTAATTCACTTTTTTTATATTCACCAAGTAGAAACTTTAATACATCTTTCTCCCCTTTTGGCTTTCGTATTTTTCCGGATGGCGTAGCGGGTGAAGTACCAATTCTAATGCGCAAAAATTCTTCCGACTTTAATGCTTTTATAATAGAACCTAAACCGTTATGGCCTCCGGAAGACCTGTTAAAAGAAATCTTCATTTTTCCTATAGGCAAATCTATATCATCGTAAATTACAACAAGATCTTTCAAATCTTTTTTAGATTTTATTAGAGGGGCAACCACTTTGCCTGAATTATTCATAAACTTGTCCGGAAATACAAATTTAACCTTGTCTTTAAGATTTAACTTTTTCTCAACCATTCCAAGCATAATAAAACCGGTATTATGCCTCGTATTCTCATATTCTTTTCCCGGATTTCCTAAACCAACGATAAGTTTCATGTTTTTATAATAGCAAAATTAACAATTTTTAATTCATAAATTTTAATTACACAATACAATGCTTTATTGTGTCAATGATTTTTTGTGCTAAAATAGCACAATGGAACAAGAAAAACCTAAAGAAAAGTTTGATAAGCAATCGTTTTGGGAGCTGGTGCGTTTTGCTTTAATAGCTATAGTTATAGTCATACCTATACGTATATTCATTGCCCAGCCTTTTGTGGTCTCTGGCTCTTCTATGGTCCCCACCTTTGAGAATGGGCAATATTTGATAGTAGATGAAATATCTTACAGATTGGAGAGTCCACAAAGAGATGACGTGATAGTTTTCAGGTATCCCAATGACCAAACAAAATTTTTTATTAAAAGAATCATAGGGCTTCCCGGAGAGACGGTAGACATAAAAGGTAGCGTTGTCATCATAACAAACAAGGACCATCCAGGAGGATTTACACTTTCAGAACCTTTTATACAAAATGTCGCAGACAATAACACACATTTCGAACTGAAAAATGATGAATATTTCGTAATGGGCGACAACAGACCCGCTAGTTCCGACTCAAGATATTGGGGAGCAGTGCCTAAAAAACTCATAATAGGAAAAGTGTTCTTGCGTTTATTGCCGATAACTAAAATAGGCGTGTTGCCGGGCAGTTATAAACAAGCGAACTAAAAAAGATGCCACCGCCTACGGCGGGATCCCGCAGAAAGCGGGAAAAAATATGAAAACAAAAATTACTAAAGCTAAAATAAAAAATTTAACTTCCCCGAAAGGAATGAGAGATATTATAAACGAAGAATATTATAATTTTCAGGGTTTTTTTGAAAAGGCGCAAGAAGTGGCGGTGTACTACGGCTTCAAACCGATTGAAACCCCAATGCTGGAGCATGTGGAAGTTTTTACTTCAGGCATCGGCGAGGGAACGGACATAGTGGATAAAGAAATGTACACGCTTAAGACCAAAGGTGGAGACCACCTGGCATTAAAACCAGAGCACACAGCAGGATTAATGCGCTCCTATATAGAACAAGGAATGCAAAATATGCCCCAGCCGGTAATGTTTTACCAATATGGTCCGGTCTTTCGGCACGACAACCCTCAACGTGGGCGTTACAGACAGTTTTGGCAGTTTGATTTGGATTCGCTGGGAAGCGACAAGAGTATAGTGGACGCGCTGGTTATAAAAGTGGGTATGAGTATTTTGGAAGAAGCGGGAGCCCAAAATCTTTCTGTTGACATAAATTCTATAGGCGACAAGGAATGCAGACATATTTATATCAAAGAGCTTACAGGTTATTACAGAAAACACATAAACGACCTGGCTCATATTGACCGGGAACGCTTAAAGACTAATCCCCTGCGTATACTTGATTCCAAAGAAGAGAAAACAATTATAGTGAATGAAAATGCCCCGGATGCGATAAGTTTCTTATGCGCTTCCTGCAAAAAACATTTCAAGGAGGTTTTGGAATATCTAGAAGAAATGAATATACCTTATAATTTGAACAAAAATTTGGTACGCGGACTTTCGTATTACACCCGCACGGTTTTTGAAATAATAGAACAAAAAGGAACCGAAGAAGGAACACCGCTGACTATTGCCGCCGGCGGACGTTATGATTATTTAGCCCGCCAGATTGGCGGCAAGAAAGATGTACCAGCCGTTGGCTTCTCCATTGGAGTAGACAGAATAATCGCGTCTCCTTGGTATAAGAAACTTTGCCCTCGCATAATTAAAAAACCTAAAATATATTTTATTCAGCTCGGTTCCGAGGCAAAATTGAAAAGTTTGAATATCATAGAAATACTGCGCAAAGCGCACGTGCCTATCGCCCAGTCAATTTCAAAGGACAGTTTGGGTTCTCAATTGGCTATTGCTGAAAAACTGAACGTCCCTTATGCTCTTATTTTCGGAGTCAAAGAAGCGCTAGACGATTCAGTAATCGTGCGTGATATGGGAAACAGGTCTCAGGAAACGGTAAAATTGAGCAAGCTTTTGGAATATTTAAAGGAGATTAAATGATAAAAATAGTTCAAAAAGAGGATAAGGTTTTGCGTCAAAACACGAAAGAAATTCCTGTAAGAGAAATCGTGTCTTCAAAAATAAAAAAGATACTGAAAGAAATGTCTGCGGCGCTGAAAAGCCAAAGTGACGGGGTAGCCATCGCGGCTCCGCAAATAGGATATAAATTATCAATTTTCGTTGTCTCCGGGAAAATCTTCCACAAGGACTTTGTCAGAGGAGAAAAAGAATTTGAAAAAATACCGGATAAAGAAAGACCAAGGGATTTAATTTTCATCAATCCAAAAATTTCAAAACTTTCCCGCGAGAAGGAATGGATGCCCGAAGGTTGTCTTTCCGTCAGGTGGCTATATGGAAAAACCTACAGGTCAAAAAAGGCTCTCGTCACGGCTTACGATGAAAATGGTAAAAAATTTCAAAGGGGCGCTTCCGGTCTTTTAGCCCAAATCTTCCAACACGAGACAGACCACTTAAAAGGCATACTTTTCATTGACCATGCCAAAGATATTAAAGAAGAATTGCCTAAATAAAATATGAACAAGAAGTTAAATTTCGTATTTTGGGGAACACCAGATGTGGCGTCCGAGACGCTGCAAATCCTAAAAGAGAATGGTTATATACCATCGCTTATCGTCACTTCGCCTGACAGGCCTCAGGGACGTAAAATGCTAATAACTCCCCCGCCGG
>CAYPAN010000047.1:0-3821 GCA_964408725.1 uncultured Candidatus Saccharibacteria bacterium
TTGATATTTTGGTTGATAAGGAAGGCATTTGGCATGCGAATGGCGTGCCTATTACTCTCAGAGATTTAGAAAATAAAGTTGATGTTGTTTGGAATACATCAGGGCATCCGAATTTATCCGCAACCCTGGGTAATTTAGCTGTTCCAAACATAGAAGGTGAATTTTCTTTTGGGACTCTATACAATAGTAATGAAATACTCCGAAATCATATAAAAAGTATTGGACTTCAAATACCTAGGTCTGTGGTTTTCCCTCTATACCAAAAAGATTTTGATGGACCGCGTGAAAAATATTCGATAAAAAAAGCAAAAGAGGTTTTTGAAAAATTTGGGTCGCCTTGGATTGTGAAATCTTTCACGGAAGATTCTAATATGGGAATACATTTGGCTAAAACTTTTCCTGAATTGGTAGATGCTATAGAAGACGGAGTAATGCATAAAAAAAGCATTTTGGTCGAAGAATTTATAGAAGGCAAAGTTGCCTCGGTGCATTCCGTTGTTGGTTTTCGTGGAGACCTGCCCGCCCTCCCGAATGGTCGGGAGCAGGCGGGGGATATTTACACTTTTCCTCTCGGAAATTCATTTGGAATTTTTTCAAATAGTGAGAGAGAAAGGTTAACTAGCTTGGCGAAGGATTTGCATAAAAATGTGGGTGCAGGGTATTATTCAAAATCGAATTTTGTTTTAAGTCCAAGAGGCAAAGTTTATCTTTTGAATATGGAATATGTGCCCGATCTGAAAACGAGGTCTCATTTTTCACAAGTCTGCGAATCGGTCGGAGCCAAAACACACCACGTAATTGAGCATATAATAGAGAAAGCTTTAAATAAAAAAGTATAAAACGGGCCGTAGTATACCGGTCGTACGCATCCTTCGGGAGGATGTAGACTGGGTTCGATTCCCAGCGGCCCGACAATTTGCTATATGGAGTACCATATAGCAACGGCGTTCGGACATTAAACAAGCAAGCTTGTTTATGCTCCTCACTTGTTGCTATAATTATCTTAGTAAATTGTTTTTATCTGTAGCGGGTGATCGCACTCACATAGGCACATATGTTGGAGTTTCGCCATCACCCGCTTCAAATGGAAATAATTTTTTTGTTTCTAAATTATCCCGCCGCTGGTGGGATCCTCAAATTTTTAAATTTTCTTTGAAAATAAAAATTTGGGAGTTATCCACAGTTTTACTTGAAAACCATTGTATTTGAATCCGATATGCGGGATAATTAAAGTGTTCCCGCAATAATTATTTAAAAATATTTTTGTTGTGTTCTTAGAAAATATTTTGAGGTCGTATTATTGCAAACTAAATTAAAAAATTAATTTATAAATATTATGGCAGCAAAAAAGAAAGCAAAGAAAGGAAAAAAGAAAGCAACAAAGAAAGGAAAAAAGCGAGCTTAGTTTTTCCTACTTCTAAAACATCCCGCTACGGCGGGATTTTTTAGTTTTTATGCTAATATATAATTATGGCTTTATTCAGCAAAATATTCGGGGATACTAGTTCTAAATTCATTAAAAGTACCGAGGAAATAGTGGCTAGAATCAATGCTCTTGAGGCAGATTTTTCAAAGTTGGCGAATGAAGATTTTCCAAGGAAAACGCAGGAATTTAAAGACAGATTGGAGAAGGATGAGAGTTTAGATGACATTTTACCTGAAGCTTTTGCCGCTGTCAGGGAGGCTGCAAAAAGAAATTTAAATGAGAGACATTTTGACGTGCAGCTGATAGGTGGAATAGCGCTGCATAAAGGTAAAATTGCCGAGATGAAAACCGGTGAGGGAAAGACTTTGGTGGCGACATTGCCGCTTTATCTAAACGCGCTCGCAGGCAAGGGCGCGCATCTAGTAACCGTGAACGATTACTTGGCGCGCTTAGGCGCAGTCTTAATGGGTCAAGTCTATAATTTTTTGGGGTTAACCGTCGGCGTTATAAATTCGCAAAATGTTTCTTATCTTTACGACCCAAAACATAGTGAAGAAGATAAAGAACGCGACACCGTGGGAGAGTTCAAAGTCGTCTATGATTTTTTGAAACCATGTTCCAGAAAAGAAGCGTATGCGGCGGATATAACTTATGGCACAAACCATGAATATGGTTTTGATTATTTAAGAGACAATTTAGCCACTTCTATAAACGACCTTGTCCAGAGGGGGCATCATTTTGCCATAGTTGACGAGGTAGACTCTATTTTGATAGATGAAGCGCGAACTCCGCTTATTATTTCTTCCCAAGCCGGAGACTCCGAAGATTTTTATATTAAATTTTATCGAATTGCCAAACAGTTGAAGAGAGATATTGATTATGAAGTGGATGAAAAATTAAGAGCCATAACCTTGACTGATGCGGGTATAAATAAAGCGGAAAACCTGCTTGGAGTAGACAATATCTATACCGAAAAAGGCATTAAATACGTGCATCATCTGGAAACGGCGGTGAAAGCGCAGGCTATTTTTGAACGCGATAAAGATTATGTGGTAAAAGAGGGAGAGGTGATAATAGTTGACCCTTTTACCGGGCGTCTTCAGCCGGGCAGAAGATGGAGCGAAGGCATACACCAGGCGATTGAAGCTAAAGAGGGCGTAAAAATTGAAAAAGAATCTCGCTCTTCCGGTTCCATCACTTTTCAGAATTATTTTAGGTTCTATAAAAAACTCTCGGGTATGACTGGTACGGCTGAAACTTCTGCGGAAGAATTCTTAAAAGTTTACGGCTTGGATGTGATGGTAATACCCACCAACCGTCCTGTGATAAGAATCGACCATTCCGATTTAATTTTTCAAAGCGAGAAAGGAAAATTCAAAGCTATCGCCCAAAAAATAAAAGAATTGAATCAAAAAGGCCAGCCGGTTTTAATCGGTACTATTTCAATTGAAAAAAACGAACTCCTGTCCGTTTATTTAAGACAAGAGGGGGTGCAACATACAATTTTAAATGCCAAGAATCACGAAAAGGAGGGAGAAATAATCGCTCAAGCGGGGAGAAGGGGCGCGGTAACTATCGCCACGAATATGGCGGGTCGCGGAATTGATATCAAACTCGGAGGCAATCCGCAGGCGAAAGAAGAATATGAATTTGTGAAAAGCGTGGGAGGGTTATTTGTGCTTGGCACGGAACGGCATGAAGCGAGACGCATAGACAATCAGCTCCGAGGACGCGCAGGTAGGCAAGGAGACCCGGGCGCGACGCAATTTTATGTTTCCCTTGAAGACGATTTAATGCGGGTTTTCGGCGAAGAAAGAATGGATAAAATTAAAAATATGATGGGACGTTTAGGCCTGCCTGAAGACCAGGCAATTGATAATTCTTTCGTTAGTAGAACTCTTGAAAATGCCCAGGCCAAAATAGAAGGTTTTCATTTTGATGCCAGAAAAAATACTCTTGAGTACGACGATGTGATGAATCATCAGCGTAAAATCATTTACGAAAGAAGACAGAAGATGATGCTATTCAATAAAGAAGAAATTGAAACTTTACTAAATCAGATTTTGGAGGGGAGGGTTGAGAGAGAAAAAATAGAAAAAATAATTAAAGAAAAGAGAGAAAAATTGGGTGATGAAGGGTTTTTTGAAACGGTCAGAAGAATTGCCCTTTATACCACCGATACCCTCTGGATGGAACATCTGGAAGCGATGGATTATTTGCGCGGTTCGGTTAATTTACGAGCTTATGGCCAGCGGGAGCCAATTGTGGAATACAAAAAAGACGGATTAATGATGTTTAAGGAAATGGAAGAAGCTTTCAAAGAACAGGTTTTGTCCTTAATTCAAACTATTAATGTTGAAATTCAACCCAAAGTAGACAATGAGCCAAAACAAAC
>CAYPAN010000048.1:0-3776 GCA_964408725.1 uncultured Candidatus Saccharibacteria bacterium
GGCAGTGGCTGATTCCAAAACAGAAGGAGACAATGCCGGAGTAACCGGAACACCGAAAGGATTTATCTTAAAAAATGGTAAAATTGTCAGCACTATAGACGGCGCAGAGCCGCTCTCCTCGGTAAAGCCAAAGATTGACGCCGCGCTTCAATAAAAATTATGTCTATTTTTAATCTTGATTTGCCGACATTGATTACGACTGTCGGCTATTTGGGTATTTTTTTTATCATATTCGCCGAGTCCGGATTATTTTTTGGATTTTTCTTGCCGGGAGACACCCTGCTTTTTTCCGCCGGATTGTTGGCGTCCCAAGGTTATTTGAATATTGCCATATTAATCCCGCTTGTTGTTTTAGGGGCCGTGTTGGGCGACCAAATCGGATATTTATTCGGCAGAAAATTTGGGTCAAAAATTTTCAACCACGATAAGTCATTCTATTTCAAAAAAAGGTATGTAAACGATGCTGAAAATTTTTACAAAAAACACGGCAAGAAGACAGTCCTTCTGGCGCGTTTTTTACCGGTCATCCGCACATTTATTCCTATTTTAGCCGGCGTTGGCAAAATGAATTATAAAATTTTTGTCACATACAATGTTATAGGCGGGACAATCTGGGGAATGGCAATAACTCTGCTCGGGTATTTCTTGGGAGAAAAAATTCCTAATATTGATACGTATATAATTCCAATTTTATTATTGGTTATTTTTATTTCCGTGTTGCCTACACTCTTTTCAATTATTCGTGTTAAAATGAACAAATGTACGAAGCAATAAAAAATATTAACAAGCAGTTTCTTTATGAGCCTGAAATTATAAATCAGGAAAATCTAGTGAAAAAATCAAGCTTCATTGTCGTCGGTATGGGCGGTTCGGCTCTGGCTCCTCTACTTCTAAAAACATGGAAAACAAAAATCGATATTATAATCCACCGCGACTACGGCTTGCCGGAATTTCTGGAAGAAGAATTAAAGAATAAACTCATTATATTGAGTTCGTACTCCGGCAATACGGAAGAAGTGATTGACGCTTTTAAAGAAGCAAAAGAACAGAATTTAAATATGGCTGTGATTTCAACCGGCGGCGAATTGTTGTCATTGGCTAAAGAAAACAATGTTCCATACATAGAATTGCCAAACACTTATAATGTCCAGCCTCGTTTGGCCTTAGGCTTGTCCATTAAAGCATTCTTAAAAATTATGGGAGAAGAAGACGAATTGAAAAAAATCGGTGGATTGGCGGCAACTTTAAACCCAAGCGACTATGAGAAAGACGGTAAGACATTGGCCGAAAAAATGAAAAATTGCATTCCCATTATTTACTCCTCAAATAATAACTCATCCATAATATATAATTGGAAAATAAAACTAAATGAGACCGGCAAAATCCCCGCTTTTTATAATGTTTTTCCGGAATTAAATCACAATGAAATGACCGGTTTTGACATCAAAGATTCCACCAAAGCACTGAGCAGTAAATTTTATTTTATTATTTTAAAAGACAGTAAAGATAATCCAAAAATTTTCAAAAGAATGGAAGTGCTCCAAAAATTACTAAAAGATAGAAATTTTCAGGTTGAAATAATAGAACTTGGCGGAAAAGACACTTGGTATAAAATTTTCTCCTCCCTTATTTTAGCCGATTGGACTGCGTACTATACCGCCTTACAATACGAACTTGAACCCGAACAAGTGCCAATGGTTGAAGAATTTAAGAAACTTATTTCGGAATAAACCAGCAAGAGCCCAATCTCCTTAAAAAGGTATATAATATATGATATGAAAAATAAAGCTGTTTTTGTGGCTATGTTTATAGTTATATTCTGTGCTCTAGGATTTAATCTTTCGTCAGCGGCAACAGGAACCATGCAAGAAACAATAAATACTGACGGAATAACTAAAATGGTTCTGTATGAAAATGACCTTAATCAATTTTCCCAAGAAATGATTGATGGACCGTTAAAAGGACTTGTAAAAAATGCTTCGGTGAAAATATTCGACGGTTATGCGGAAGTGACGGCAGTTGTGCAAAAACCAATCACCGCGACGCTGTTCGTCAGAGCTCAGATTAATGTTCAAAATAATAAACTCTATCCAAAGATATTAAGTATGCATTACGGGTTTCTGCCGATTCCGAGTTTTTTGATAAATTTTTTTATCGGGAAACTTGTCGGCCAAAATTCGCAGAATTTCCAAAGCGTCGGGGTTTCAACTCCCGGCATAGAATGGCAGTCGGTTGATTTCAAAAATGGAGTCGCAACTATTGAATTTAGGGAGGTGAAATAATATTTATAAAAGCGGAGCCGGGCGGATTCGAACCGCCGAGGAGTTTTGAAGCCCCTGCCTCTTTAGCAAAGAGGTACGTTAGACCGCTCTGACACGGCTCCGTTATATACTCAATTAACTTAATTACTCTAGCATATTCTTAGCTTTTTTCCATTTTTCTGTTATACTTTTTGCATAAAATTTAATATACGGAGAGATGGGTGAGCGGTTTAAACCAACAGTTTACTAAACTGTCGTCCCCTTAAAAGGACCGCGAGTTCGAATCTCGCTCTCTCCGCAAAATTTATTCTTTAATTTCGTTCAAAATAGTTTTCTCTGCCGCTTCTATGTCTTTTTTAAATTGATTTATGAATAGGCGCTCATCTTTAGTAAGGGGCTCCAACGCTTTAAACTTTTTGAATATTTTTACCTCCTCCGCCACATCCTCATCCAGTATGTTAAAACTCTTTGAGACAATAGTTCGCGCCTCCATTAATCTTTTACGCGTATATTCCCTATAACGCAAGATATGATGCCAGCCCCAAATCATAAGCAGAATCAATAATATAATAAGCGCCATAATCGGAATAAGAATTGAAAAAGTATTCATAATATTGGTGGAAATAGAATTAGTTGGTAAGGAAGGAGAAGAGACTGATATTTTAACAGGCAGTGCTGTTTCACTCTCCACCCCGTCTTGATTTTGCGCTTGGGCGGTAATCATATAAATGCCGCTTTCGGCTTTATCCAAAACATAGGTAAACATACCATTCTCATCCGATTTTACGGTTGCTGACTGGCGTACAACCTGTTCGGTGGAAACGGCAACTTTATCGGATGTTATAAGTATATCCGTGAGAGGGTCGGCTGTGCCTTTAACCACTAAAAACTCACCTTCTTGAATATCTTTGGAATAATCTGTAAATACGGGGGTTGATACTTTTACAACAGTCGGAGCAGTTACTTCAGGGGCAGGAGGAATAGGAACAGGTGTGGTCTTAGACGCTGGTGCTGTTATTGGTGTTTCTGTTTTTAAAGGAGACAAGTTAAAAGATGCTTGCCCCGTGCCGGAAAGAATATTCGTCCCCTGTCCATCGTTAGCCAATACTGAGGAAGACGTAAATTTTATACTCGCATTACCGGCAACTTTTACTTTGAAAGATAAGGTGGCAACCGTGCCGCTAGCCCCTTGATAACCGCTCAATATGATACCTTCTATATTGGCAGTGCCGCTTGAGTTTGAATAAGAAGGGTCTGTGGGCCAAAGACTGATAATGGAACCAGTTTTAGAAATGGAATTCAATGTCAGTAAATCTTTGGAAAAAGAAATGGTGCCGGAGACCGCATTGGCGGATTGGTCAGAGCTCGACAAAATAATACGAACCTTTATGGAATCGCCGACATTATAAGAACCGGAGGATGGAGACAGGTTTAGGCTGGCGGCAAAAGCGGTGTGAGTCAAAAAGAGGAATAAGATGAGAAAGAAAAATGATAATAATTTTTTATTAAATTTTT
>CAYPAN010000049.1:0-3735 GCA_964408725.1 uncultured Candidatus Saccharibacteria bacterium
TTTTTTGGCCTTGGCCGAAGCAAGAATAATGACAATAATGCCGGGGGAATAATGATGCTCATTGGAATAATTTTGTCCATTCTGGCTCCAATATCCGCCACGCTCATACAGCTGGCTATCTCCCGCAAAAGAGAATTTCTAGCTGACGCCTCTGGAGCATTGCTTACCCGTTATCCGGAAGGGCTTGCGAGCGCCCTGCAGAAAATCTCGAAATATTCATTTCCTATGGCGCACGCGAACACTGCCACAGCGCATCTTTTTATCGTTAATCCATTTGGCAGTAAAGGGAATTTTAGCCAAAAAGTTTCCAATCTTTTCAGCACGCATCCGAAAGTGGAGGATAGAATTAAGGCTTTGATTGGTGAGTAATGTTAAGGTATACTGTTAATATATGAATATTAAAGATATAGAAAACCTAGCCGAATTGGCAAAAATTGAGTTATCTGAAAAGGAAAAAGAAGGATTATTGAAAGACTTTGATAATATTCTCGAATACATTAAACAAGTGGAAAGAGTAGATATAAAAGATTTAGAAGTTGAATATAAAAATAAGAACATTTGGCGTGAAGATGAATTGAAATCGCGCGAATTTTCTCCCGAACTTATCAAAAACCAATTTCCGGATTCAAAGGATGGTTTTGTAAAAGTAAAAAAGATTTTATGATTGACCTAAAAAGTCTGACAATAAAAAAAGCTCACGAAAGTTTAAAAAAAGGAGAATTCACGTGCAGAGAATTGGCGGGAGAATATTTGAAAGCTATTAGAGAAAAAAATGGCGAGTTGAATGCCTATCTTGAAATATTTGATGATGTTCTATTGCAGGCGGATGAAGCGCAAAAAAAGTTTACTAATGGCAGTGCCACGATTTTAACGGGAATCCCTCTTGCCATTAAAGACAACATTTTAATAGAAGGAAGGAAAGTAAGTTCAGCATCTAAAATTTTAGAAAATTATTTTGCTTCCTATGATGCTACCGTTATAGTAAAACTAAAAGAACAAGGGGTAGTTTTTGTGGGTCGGACAAATCTTGATGAGTTTGCTATGGGTGGTTCAACCGAGAATTCTGCATATGGCGTAACTAGAAATCCGCACGATACGTCCAGAGTTTCTGGCGGTTCTTCAGGTGGGTCTGTTGTGGCCGTGGCCGCACATATGGCTTTAGGGGCGCTTGGTTCAGATACAGGCGGTTCTGTGCGCGAGCCGGCGGCTTTTTGCGGTATTGTGGGATTCAAACCGACATACGGAAAAGTTTCCCGCTATGGTCTTATGGCTATGGGTTCGTCGCTTGACTGCATAGGTTCAATCGCAAACACAGTAGAAGACGCGGAAATAATTTTTAGTGCGATAGTTGGAAATGACCCATTGGATAGTACAAGTCTTAAAAATGTAATCGATAAAAAAGATTCAAAAAAAGAAAAATTTAAAATTGGTGTGCCTTGGAGTTTGGTCAATCAAGAGGGCATTGACGCAGGGGTTAAGAAAAATTTTATGGAAGCGGTGGAAAAACTTAAAAATATCGGCTGTGAAGTGAAAGACGTGTCACTACCTAATATGGACTTGGCTTTGGCAACCTATTATATATTGATGCCCGCTGAAGCTTCTACCAATCTTGCCCGTTTTGACGGGGTAAGATACGGTTTACACAAGGACGGTAAAAATTTTCAGGAAGATTATTTATTAACCCGGGGCCGGGGTTTCGGGCCGGAGGTCAGACGCAGAATTCTCCTTGGAACTTATGTGCTTTCTGCCGGTTATTATGACGCTTATTATGGCAAGGCTCAAAATGTGCGGAACCTTTTGAAAAAAGAATTTGAGGATGCTTTTAAAATTTTTGACCTTATCCTAACTCCGACTGCTCCGATGCCGGCTTGGAAAGTAGGTGAAAAAAGCGACCCGTTATCTATATACCTTGCGGATATTTTTACAATTACAGCCAATATAGTCGGCGTGCCGGCTATTTCCGTGCCGTCGGGCGACATCGAAATAGACGGCAAAAAACTGCCCTTGGGAATCCAATTTATGGCTCCCCACGGAGGAGAAGATATGCTTTTTGAAGTCGGAAAAAAATTTGAGGCGCTTAAAAAATAGCGGCTTTTTATGATACAATAATATAGTATGTATACATCCACTAATCCACTCATAGAAAATTCCTTTCTTGGTTCCAAGTTTCTCAACCCGGAATATTTATTCAATCAGCTGGTTTCATTTCTAAACTATATTTTTACGGCAAAAACACTTGAAGTGTTTTATGTTATTCTTTCTTTCCTAGCCATATTTTTTATTGCCTTGATTATTTATTGCACAATCAGGATGTTTGAAATAAGAGAGAAAGAGCATATACACTTAAAATATGAAGTTGCCGAATATGCGCACAATCAGGCTTTACACGAAGAAGAATCACAGGAAAAGGGAGTATTTAAGAATGAACAATGGAAAAAAGTTTTGGACTACCTTTTTTCCACGAATGAAAATGACTGGAAACTTGCCGTGCTTGAGGCCGACTCTATGCTTTTTGATTTACTCACTCAGCTTAAATTCAAAGGGGATACATTGGGAGACAAATTAAAAGAAGCGGATAGGGATAGTTTTCATAGTCTCACCGCTGCTTGGGAGGCGCACAATATAAGAAACAAAATAGCTCACGAAGGTTCATCCTTTGAATTTTCGCTGCACGAAGCAAAAAGAGTGGTTGCCCTGTATGAGCAGATTTTTCAGGAATTCGGGTATATATAATTTGCTTTTTCAGTAATTTAGGGTAGAATAAGTAGTGCCCTTAAGGGTATTTTAGTTTGTAATAATATAGCGGGGTAGAGAAGAGGTATCTCGTAAGGCTCATAACCTTAAGACTCTGGTTCGATTCCAGACCCCGCAACAAGTCCGGCCAGGTGACATGGCATAATGTCTAATTGTCGGAATAAATGTGATATATATGTCGGCGTAGCTCAGTTAGTAGAGCACGGGACTAATAAGCCCGGGGTCGCAGGCGCACTCCCTGCCGCCGACACATTGCGGATTATGAATTTAATCTGCATAATTAAATAAATGCGGCTGTAGTTCAACGGTAGAACGCTCCCCTGTCACGGGAGAGGTAGTGGGATCAACACCCATCAGCCGCGCAAGATGGGACGAATGGAGGCGAAAGCCTCCTTTTGTCGTTGTGGGCTATGATTATTTTCCAGTTCTAACCAATTTATTTTTTTATTTATCAAATTTTTCTTTAATATGATTGGTTTTAGCCATTCGTTCGGTAGAATAAGGATTTTTTGGTCTTTCAGTGTGTAGTTCTGACCGAGCGCAGATAGTAATTCTCTTTTTGCTTGAATATCTCCAGTTTCAAATTTATATCGAGCATAACAAGCAAACTTAAAAGTTTTTTCTGTAAGGTCAATCCAAACCTTAGCTCTATTTTCAGTGGTCCTTAATTGGTATTTATCTTTCAGCTCTTCATAAAGAGTTAGATAACCGTGGCTTTGATTTTTCTGCCATAGGAACAAGCAACTCTTTAAGTTTCAAGAATAAAGTCATACTCATTGGTAAGAAAGTTGAAATTGATGCTAAATAAGCCCAAGTAATTTAATTTGACAAGTGCCTATATTGTATAGTATAATACAATCCGTAAAATGCTCTTTGATAAGCTACTTGCAAAAGTAGTGGTCATAGCCAAAAGGTCCCAATTTAATTGGTATTTTCTGGCTATGACTATTGTCTAGCCCTACTTACAGGAAGTAAGAAAAA
>CAYPAN010000050.1:0-3636 GCA_964408725.1 uncultured Candidatus Saccharibacteria bacterium
CACAGGTATGAAGATGGTGATTGAGGCCGAAAAGAATGGTATTGATTGGCGCCTAATGCCTGCGATAGCCGTGCGTGAGTCTTCCGGAGGAAAATCCGACTGTATTAAGGTTGAAAACAACCCTTTCGGTTGGGGTTCCTGCAAGATTGGTTTTGAATCTATTGAAAAAGCAATTGAAACTGTGGCTCTGAATTTGGGAGGTAATAATCCGAATACCGAAAAGCATTACGACAATAAAACCACAAAACAAATCTTGCGCGCCTATAATCCGCCTTCTATAGTTCCTCATTACGCGGAACAAGTTATCTCTATAATGAATGATATTGGAAAAGCAGATGCTACTCCAGATACACCAGCGTCATCTTATGTTCCTTCGGCTCAAACAATGTAATTTGGAAATTGTAATTCTTGCCGAGTTCCAATTTTTCACGCAGTTTTATCTCACTGCCGAAAGTCGAATTGTGCACCAGTCCGGCCACGCCTTCTTTGATGGAAACAAGTGCGCCGTGTTTATTGTATTTGATAACGACACCTTTGATAATGTCGCCTTTTTTCAGTTTTCCTTCAAATTCCGTCCAAGGATTTTCCTTCAGGGCTTTTATTGAAAGTGAAATTTTGCCTTCTTTAATCTCTATCACTTTCGCTTTGACCTTATCTCCCACTTTAAACATAGACCGTGGGTCTTCCACCAGGCCCCAGTCAAGTTCGGAAATATGCACCAGTCCCTCCAGTCCTTCTTCAAGCTTCAGGAATACTCCGAAATCGACAATACCCGCAACCGTGCATTCCAATTCATCACCGACATTGTATTTGCTCAAAATTTCTTTTTTCTCTTCCGGATTGTTATCTTTTTCGGAGAAAATTAACTTGCCTTCTTTAGGTAGGGTAGAAATGATCATTACCGATATTTTTTCGCCGACAAGTTTCTTTAATTCTTTCAGTATCTTGTCTTTGTCAGAATCAAGCACTCTGGGATAATGGTCGGCTTTAAGCTGAGAAGCAGGCAAGAATCCTTGTATGCCTTGCCATTCCAAAATCAATCCGCCTTTATTCGCATCTTTTATTTCAAGCTCCATAACAGTTTTTGCCTTTATGGCTTTTTCAGCTTCGCTCCATGTAAGCGCCTGTTTGGCTTCTTTAAGGGAAAGTTCCGTGTATCCGTTTTCGTTTTCAACTTCGACGACTTTTGCTTTGATAATATCGCCCAGACTTATCTTTTTAATAATGTCTTTGGCGTTAATAAACTCGCGGCCGTAAATTATGCCTGTTCCGAAAGGCGATAAGTCCACGAAAACCGATGATTTTTCAACTAAAATTACCGGACCCTCAACAAGAGAATCAACTTCCGGCTTGTCTTTGCTTCGGTCCACAATGGATTTTAGAACCAAATTCTCTTCTTCCTCTTTTATAATTTCTTCTTTTTTCATAATCTTAAATTAAAAAATCCGCCATAAGCGGATATAAGGCTTAGGTTCTAACTTGGCTCGTGCCTCGTTAGGGTTACCCTAAATCCTGCTTTTAATATATTAAAACAATATTACTACAATCGCAGAAAAAAGCAAGTATTTTTAACTCTAAAAAAGATGATTTTTGTTTTGTTTTTTGGTATAATAATAGTAATGATAATCACGTATTTCGGGGAACAATTTTTCAAGATTACGCAAGGGGATATGGTCCTCGCTTTTAATCCTGTAAGTAAAACTGCTAAATCCAGCATTTCGGCGCATTTCGGCGCGGACATAGCTTTTGTCACCACTAATCATCCTCTTTACAGTGGAGTGGAACAGCTTTCACACGGTGAACGTATGCCTTTTGTCATTAAGGGTCCGGGAGATTACGAAATAAAAGAAGTTTTTATAAAAGGTGTGGCTTCCGGCGCTCTGATTTCCGGCAAGAATTATATCAATACAATTTATTCATTTTCTTTAGACAACATAAATGTCTCTTTTTTGGGCGCGTTGGCGGACCCCGAAATTTCGAAAGAAGCTCACGAAGTCATTGATAGCCCCGATATTCTTTTTATTCCGATTGGCGGTAAGAGTGTATCCAAAGAAATAAGTTTACTTGACGGGAAGATGGCCGCGAAGTTGGCATTATCGCTTGAACCGAAATTGATTATACCGATGAGCTACGATGACGGTTCCCTGAAAGTATTCTTGAAAGAAATCGGAGAAGAAAAAGCTGAAACGGTAGATAAGTTGACCATTAAGCTGAAAGATTTGGAAGGTAAAGAAGGGGAAGTGGTAGTATTATCAGCAAGTTAAAATAATTTATGAAAAAACTAATTCTTCATTTAAGAAAACAGCCCGAAGAAGTCAGAAGACATATTCTGCATATTCTTATATTCGTGGCGGCTGTTGTTATGATTATACTTTGGGTTTCCAGTTTAAGTAAAAGTTTTTCGAATCCTGACACTCAGGCAAAAATGAAACAAGACTTGCAACCCTTTTCCACATTAAAAGACAATCTGGTCGGCGGAAGTACAGCCACCGGAGACACTAATTCTTATACCCAGTAATTTATGGCAAAAAAATCTGATGAAAAAATAGAAACGCGCACAGACGGAATAATTCCGGTTGATGTGGTGACGGAAATGAAAGATTCTTATTTGGCATACGCTATGTCTGTCATTACCGCCCGTGCCTTGCCGGATGTCAGAGACGGATTGAAGCCCGTACATCGCAGAATATTATTTGCCATGTATGAAATGGGCCTTACTTCCACCTCTCGTTTTAGGAAGTCTTCTGCGGTAGTGGGAGATGTGCTCGGGAAATATCATCCGCACGGGGATGTGGCTGTTTATGATTCTATGGTTGGAATGGCGCAGGAATTTTCTTTCCGCTATCCGTTGATTTTAGGCCAGGGAAACTTTGGTTCGATTGACGGAGACAATGCCGCAGCTATGCGTTATACGGAAGCGAAAATGTCCAAAATTTCAAACGAGCTTCTACGCGATTTGGAAAAAGACACGGTTCCGTTTCGTCCAAATTATGACCAGACCCGCAAAGAGCCGATAGTCTTTCCGTCCGCGGTGCCCGCGCTTCTTTTAAACGGCACATTGGGTATAGCTGTCGGTATGGCTACCAACATACCTCCTCACAACTTGGCTGAAGTCCTGGATGCCACAATGTTTTTAATCGAAAACGAAGATGCGACAACCGAAAACTTAATGCAGTTCATAAAAGGACCGGACTTTCCGACCGGCGGCATAGCTTATAACTACAAAGATATGCTGCACGCATATAGTACCGGACGAGGCGGGGTTGTTTGCCGGGGAGAAGCAGAAATAGTGGAACAAAAAAGCGGCAATTCTCAGATTATTATCACCTCAATTCCTTATAGAGTAAATAAGTCCGATTTGATAATGGCAATCGCCGAGTTGGTGCAGGAGAAAAAACTCGACGGTGTCAAAGGGCTTCGGGACGAGTCAACCAAAGATATCAGGATTGTTATTGATTTGAAGAGTGCCACCGTGCCCGAAAAAGTTTTGAATTATATTTATAAAAACACCCAGCTTGAATCGAATTTTAATTTCAACATTGTGGCTCTTGTGGACGGCGTGCCGCAGACCCTTTCACTAAAGTCTATTCTTTCTCTTTTTATTTCACACAGAAAAGAAGTCGTGAAAAGAAGGGC
>CAYPAN010000051.1:0-3631 GCA_964408725.1 uncultured Candidatus Saccharibacteria bacterium
TTTGTTTACCGGATACATGATAACCCGACTAAAGAGAAAATGACCGACTTGGCATTTTTCCTTAGAAGTTTGGGACACAAAGTGTCTTTGATAAACGGAATCATACCGACATATGAGATAAACAACTTATTAAAAAATTTATCGGATAAAGACACAGTCAAAGATACAGTACAGCGCGCAGTAGTGCGTTCTATGGCAAAGGCCATTTACTCCACGAAAAATATAGGACACTACGGTCTGGCGTTTGAATATTATGCTCATTTTACTTCTCCCATAAGGCGATATCCCGATATAGTGGCACACAGGCTTTTAGCCGATTATTTGAAAGGATTAAAAGTCGGCAAAGAAAAATTAAGCATATATGAAGAAATCTCAAGACATTCATCGGAACGCGAAAAATACGCCTCGGACGCGGAACGCGCATCCATTAAATACAAGCAAGTCGAATATATGTCTTCCCGTATCGCGAAGGTGTTTAAGGGAATTATAAGTGGCGTGACGGAATGGGGCATTTATGTGGAAGAAATAGAAACAAAATGCGAAGGGCTTGTGCGGGTGCGGGACATATCCGACGATTTTTATATTTTTAACGAGAAGAAATTAGAACTGGTGGGACAAAAAAAGAAAAAGAGATATCGCTTGGGAGACACCGTGAAAATAAAAGTGAAAAGCGTTGATTTGGAAAGAAAAACAATAGATTATTTGTTGGTATGAAATACACTTTCCGGCAAAAAATAAAACTCGTATTTTGGATAATATCCGCTTGCATAATCGGTATATTTTTTGCTTCTATTATTTTTAAAAATGTCCAGTATGAAAAAACGATAAGACCAGAAGAAAACACGGCGGCCACAGTAGAATCCTTGGCGTCAGCGAATACAGCAGCAGAGCTCTCTTATTTTATAAAAAATCAGTATATAAAACCTAAAGTCGATGCAAAAGCCTATTTAGTCGGCGATTTGGACACGGGAGAAATAATCCTGGAAAAGAATCAGGATGACCAATTCCCAATCGCTTCGGTTTCCAAGCTAATGACGGCGACTGTGGCCAGCGAATTGATGGGTCCTAATGATATAGCCAAGGTTTCCAAAAAAGCGCTGGCTACTTATGGTCAAAATGGCAATTTTAAACTCGGAGAAAAAATAAAAGTTCAGGATTTACTTTATCCCCTGCTTTTGGAATCAAGCAATGACGCCGCGGAGGTCATAGCTGAATACTTCAATCGGGATATATTTATAAAAAGAATGAATCAGGAAGCTTTAAAACTGGAAATGTCCAAAACATCATATGAAGACCCTAGCGGACTTTCCGCAAGTAATGAATCAACGGTTTCCGATATGTTTAAGCTGGCGGGATACATAAATCAAAAACACCCCGACTTGTTTAAAATCACAACGGAGCAGAGTTATTCAAATAAGATTCACAATTGGTTCAGCAATAACCAATTTTTGCATGACAGTGGCTACTTAGGCGGCAAAAGCGGATACACAGACCCAGCGATGCAAACGGTAGTTTCTACTTTTTCAATTCCCCTGTCGGAAACAGGGACACGCCATATAGCCATTACTTTGCTACAAAGCAATGACCGCTACAAAGATGTGGAGAATATTTTGCAGTATTTAAATAAAAATATATATTACGGGGGCGTTGCCGATGCCAACACGGCTTGGGTCAAAGAAAGAACCGATATGCCTCCAATATACGACCAGGATTTCGCCACTCTTATTTTTGGCGGAGACATAATGCTTGACCGCGGAGTCAAAAATTCTGTGAATAAAAATTTCAACGGGGATTATTCCGCGCTTTTCAACAAATTGGGAATTCTAAAAAAGGCAGATATTGCTTTTGCCAATCTTGAAGGTCCGGCATCTGACGTGGGTAAAGATATGCAAAACTTATATTCATTTAGGATGGACCCATCTTCCATACCGGCGCTTAAAGGCGCAGGTTTATCCATACTCTCTGTGGCCAACAATCACGTCGGAGATTGGGGACGGGATGCGTATGCCGATACATTGTCCAGTTTGAAAGAAAATGAAATACTTTATACTGGAGGAGGAGCAAATACGGCAGAAGCCGAACAACCAACGATTATTGAGAAATACGGCATAAAAATAGGATACTTAGGATTTACAGATGTGGGACCGAATTGGATGCAAGCGACGGAAAACCAAGCCGGGGTTCTCTTGGCAAGCAATCCTCGTTTTGACCAAATAGTGCAAAATGCCTCGAAACAAGTGGACTATCTCGTGGTATCTTTTCACTTCGGAGTGGAATACCAGACAAAACACAACGCAAGACAAGAATATCTTGCGCATGAAGCCATCGATGATGGCGCAAAAATCGTAATCGGCACGCATCCGCATGTGGTGGAAGATACGGAAGTTTATAAAAATGGCTACATCGCTTACTCGCTTGGCAACTTTATTTTTGACCAGGGTTTTTCGCAAAATACAATGCAGGGTATGCTTCTTCAGATTAAATTAGGCAGAGACGGCAGTATGTCCGTAGCCAAAGATACTGTAAAATTAAACAGCTTTTTCCAGCCAAGCAACGTAATCATCGGTAAAGAAGAAAAAATAACTTTTAAGAAATAAATAAAATGGCGACTTTCTTTTCAGAAAGCCGCCAGTGGATTTTATCGGCTAATCTAAGTGGGGTACCTTAGAAAGAATTAACAATCCCACGAACAAAGCCGTAAATAATATGCACAACAGTACAGACGATATATGTTTTGCTTTATTCATATAGAAATCTCCTTTACGCTAAATTTACCTGACGGAGACCACGACCAGAACCACGAAAACCAGGACCGTCTATACTGACACAAAATTTACCTTCAGTACTACGGTACATACACATGCACATGGCACAGCCATTGTCAGTAAGAGCTGCAAAACGAGTAAGACCATTAACATCATACATTTTACTAGTTTCAATACGATACCGAAGAGCAGCGATAATTCCTTCCTTGGGAACCATAAACTTTATTCCAGCATTTATGCCATCATTATAACTTTTATCAAGCATATCAGGATTGCTTCCCCCTACATGTGAGAATGCATAATTGCCCTCAGAACGTTTTTGCTGTTTGCAAATAGATTTGGCTATTCCGTTACTATAATGTTTCCAAACAGAATCTTTGCCAAATTTCCTAGCATAAGCAGTAAAAATCTCATCTTCACTTACGTCCCAAAAAATTACTTCAAGGCGACGCATTTTATCGTTTTTCGGTGGTAAAGAAAACTCTTTCCAGTTGATCCTTCGACCAAGTAATATTTCGTAGAATTTTTCAATTCTTCTTTTTTCTACAATCCAAGGATCAGCTTCTACGCCTAGAATTTCGGCACAGAATCTTTCTGTCATTTTTTCAAGTTCTTTTTCTTCACTTAATATAAGATGATCTGCCTGTTCAAAACTCAGACCACTATCAGCAATAACGCGATTGATGGTTCCGGCTATTTTGAAACCTACTGCAGACAACTGACCAGGGCTAGCTGGTACTACTGTTTGATTCGTCATGACTGACTCCTCTATGATTAAAATTCAAAGAACAACTTGAGCCGATTTTTCCAATATTATTGGAAGGGTACGGTTTCTAACCTCTAGAACATATTACATACCTTTTTTA
>CAYPAN010000052.1:0-3328 GCA_964408725.1 uncultured Candidatus Saccharibacteria bacterium
TGAATGTTTCTTTTAATCTGCATCATACCGGTACGCACTTTTTGCTGGAGCATTTCTCCGACAAATCTTACGCGTCGCTGTCCTAGATGGTCTATGTCGTCCGACTTGGCGCCCGGGGTATTGTTCAAGACAATAATATTTGTGATTACCGTCATCAAATCTTCTTTGGAAATGGTTCGGCGAGCAAGCCCCTCCTCATCTAACCCTTTTTCAAAACGCTTGTTGAATCTGTATCGTCCGACCGGAGAAAGGTCGTATCTCTCGGGAGTAAACAAAGAATTAATAAATTCCTTGGCGTTTTCAGCCGTGGCCATATCCCCGTCCCTTAAGCGTTTATATATTTCAATATAAGCGTCATTCAATGTCTTGGCGACATCTTTCGCCAGGCATGCTTCAATAGCTTCCTTACAGGCGGGATTGTGTTCAAATGCTTTCAATATCATCTCGTTGGTGCTATAACCCATAGCCCGCAGGAGCGCGGTGGCGGGAAATTTTCTTTTCTTATCTATTCTTATATAAATTGCTCCGTCTGATTCCGATTCTATCTCAATCCAAACTCCGCGGGCCGGAATAATTTTGGCCCCAAAATATCTTTTGCCTTTGCTTTCGGATTCAGTAAAAAATACTCCGAAAGACCTAGCTAACTGCGGCACGATAATGCGTTCCACTCCGTTTATGATGAAAGTTCCGTGGGCGGTCATAAGCGGAAATTCGGACATAAAAATCTCCTGCTCTTTCACAGTGCCTAAAATTTTATTGGTCAGCTTCACGCGGGTTTTAAGAAGCCCCTGATATGAGAGTTTGTTTACTTTCGCATCGTTTTCGCTACAATTCGGCTCACCTAGAGAAAAAGAATTAAATTCAAGTTCAAATTTTTTTCCGGAATAGTCTGCGATAGGAGAAAATTCTTTGAAGACTTCCTTGATGCCGTCTTCTACCAGCCACTTGTAAGATTTGGTCTGGGCTTCTATCAAGTTTGGAAATTGTATCAGCGGGTCTTTATACCTCGCAAAATATTTCTTAGGACGTTTTTCTGTTTGCATATTTTATAAAATCCCCAAAACAAACATAGATATTAAAAACAAAAAGAAGAGCTGGAGTCTTAAACGCTTCTTTTTATTTTCACACAATATTATTTATTTCGGATACTGATTAACTTAATGCTTATAATATAAGCCTATTAATGCTATCTGAGATGCACCCGAAACTCAATCAATCTCTTATTTACAAGTATACTTATATTATATTTTTTGTCAAATACATTCAGAAAATTAATTTTTCTTTTTCCATTCCTCAATTTTTTTGTGATTTCCGGAAAGTAAAATTTTTGGAACTTTGTAATTTTTATTCTTGTATTTCAAAACCTCCGGACGAGTGTAAACTTCACTCGTTGATACACGTTCTTCTTCTAAGGATTCATATTTACCCAAAACTCCTTTAATTTGGCGGGAAACACAGTCAATCAAAACCATAGCTGGAATTTCTCCGCCAGTTAAAACATAATCCCCTATTGAAAGTTTCTTAGTTTTTAAAATCTTGTCCACTCGAGCGTCTATGCCTTCGTATCTTCCGCAAATTAAAATAAT
This sequence comes from uncultured Candidatus Saccharibacteria bacterium, assembly GCA_964408725.1. Taxonomy (GTDB): domain Bacteria; phylum Patescibacteriota; class Minisyncoccia; order Phycocordibacterales; family UBA9973; genus UBA9973. The sequence continues at coordinate 1,587 of CAYPAN010000052.1, forward strand.
ATCTGTATATTTTTTTGAAATTGTTTTCGCATAGCTAGTCGTAAATTTTTCTGCACTCGGAATAAAATTCACAGTAAGAATTTTATTCTTTTTTGATTTTGATATTTTTTTATAAACCGATTCAAATGCTTTGATTATAGGTTCCGCTCGCATTACCATTCCTGGACCTCCGCCATACGGTTTATCATCTACTGGGCGATAGCCATTTTTATTCTTATCCTTAACAAAATCTCTTGGATTATAAAATTCCATTTTTATAAGCTTGTTTTTTATCGCCCGCCCGATAATAGACTCATTCAAATATGAGCTAAAAATGTCCGGAAAAATTGTAATAATATGAAAACGCATAAAATAAAAACCGTGATATCACTATATCACGGTTTTTATTATCTTTCATTTGAAACTAGATTCCTTTCAAGTCTTCCATTGCTTGGTCAACAGTCTTTGTTGCCATCCCTCCATTTGCAGGTCTTTCGGGCCTCATACCGCCTTCCGGCTCGTTTATCTTTAAATTCACGCGGGCATTGTTCTTCATACCTATTATTCTCAACAAGGTACGAATAGCCTTCGCTGTGTTTCCCATCCTCCCGATAATCTTACCCATATCAGCAGGATTTACGGTAAGAGAAATGAGCACACCCATTTCATCGACAGTCCTGTCGAGCTTTACATCGTTCGGATTGTCCACTAATGCCTTCACTACATACTCCAGAAATACTTTGTCAGCGTCTTGCATGGTGTTTCAGATTTTTACTTTTTAATATTTGAGCAGCGTTACGACCTTAGTAATTATTTTTCACTGCTTGCTGTATATTATACTTCACCCCGCCGTGGCGGGGCAAGTTATTTTTTGGCTTTCAACTCTTTCCTCTTCAATGTCGGCTTCTTTTTCGGTAACACGTTTATTTTCTTGCCTTCTATCGCTTTCTGATGCACCATAAAATTATGCATCGTATCGGAAAGTTGCGCGCCTTTTGAGACCCAATATTGTATCCTATCAATTTTGAAATTCGTTTCCCCAGCTTTCGGATTATAAGTGCCGACTATTTCCATAAACTTTCCGCTTTTTGTGCTGTTTTTAGAATCAGTCAAAACCGCCCGAAACGAAGGGTCGTTCTTTCTGCCAATTCTTTGTAATCTTATTTTTAACATAGAGACAGTCTAACATAACTTACAAAAAAGGCAAATAAAATATTTTATGTTATATTTAAAATAATGAAAGAAAAAACTAAAAAAATACATAAGACTATACAGGGTGTAATATCAATCTCTGCCAAAGGCACTGGATATGTGAAGGTCCCAGAATATGAAGAAGATCCTGAAATTGATTTCAGGCATCTAAATACAGCGCTTCACGGTGATATGGTTGAGTTAATACTACACCCTAAAGGAAAAGAGCGACTTACGGGAGAAGTGTCTAAAATTATCTCTCGAGCGAAAGTCGGTTTTTCCGGTGTATTGGAGAAAGAAAATGACTTGCTTTTCCTCAAGCCGGATGATACGAAAATGTACACGGATATTTTAATACCGGAGAAAATGTTAAATGGCGCAAAAGCCGGAGAGAAAGTTTATGCTGAAATAATATCTTGGAAAGACCCGCTCAAAGCGCCGGAAGGCAAAGTGATAAAAATATTGGGAAAACCGGGAGATAATAATGCGGAAATGTACGCTATCGCGATAGAAAAGGGCTTTGACAGCGAACTGCCAAGAAAGGTGGAGGAAGAAGCAAAAAAAATAAAAGC
>CAYPAN010000053.1:0-3122 GCA_964408725.1 uncultured Candidatus Saccharibacteria bacterium
TGAAAAAAGAAGATAAAATAATTATTTACACCGACGGGGCGGCCAGGGGGAATCCGGGGAGAGCCGGCTGGGCGGCGATTTTAATCTCTGGGAAGAAAGTTGTTGAAATTGGTGGGCGTAGAGAACACGCCACCAACAACCAGATGGAGCTTATCGCGCCCATAGAAGCCCTTAAATACTTACTTAAAATCAAGATAAATAAACCGGTAGAAATCTTTTCCGACTCAAAATATGTGATTTTAGGAATCACGGAATGGATTTTTAATTGGCAGAAAAATAATTGGAGAAATGCCGCTAAAAAACCGGTTTTAAATAGAGAACTTTGGGAAGAACTTTTACAACTTTCAAGACAGTTTAAAATAAAATGGATTTATGTGGAAGGGCACAATGGAGATAAATATAATGACAGAGCGGACGAAATAGCCACGAATTTTGCGGATGGCAATGATATAGAACTTAAAAGAGACAAGTAACTTTTCATAATTTTAATTTTTAAATGCAGGAAAGAATTTTTTATGCATCTTGTTTCGGTTTTATATTTGGAGTGCTTTTGCGCTCTTTTCCCGCCTTTGGCGGGACCCCGCCGCAGGCGGTGGTGTTTTATTATACACTTTTGCTTGCCCTGGTTTCTTTTTCAGTGTTTTTATATTTTTCCCTTATTTCCAAAAATAATTGGGGTATTATCGTTTCTATCTTCATTTTTACTTTTTCTTTTGGAATTTTTAGGTTTAATAAAGCTGATATCTCTATGCCTGATGTTTTTGAATCACACATCGCCCAAAATGTGTCTTTTTCAGGAGAAATTATAGACGAGCCTAGCATCGGAGAAAGTAATCAAAAATTAACCGTAGAAGTTTTAAATCCCGCCAAAACAAAAATTTTAATGTCAACCAATTTGGATGAAGATTATAAATACGGGGATGAAATAAATTTTGAAGGTGTTTTGAAAAAGCCGGAGAATTTTATGACGGACCAAGGAAAAGAATTTGATTATGTAAATTACCTTCGTAAAGACGGGATATTTTATGTTATGACATATCCAAAAATTTCAATTGTATCCCGCGGGAACGGAAACTTTATAAAAAGCGCCTTATTTTACGCCAAAGATGTTTTTTTGGATAAAATGAATTTGGCAATCAGAGAGCCGGAGTCATTGCTTATGGCCGGACTTATTTTAGGGGAGAAATCTTCTTTCGACCAATCTTTAAGACAGAGTTTCGTGAATACAGGTACCATACACATAGTGGCGCTCTCCGGGTACAACGTGACGATTGTCGCCGAGTGGATTATGAAGATTCTTTCTCCTTTTCCTAAAAATATAGGAATCGGAGCCGGAATAATATCTATTTTGCTTTTCGTTTTAATGACAGGCGGTTCTTCCACGGCAATCCGGGCGGGCATAATGGCAACTCTCGCTCTGTTTTCTCGACTCATAGGCAGAAATTACGATGTCGGGCGGGCATTGATACTGGCGGGCGTGTCTATGATTTTAATAAATCCTTTTATTCTGTATTTTGACGTTTCCTTCCAGCTTTCTTTTATCGCGACTGTGGCCGTCATATTTTTCGCGCCGAAAATAGAGAAATATTTTTTATGGGTAACGCCGCGTTTTGGATTGCGGGATATTGTTTCGATCACCACTGCCGCTTATATTTTTGTTTTCCCATTTATCCTCTATGAGATGGGTAATCTTTCTCTGGTGGCCTTGCCTGCGAATATTTTAATCTTGCCTTTTATACCGTTCACTATGATTTTAGGTTTTATAACCGGTTTTGCCGGCATCATTTGGTATATGCTCTCCGTGCCGTTTGGTTTTGTATCATATATCTTTCTGCATTATGAACTTTCTGTCATAAGTTTCTTCTCAAATGTCCCTTTTGCGGCATTATCCATACCGAATTTTCCATTTATTCTTACACTGCTGATTTACATCTATTTTATTTATAGACTTTTTGGCAGAAGCATTAAGAGTTTTTTTACTGAGCCTTTTTGAAATTTTCTTCTATCACTTCCCAGTTGATATTTTCAAAAAAAGCGTCCACGTATTTTTTCTTTTCCGATGTCGGGTAATCGTAAACGAAAGCGTGTTCCCACATATCAATACCTAAAATCCAATTAAGCCCGTTTAATTGGCCCAAATGCTGTTCATCTATCCAGGCAGGAATCATTTCTTGGCTTTGTTTGTCCCAATACAATACTGCCCAACCAATGCCGCGGGTCATAGCCAGACCTTTAAACATTGGCAGCCATTTTTCGAAATCCGGCACGTATTTTTCTATGGCCTTTTTAAATTGGGAGTTGGCAGGCAATTGTTTCGCGCCTCCTTCTAAAGACTTGAAATAGTATTCGTGATTTCGCATACCATTGAATTCAAAACCAAGCCTTCTTTGCAACTCTCCTATGACATAAGCGTTTTTTTCCGGGTCAGCAGCCATATATTCTCCTATTTTTTCGAATATAAGGTTAGTATTTTTCACATACCCCGCATAGAGCTTTAAATGCTCTTCTATGTTTTTGGCCGATATACCTTTCAATGGACCGATATTAAATTTTATTTCTTCAAATTTTTGCATAATTTAGTTAATGTTAATTTATAATTATAATGGAGATATATTCGTGTTAATATTATAACATGTTTTTAATTTACAAGAAATACTGCAAAGAATATTGTTTACTTCTTTTTGTATTTTTGCTTTTAACGGCAAATATTTTTATTTTTTACCTTGATTGGCAAAAATCCCACCCTAGTCTCACCTTTGCTATGCTGGATGTTGGACAAGGAGACGCTCTTTTCATTGAATCTCCTACGGGTACGCAAATATTATTTGACGGCGGACCGCCTAAGAAAATTTTAAACCAGCTTTCCCGCGTGATGTCTCCCTTTGACAGAAAAATAGATGCTATTTTGATTACTAATCCGGACTCCGACCATATCAGCGGATTCTTGGACGTTTTGAAAACTTATGAAGTGGGTGAAATGTTCGAACCAGGCACACTGACCGATTCTAAAACATATCAAAATTTAAAAGATGAAATAAAAAAAGATAATATTCCAGATATTTTAGCAAAAAGGGGAATGAGACTAGATATTGGCGGCGGGGCGGTGATTGATATTTTATTTC
>CAYPAN010000054.1:0-2880 GCA_964408725.1 uncultured Candidatus Saccharibacteria bacterium
TTGATTCCTGGAGGGATGTCCGCGATATGGCTGAAGAGACAGTCAGGTTTATGTTGAAGCAAGTAGGGGAGAGGAACAAAGAGCATTTGAAAATTTTAAATGCTACCTTGCCTGTCATGATAGAAAAGACCCCGACCATTTCCCTCCGGGAACTCCAGCAAAAAATCTTTGAAAAATTCGGGCGTGATGTGCGTGGCGACAAAGATACAAACCCGGAAGACGAAAGACAGATTTGTGAAGTAATAAAAGAAGAGACTGGATCTGATTTTGTATTCATCTATGGATATCCGACCCGCAAAAAGCCCTTTTATGTTTACCCGAATCCCGACGAGCCCGAGTACAACTAAGGTATGGATTTATTGTGCAGAGGAGTCGAATGGCTCTCCGGAGGCAGGAGAATAAATGAATATGATCAGCTTATGAAGCATGTTAAAAATTGGGAAATGGACCCGAATAAAGTAAAAATGTTTCTTGAAGCTTTTAAATACGGAGTTCCGCCCGAAGGAGGTTTTGCTTTGGGGGCTGAGCGTATAACTATGCAAATTTTGGAATTGAAAAATATCCGTGAAGCTGCAATGTTCCCTCGTGATATGAACAGGATTGACGAGAAATTAAATTCTGATGGATATTAAAATTACCGGTAAAGTTATTAAAGGCGACGGGTATGGCAAAAAGCTAGGCTTTCCGACAGTAAATTTGGAGACAATAAATACCTTGCCTGATTTTGGAGTTTATGCTGGAACAGGGATATTAGAAAATAAAAAATACAAAGCAGGCATTGTGGTTGGCTCTGATAAAAAAATCGAAGCACACTTGATTGGATATAATGGCGATGCATATGGTAAAGAAGTAACTCTGGAAATAAATAAATTTTTGCGAGAATATAGAAAATTTGAAACAGAAGAAGAATTAATTGAACAAATTAAAAAAGATATAAAAATATGCAAATAGAAGAAAAAAAATCATACACTGGTCCTGTTTTGATAATCATTGCGGCCCTACTCTGGGCTTTTGACGGACTTATCCGCCAGCATTTGTACACGCTTCCGCCGATTACCATAATCTTTTTCGAACATTTAATCGGCCTGATTATTTTATCTCCTTTTGTTTTTAAATATGTTTTAAAAACCAGTCTTACCAAACGTGAATGGTGGCTGGTGATTTTGATAGCAGTATTAAGCGGGCTTTTGGGAACGCTCTGGTTTACGACGGCGTTGGGCAAGGTGCATTTCATTTCCATTTCAGTAGTATTTCTTTTGCAGAAATTACAGCCTATTTTTGCTATTTCGACTGCCAGTATTTTCCTGAAAGAAAAATTGGATAAAAGATATATCAAATGGGCATTATTGGCTCTTCTGTCCGCTTTTTTCGTCACTTTTCCAAATGGCTTTATTAATTTTAAAACAGGGGATGGCACTGTAGTTGCCGCTCTTTACGCATTGGGTGCCGCATTCGCCTGGGGGTCTTCCACTACATTTTCAAAAATGCTTCTGGGAAAAATAGATTTCAAGGTCAGCACATTTTATAGATTTTTATTTACCATTATTATCGCCTTGCCGTTTTTGCTTTTGTTTGGCCGCGCAGGTGGCATTTTGTCTATACCGACCTTGCCTCAATTTGGTTTGTTGGTACTTATCGCTGTTTCGACAGGAATGGTAGCGCTTCTTATTTATTACAAAGGACTTGCGAAAACTCCAGTGCATATTTCCACTATTTTGGAATTAACTTTCCCTTTTATCGCCATTTTATTGGATATGATAGTGAACCATACAGTCCTTTCCATTTCTCAATGGGTTGCTTCTTTGATACTTGTTTTTGCTATTTATCAGATAGCTCAGTTGCGGGAAGCTATTAAATAAAAGTATAAAAATAATTTTTAGAATGCCTTGCGCAGGAGTTTAGAAAATAAAAATGGTATTCCATTTATTATTTTCTTGAACGACGAGCAGTTCGCTAGCGAAGCTTCGCTAGATAGATTGCATTATGGAAATTGATTTTTATACTTTTTTCTATGCTAAAATATACCTATGACAAATTTATTAAAGAAAAAATGTGTTCCGTGCGAAGGGGGAGTTATGCCTTTTGATAAAAAAGAATCGGAAAAATATTTGTCCCAGCTTTCCGGTTGGTCGCTTGATGAAAAAGCTGAAAAAATTTCAAAAGAATTTAAATTCAAAGATTTCATCGGAGCGGTAAATTTTGTTAACAGTATTGCCGAAATAGCGGAGGAAGAAGGGCATCATCCGGACATTCATATTTTTTATAACAAAGTTCTATTAGAACTCTCAACGCATTCCATCGGCGGACTTTCCGAAAACGATTTTATCCTCGCCGCCAAAATCGACGCACATAAATAACTATTTATAAAATAAAAAAGCTACTTTAGTTTACTAAAGTAAATAATAAAGAGGTAAGTCGTTTTAGAAAACGGCCTACCTCTTATTTTATTTTTTTATAACATTGTATTCAAGATTAATGTTCCCAAGGCCAGCCGGTAATAAACCATGCTGTTTTTTCTCCACCTAAAAACCTTCTTAAGCAAATTTCTTTTTCTTCAGTTGTGAAAAAAAGTGTATTACATCGACTGACTTGGTCAATATTAGTAAACAACCAAACGCCATCAGGATCTACATCAGCAAAACTCCAATACTCTTTATCAAAATCGGAGTAATCTTTTTCTCCAATTATTTTTCGTAATTCATCAAAGATTTCAATATTTGTAACCTCGCCTGTTTCTTTCCATATTTTAAGTGCTTGATCTTTACTAGAGTCCATGATATTTCTCCTTATGTTAGGGAACGAATTAAATTTTCAAAAATACAAAACTCTTTTATATTTATAAGGTTTTAATGTCCATCAACTGGCCAGTCGCCATATGGG
>CAYPAN010000055.1:0-2368 GCA_964408725.1 uncultured Candidatus Saccharibacteria bacterium
ATGTGCCATTGGCAAGAAAGTCTAAGGTCGCTCCGCCGCCGGTGGAAACAAAAGTAAATCTTTTTTCCATTTTTAACTTAGAAATCAAATCTATCGTATCTCCCCCGCCAATAATTGAAACCACTTTTCTTCTGGCAACCGCGCGGATAATCTTATATGTAGCCAGATTAAAATTACCGCTGGATTTTCCAAGCGGGCCATTCCACAAAATCATTTTGGCCTTTTTGATTTTATTTTCTAAATCTTTTACAGCCTCTGGACCAATATCAATGATATTTTCTTTTTTAGACAAATTATTTGGTGAAACAATACTCTTTCTCTCTCCGTCCAAAACTACAACATCTCTTGGCAACATTATTTTATGATTTTTAACAAGTGAAACTAAACCGTATTTTTTATCCTCAACAAGTGAAGTTCCTGTTTCATACCCTTCTTCTTTAAATACCTGGCTTGCCAAGGCGCCGCCTATAAAAATATCGTCAGCAGTTTTTAAGAATCGTTTTATTACCGGAAGTTTTGTTTCAAATTTTTTCCCGCCCAAAATCAAAAGAAACGGGTGTTTAGGTTTTTTAAAAACTTTAGACAAATTTTTTACTTCTTCTTCTAACTGCAATCCAGCATAACTCGGCAGATATTTCGGCAATCCAACAATAGAAGCATGCTCTCTATGGGAAACAGAAAAGGCTTCATTCACGTAAATATCGCCCATTTTTGAAAGCTTTTTCGCGAAACTTAAATAATTTTCAACCTCGCCCCCAAATTTTCTTATATTGTCAAAAAAGCTAACTTGCGATTTTGAACATTTTGAAAGCTCAAAAAAGCGCTTTATTATCGGCGCGAGGCTTTCACTTCCGTCTTCTCCCAAATGTGTTATTAAAATTATCTTTGCTCCTTTTTTAAGGAGAAATTTCACGGTTGGCAACGCTTTTCTGATTCTAAAATCATCGAGAATATGACCACCTTTCATAGGCACGTTAAAATCCACCCGCACCAATACTTTCTTCCCTTTTAAATTTTTTATTTGCCTGATTGATTTCATATTTTTTAAAAGCTTCTGCAAAGAATTTTTTTACTTCTCTTATTCTATCTAAGCTGATTTTCTAATTCACTATTATAATTCTTAATATTTCTAAATTATAACATATGATTTGTCTAAATTATAATTGAGAAGGGGCTGATGCAACTTTTTTGGCCCTTTCTCTTTTTATTCTGTACTATTGAGTATATAATCTATAGAATGTTGTTGTTAAATTTTTATGACAAAAATTATTTCACTCAAACAATTAAATATTGAACGGCCGGAGAGAATTTTATACTATCTTTCAATTTCTAATGAAACTGGCTTGTTTAATAACATAAAAGGTAAAAAATTGAAATCTTTTTTACGTAAAAGCGATGAAATATTAAAGAAAAACAATATTGAGTGGAAATATGAAGAATTAACTGAAAAAAAATTTCTAGAATGGTTACCATACTATAAGGAAAAAATGGAGGAGCATAATCATAATATTTTAGCAGACGAAGAATGGTATCAGGAACAGACAAAAAAAGGATTTAATATAAAGGCGTTGTTTTTTTATCAAAACAAGAAAATGATAGGAAGTGGAATAATGGCTTTTAAAGATGACTCAGTTTCTCTGGCATTTAAAGCTACAGATAGAATAATCATTTCTCATGTGTCATATGGAAGTCTGGGATCTATTATTGATTTCCTTAGATTAAAATTAATTTGCAAAGAGGGTAATTTTAAAACTGTAGTTACTAGATCGAGAAATGCTTTTGGAATTTTTAATACTACTGACTACTTAGATCTTAGGTTGCGTTTTGGTTATATTATTCGCCCAAATCCAGATGCCCAAATATTATCAGATGTGCCAGTAAACGATGAGGGTTTTGTGCTTTTCTATGGATTACAAAATGGAGAGCTTTCCTTGTATTTTTTACAACCAAAAGACGCAAGCAAAAAAGAACTTTTCAACGAAAAAACTTTCCTTTCATCAGGAATTCCATTTAAAAAAGTTTATTATTAAATTCGTCTGTATACTATACCCAAACTATAGGGGAAAGGGGGGTTAATATTTTTTTATTTGCCTAATGCTTCGCATATTTTTATAATTTTAGAAAACTTTTTCGCGTCCAAACTCGCCCTGCCCACCAGAAACCCGTCCGCTTTGCCATCTTTAATAAATTCTCCGGTATTTTTCTCGTCAACTGACCCGCCATAAATTATTCTTACCTTTTCAACCGCATTAACCCCGAATTTATCGCTTAAAATTTTCCTGATAAAAATACTCATTTCCCGGAATTCTTCCGGAGTTGCCGGATATGCTCCTTTGCCTATGGCCCAGACCGGCTCATAGGCAATAAT
>CAYPAN010000056.1:0-2148 GCA_964408725.1 uncultured Candidatus Saccharibacteria bacterium
TAGAATAAACGTCTTAAATAAATGCACATAAATTAGCTAATTCATCATTTGGTTCCATAAATTGTTCCCAATAATTAAACAAGGCATCGGTTATGTCCCGTAGCTTTGGAAAATACCTGTTGTGAGTCACTGCCCGACGTGTTTTCTTCCAAAACATTTCTATTGCATTTAAATCTGGAGAATACGCTGGTAAAAAGAACAATTCGAGTTTATGCTCTACTGAATCCAAATAATCCTTTAGCCTCTTTGCATGATGATACTTGGCATTATCCAATACCAAAAGGATTTTTTTGTCAGTAGCGGCCCTGCTTATTAATGCCTGTAAGAATCGTTGAAAAGTATCGGCATCAAAATTATCGTCTGCCTCTACAATGAATTGCCCATTACGCCCCATTGCACCAAAGACGCTAATCTTAAACCTATCTGTGGGCGATTTGATCTGTGGCGTGATTCCTTTCAAAAACCATGCTCTAACAATGGTAAGGGTCAATTTAAAGTGGCATTCGTCCTGATAAAATAGTTCATATGCCCCGCTATCCATTTTTTCTTGAAGTTTTTTTTGACATTGCCTTTTTTTCAGGATCACCATTGGCCATCATTGGTCTCGCCCGTTTGAGACTAAACCCAAGCTTCTTAAAAAGCCGTTGGCATTGACGCACCTTGATGATCACACCAAACTCCTTTTCAATATAATGAGATAGTGTCTTTCCGTCCCAGATGTTTGCGCTTATCCCTACATCCTCTGGATGTCTTTGGATAATCTTTTTGAGTTGATGAAGATTTTCATCCGTAAGTCTCGGACTTCTTCCGGGACGGGTTTGGTCCTTTAATACATCAATCGTTCCTTTGGAATTAATTTTGTGTACCCAATTTGACAAAGAACGTGGAGAATTATTAAAAAGAGTACCAATACTTGCACAGTTGTTTTCTTCATTATCGATAAGCAACAATATCCCATGTAAACGATGGATATACCTTGCTTCATCACTCTCCTGAAAATATTGGTATATCTGCTTTTTTATCTCTTCTTTATTTTTTACTTTTAGTTTTTGCATAGGTATCAAGTTTTTCGAAACTTAATACTTTTTATTATTAAAAGCAATTATTTCTGACGTTTATTATAGTTACATTTTTTGCCCCTCCTTTGGATACATCAAATTCAACTATCAATTCATCACTTGTATTACCAACTTCATAATTTTCAGGAAATGAGAATTTAAATGAGAAATAATAACCAAAATTATCAAATTCATCGTCAAAATAAGGAGTAGGGATATTTAGTTCTTTACTATTTTTTATTAGATATTCAGAAGTTCGATTAGTCAATTTCTGCTTTTTATTAAATATAATATGCACTATATTAATTGCGCCACAATCAATTGTAGTCGAGTCTCTTAAATTTGTTAGCTGTTTCGTAAATATATAATATATTTTCTGATTACTTAGGTTTGTTGTCTGTAAAGCAAGATAATTATTTTTTAAATATTTTACTTTATATTTTCTTTCAGGAACATTATACACAGCATTAGGAAATAAATCTAAAATACTATCCGTTTTTGAAAGATCAAAACTCATTTTTAATCCTTTGTCAAAAGGAGCTTGTATAACTATAAGGTTTAATTTATCAAATGAAAATTGTAAATATTTACCAGATTCCCCATATTTCCCTTCAGTTTCCAGTCCAAGAGAATCAATAATTTTATTACAAAACCATTTACCTTTCAAATCAGTTTTTAAATCTTGTCCAAATGCAAGATTAGCTAAACAAATAAAATAAATAATAATTCCTTTTTTCATAATCAATGTTTTTGATGTCGATTTTTATATGCCACATAAACGTTGCGTATAAGTTTTGTTGGGGAGCTACGGAGCCATTCACTATCAAGCTACACAGACATTAAATAGCTGTAATGCCATTAAAATAGGCACTTCCACCCCAATAAAATTTATACGATGTTATGCTCCGTTTATTCTCATTTTTTAATTAAAGGGTCAATATTTTTTATAGCCGAAATCAATTGAGCTTTTGTCATTAAATCTAATTGTGGCAATACTGGTCGTAAATTATTAAAATTCTTGATTTCGTTCTCATGTGTAACCGGTAATTACAAATGCTCACTTTTTCGTAACCAGAGTGCTCAGAAAATG
>CAYPAN010000057.1:0-2048 GCA_964408725.1 uncultured Candidatus Saccharibacteria bacterium
ACTTTTGTTTCCACCGGCGGCGGAGCGACCTTAGACTTTCTTGCCAATGGCACATTGCCGGGCATCAAAGCATTGAAATGATTTTTTTAAGTATTTTTTCAGGCTCACCCTCTTGGTATTTTTTTCTTGAAGGATTTGGTAGATTATCATTAAAATATCTTGGTAATAAATGAATATGAAAATGTGGTATCTCTTCTCCGCTTACCCACACCTGAACATAATCGCATTTCATAGCTTTTTTAAGAGCCAGCATCACTTTTTTTGTTAGTTTGAATATATCAGTGATGGTTTTGTCATCTGCTTCATACATCCAGACAATGTGTTTTTTAGGAATTATTAAAATATGTCCATGGGAAACTGGTTGTATATCAAGAAAGGCCAAAAAGTTCTTATTTTCATAAACTTTGTGGCAAGGAATCTCTCTTTTTACAATTTTACAAAAAATACAGTTTTGCATATTGAACATAGACAGATAAATTTTTGAATGGTCTGGCTGGGGTAGGGGACCCAGAGAACCGAGGACCTGAAAAAAATTGTCTGGCTATGTGAAAGATTATACCAAAATATGTTAAAATTTGCTCTATGCAACAATACTCGGAACTACTCCGAACAATCTTGGAAAAGAGGGGTATAAAAAATGAAATGGAAGCTGATATCTTTTTGAATCCTGATTATGAAAGAGATTTAAACGACCCTTTCAAAATGAAGGATATGGAAAAAGCCTGCGTAAAACTTTTTGAAACGATAGAAAATAAAGAAAAAATAGTTATCTATGCTGATTATGATTGTGATGGTATTCCCGGAGCTGTCATCTTGCAGGATTTATTTAAAAAGATAGGCTACATAAATTATGAAGTTTACATACCCGGGAGAAATTCAGAAGGATATGGGCTTAACTCGGAGGCGATCAAGCGGTTCATTGAAAAGGGAGTGAAGCTTTTAATAACCATAGACTTGGGTATTACCGCAGTATCGGAAGTTGCTCAGGCGGAAGTGGATGGTATTGACGTAATTATTACAGACCATCACCTACCTCACGAAACTCTTCCCAAGGCTTATGCTATTTTAAATCCAAAGGTGTATGACTATCCGGAAAAAATGTTATGCGGAGCCGGGGTGGTATTCAAATTGGTGCAGGGTTTTATCAAGAAGTACGCGGAATTTTATAAAATAAATGAAGGCTGGGAGAAGTGGCTTTTGGATATGGCTGGCCTTTCCACGCTTTCCGACCTTGTGCCCTTAACTGGAGAAAATAGAGCAATTTCTTATTTTGGGATGAAAGTTTTAAGGAAATCTCCCCGTCCGGGTTTGCAGAAACTTCTGGCTAAAATGAAAATTGACCAGAAATATCTGACCGAGGATGACATCGGTTTTATGGTAGCGCCCAGATTAAATGCCGCTTCCCGGATGGATGAACCCTTTAAGGCTTATGAACTTCTATCCACGGAGGACGAAGTGAAAGCGGGTCAGCTTGCGGACCATTTATCAAAAATAAATGACGATAGAAAAACAATGGTTGCCGGTATTATGCGGGAAGTGAATAAAAAATTCGGAGTAAGTCCTGCCCGAAAAGTGGGGGAGGTTATAGTGATAGGCAATCCCCTGTGGCGCGTGGGTGTCTTGGGGCTTGTGGCAAATAAAATCGCCGATGAGTATAAAAAACCGGTTTTTGTCTGGGGCAAAGATGAAAATGATTTGATAAAAGGGTCCTGTCGTTCCGACGGTTCAGTGTCTTTGGTTGAACTTATGACCGAAACGAGCGATTTTTTTACCGATTTCGGCGGACATGAATTTGCCGGCGGGTTTACAGTACATAATGATAAGATTCATTTCTTGGAAGAAGCTCTTTCTCTTTCTTATGGTAAAGTAAAGCGTGATAAAACAGAAAATGAAATAATTTACGACGTTAAATCCGATTTGAGTGTAGTGAATATGAAAAATTGGCGCGAGATAGAAAAAATGGCTCCTTTTGGACTTGCTAATCCCAAGCCAATTTTTCTTTTTGAAAGCGTAAAAATAGAAAATATTAAAAAATTCGGCAAGAATGG
>CAYPAN010000058.1:0-2036 GCA_964408725.1 uncultured Candidatus Saccharibacteria bacterium
TAATTCTCTTTATTGTCGGTATGGTTCTTGCTTATAAATACCTTTAATCTAGGGTAGTATTGTATATAGTTCCCTAAATTATTTAGGATACCAATATCCCAGCATTATTTTACAATAAAGAGGGCTTGCGTTTTCTGTTGATATATGATATTGTTAGTTAAACTAACAATTAGTTATTTACTATGAAAAAACAACCGATAAACAATACGTCCTCTTTAGAAGAAACACTTTCCACCTTTCGCCGAAAGCTCTCAGACATATTGCGACAAGAAGCAGAAAATCTTCAATGTCCCATATCGCAGATTGATGCTCTGGCGTATATTGCCGAAAGAGGAAATCCTTCAATGAAGGAAATAGCGAACCATTTAAAGATAACTCCCCCATCTGCCACCGCTATCATTGAAACAATGCAAAAGAAAAAACTCATAACCCGGGTGGCAAACAATAAAGACAGAAGAACAATAAAAATTACACTTACCCCCAAGGCATGGAAATTTTTCAAAACTTTTCACGAACACAGATTCACTATTTTTACTAAAATGCTTTCAAGATTGCGTGATACCGAACAAAAACAATTAATTAAAATACTTAATATATTAATAAAAGAATAAAAATTATGAAAGAACATATAGTGTCGTTGCCACATCATCCAAAAAGAGTAATTATAATTTCTTTAATAGTCGCCATAGCTATTGGCGTTTTCAGTTATATCAAAATTAATCAAAAGCCCGCTAGCCCATATATTAAAGAAACAACAAGCGAAGACAGCAGTATTTCCCAAAATCAGAATATAACGCTCGGTTTTCTTTCAGGCGGCAGAATCAAAACCGTTTCCGTAAAAGCGGGCGACATAGTTAAACAAGGGCAGGTACTAGCAACCCTTGATTCAGGAAGCACGCAAGGAGCACTCGCAGAGGCCAAGGCGGCATATAAAACAGCACAGGCTAATTACCAAAAAATTATCAATGGCGCGACGGGTACGGCTATAGATGTGGCAAAAGCGGCCGTTAATACTGCGGAGGTTAATCTAGACGGAATAACCAAACAGCAAGCTCTTTTGGTCGCAAATGCATACACCAATTTTCTTAATTCCACTTTAGTGGCAAAATCGGACGTAGAAACTTACCTTCCTACCCCTTCAATAACCGGCACTTATACAAAAAACACGGAAGGAACAATAAATATTATCGCGAACCAAGCGGGAAGCGGTGGATATTTTACAGTTTCCGGAATTGTAAATGGCACAGGTATTATGAGCACAACAATATCCGAACCTATTTTAGATACCGGACTTTATATAGAATTCCCCGCCGGACTTTCGTATGTGGGCACAGCCTGGAAAATTAATATACCGAATGATACTGCGCCAAATTATTTGGCAAATTATAATGCCTACCAGTCCGCACAAGAGACAAAAAATCAAGCAGTTTCAAACGCGGAAGCATCTCTTGACCAAGCTAACGCTTCCTTAGCTACACTGGTAACGGCGGCCCGTCCGGAAGATGTAGCGGCGGCGCAAGCGCAAATGGATAATGCCGCCGGTATGGTGCAAATTGCACAAGCGGCTTATGAAAATACGATAATTGTCGCGCCTTCTGACGGCACGATAGTATCGGTTGCTATAGCACCCGGACAAATAGCTATGCCAAATGCCTCGGCTATTGAATTTATCAGCACCGGAATTTCTATTAAAAATAATCAATAAAAAAAATATGAACGAAGAAAAAAATCAAGCTGCTAACATCCCGGGAAATACGCCAAAAAAAGAACATATTTTAAAAAAGCCGTGGATGCATAGCATAATTTCTTTTGTGGTTATTTTCGGTTTATTGGGAATATTTATATTCTGGCAAATAGAAAAGGGCACGGTTTTTATTGAAAATTCCGACCTCGAAGCTCCAATCATAAATTTGTCGCCTACTTCACCGGGAGTATTGAATGCTCTGTATGTAAAAGAAGGCGACCGAGTACCTGCAAACACAGAAGTGGCTTTAGTTGGTTCTCAAATTATTTCCACGCAGGACGGCGGCATTGTT
>CAYPAN010000059.1:0-1904 GCA_964408725.1 uncultured Candidatus Saccharibacteria bacterium
CTACTGTAGTTTCTACACCAACAACGCCGGTTACAACACCAACGCCTGCAACAACCACGGCTTTCAAATTTACCAAGCCATTAAAACTAGGTTCGACTGGAACGGAAGTTACGGAACTGCAAAAAAAATTAAAAACCCTTGATTTTTATACCGGTAAAATTGACGGAGGATTCGGCGTAGCAACTGAAAAAGCGGTGAAAGCATTTCAAAAAGCGCATAAACTTTCACAATTAGGCAGCGTTGGTCCGGGTACCCGAGCATTACTCAATAAATAATGTATTTTACCGGTTAAAATAATATGGAAAATGAAAATGTAAGTGTACCAAAGAGAGATTGGAGAGTTTTTCTAAGCAGTGTTTTTTTTGTGATTGGTTTTTCAGTTGTCTTTTCTATAGTCGGCATACTTTTGCAGACGGTATTTTCTCACGCGTCGGAAGTGGTGGAAATATGGCTAGGGCGAATCGGTGGGTTAATTATAATTTTGTTTGGGTTATTTCTTTTGGGTTTCATCCATCCCGATTTTCTGATGCGAGATCATAAAATTGCGGTTAAAAAACATTTTGGTTCTTATTATATGACTTCATTTATTTTCGGAGCGGCCTTTGCCGTCGGCTGGACTCCTTGTGTAAGCGCCGCTCTGGGCGCTATTTTAACCCTTGCTGCATTGCATGCGGGCAGCGCATTTTTTCTTCTGGTCTCTTATACGCTAGGTATTGGTATTCCATTTTTGCTTGTCGGACTGTTTGTGGATAGAGCCCAGAGTTTTATTGATAGGGCGGGGAAATGGTTTTCTTACCTTGAATATATTTTTGGAGCCCTTCTTATTTTAATCGGAGTTTTTATTTTTACCGGCGAACTTTCCAAAATTGCGAATTTTCAATTTCTAGTTTCAATCTTAAGCTCTATCGGCGCGGGCACAAGCGCGGGAGGAAATATTAGTTCTCTCACAATCATCAATCTGGCCATAGCATTCATAGCCGGGCTTTCTTCTTTTCTGTCTCCGTGTATTTTACCCATTATTCCGGGATTTTTATCATATTTGGCTTCCACTGCCATAAAAAATAATAAATAATATGCAACAGAGAAATAAAAATATAATTTTTGCGATAGTCGTTTGTATGATAGTAGGTTTGATCTGGTATTTGGAAGCTCATAAGCCTCCTGTAATTTCCGGCAATGCGCCTGACGTGGTCGTTTCACCTCAATCGACATCAAATAGAGATGCAGTTTTGAATGCGAAAGCTCAAAAATATTCCAAAGCAAAAGAACTAGTGGACCCGACCGGTTTTATAAATACAGACCCTTTCAAACTTTCCGACCTGGTCGGCAAGAAGGTTGTTCTCTTGGATTTTTGGACATATAGTTGCATTAATTGTCAGCGTACGCTGCCTTACCTTGAAGCTTGGTATAAAAAATACAAAGACCAAGGGCTTGTTATAGTCGGTGTTCACACGCCGGAATTTGATTTTGAAAAAGTGTATAACAATGTCCTTAAAGCGACCAAAGAGCTTGGAGTGGAGTACCCCGTGGTGCTGGACAGCAACCAGGGAACCTGGAGTGCGTACCAAAATCAGTATTGGCCACACGAATATTTAATTGATATTGACGGATATGTGGTAGATGACCATATCGGCGAAGGGGGTTACGCGGATACGGAGCAAAAAATAAAAGATGCGCTCAAGGAAAGAGAACAAGTACTGGGACTTCCAAGTACTATTGATTCAAGCATTACTACGCCCCAAAACGTTATTCCGATGGATACTGCTGGCGTACAAAGTCCGGAAACATATTTCGGTTCGGCCAGGAATGAATATCTCGGAAATGGAACTATTGAACAGGGCGGAGAGCAGACTTTAACTATTCCGGAATCTATTCAATCAAACTCTTTATATTTGGGTGGTACT
>CAYPAN010000060.1:0-1679 GCA_964408725.1 uncultured Candidatus Saccharibacteria bacterium
TAAACAAATTTTATTTAGACCAGAGTATAAAGACCGTTTTTGTTTTTCTTAAAATATTTAGGGTTTACAAGATTAACCAGTATGGTATTTTTCTTGAAATATCTTTCTTTCATTACTCTTTCCACAACGTCTTCTTTTGAAAGCGGCCCCTCCCTTTTCAGAATATCTCGTATAACTTCCCGCGCAATTCCGGTCTTGTATCCCCATTCAGCCAGAGCATATAGACCACGTCCGACAAGAACAAACCTCGGGTCTTTTATGAGTTCATTGTGGCAGGTAGCGTAATGCGTTTTGCGGTTGAAAGTCTTGGAAATAGCGTCTGCAACTTCTTTAAAATGCATCGGAGAACCATGACGTCTCATAACAAGAAAAGCGTAGTCTTTCACTCCACGAGCCCGGACATTCGGAGAACTTGTTTTACCCCATTCACCAAGCGGATTCTTGGAAATAGTTTTAGACATAGAAAGCCATCTTTTGGCTATTTCATCGTTTTTATACTGCTCAGCTAATATTCCCATTTGGTCAAAAAACTTTTTAATCATTTCCGCTTCCAAAATGAGGTCCTGGTCGCTTAAACTTTCATAAAGTTTCTTTAGAGAATCGTGTACTTTTGTAGCTATCTCATAATCCACACTCCAACGAGTCTTAAAATTGTTATCCTCGCGGTGTTTTTTGAAGAGGTCTCCCAGTTCCAAATAAAAATGGATATGATTTTGGGTGTTTTTGTCTTTTGAAATATGAGATAAAAGGTCGCTTTCAGCCACAATTGACCCCAATGAATGTATTAGTTGTTTAAGTTCATCAAAAATAGCCTGCTCCTCTTTATAAGCCGAAGATTTCTTGATTAAAGCCAAAGCCGCGTCTTCAATCTGGCGAACACGCTCTCTTGTAATGTTATATTTCTTGCCTATTTCTTCCAGAGTCTTTCTCTCGGCGTCAACGTTTAAACCAAAACGATTCATAATGACATCGCGCGCTCGTTCCTGGAGGTTAGAAGTTATTTTCTTTGTGACTTGTTTTGGTTTGAAAGATATTGTTGCCATATTTTTATAAAATAATTTTTTATTAACGAAACCTAAAATCTATACTTTTGATAATACACCTATGTTAACTTAATGTCAAATGTGTATCTTATTTTTTTCTGCCTGCCTTTACCCGGTCAAGCTCGGTCAGATATTTTTTACGTATTCTAACCGACTTTGGAGTGACTTCCAGATACTCGTCATGGTTCATTACTTCGAGGCCCCGTTCAATACTCAAAATGAATGGAGGATTTAGGTATATAGCCTCATCGGTGCCGGAGGCCCTCATATTGCTAAGCTGTTTACCTTTAGTCGGATTTACAGACATCTCATCTCCTTTTAAAACATTGCCGATGACCATACCTTCATACACCTCTGTACCGTGCTCAATATACATTATACCACGTTCCTGTAAATTTGCAATGGCAAAAGCCACAGCCTTACCCGAAACCATAGAAACCATAGAACCATATTCCCTCCTTTTTATTTCCCCGGCATATTCCCTGAAACCCGTGACCCTTGAAGACATTATGCCCTCTCCTTTTGTATCTATAATAAATTCCCCGCGATAGCCCAACAACCCGCGAGTGGGTATGTCAAAAACAATTCTCGCTATACCTTCTTTCTCCATCATATCTTTCATTATGCCGCGTCTTT
>CAYPAN010000061.1:0-1646 GCA_964408725.1 uncultured Candidatus Saccharibacteria bacterium
GAAAAGGAAGCGGACGCTTTAAAATGGAATGTCACAAGCGGACGTGGCTGTTGCAGAACTATTATTTTAGAAATGGATTTGGAGACAATAATTTGGTTGGAATTTCAATGGGTTTAGGATTTTGAATAGAAAGTCATTTGCTTGAGCCGCAATCTGTTGAAAACACGTGGAAAAGAATGGCGTTATTTTCGATTTTTCAGGAATGGGCAAAACTATCGCTACAATTTTTGGATTTTTATTCTGCCATTTCATCCATTTTTTGATGTTGTAAGCCACTGCTGCACCAATGAGATATTTATTTGCCTGTTGTATGCCAATAGTGCGTATACGTTTCATAGCCAGAAAGTTGACCAATGTACCTATAACTGGTTCTGCAGTACTTTGGCGAAGCCTTCTTAATTTTTTGGCATAAGAAGTTTGCATGCGTTCATTAATTTGATCGTATAGTGGTTTTTCTTGGCTGTGTGATATGGTTTTATACGATTGGGTTTTGCCCAGACAGGTGCTTTTTAAAGAACAATTTCTACAATCCTCAGTGGGTGACCGATAATCACGCATCAAATTCTTTTCTCTACTGGTCCTTAATGCTTTAAAGGATAGTTTAACTCCTTGATCACACTGATAATAATCTCCTTCAACAACATATTTAAAGCCCGGCCTTTCTGTTTTATATTGTCCCATATTAGGGATATATGCCTCAATATTGTTTTTAATCGCTGCTTTTAAAGCCTCACTACTTGAGTAATTTGTGTCGGCAAGTACTTCTTTGATTTTCAGTCCATTCTCCTTTAAATTTTCAACAGTTCTATTGAGCACATCCTCAAAACATTCGCTGTCTCTTTTATCGGCATGATGTGCTTCTATATTTGTAATAACATGATTTGCCGTATCTACACTCACCTGTCCCAGATAATTCATTTGGCGGGGTTTACCTGGCTTTGTAGCTATTCTTGCATCCGGATCGGTTGAACTATGGCGGCTGGAATTACTTTTGCCTTTGCCTTCAGTCTTGTCAACTTCATTGTTATCATCATCCTCAACAAGACTTGAAAGATATTCCCCGCCATCCTGTAAAATACTTAAAGTCTTCAAACTATCCATTGAAACATTTGCTTTAACAAGAACTGAATCAATTGCTTGCCTATTCCCTGCAACCATTCCTTTTTCGACACATTGCTTTAAAACTTCTTTAAAAAGCATCTGGAAAATATCTTCTCCGAAAAGCTGCCTGGTACGGCTCAAAGTTGAATGCCAGGGTAATTCTTCATCAATATCATAGCCGATAAAAAACAAAATATCAAGCCTTAGTCTTGCATTTTCAATGATACTACGGTCGCTCTGAAGGTTTTGAAAGTATCCAGTCAAAAGCAATTTGAAAAAAACGACTGGGTCTAGCCCTGGGTTCCCTTCTTTGCCATAATACTTTTCGGTTGCCTTATATAAGAATCTTAAATCCAGTAAGTTATTAAGCCTTCGATAAAAATTGCTTTCTGGAATGTGGTCTGATAACCGAAACGTGGTAAATAGTTTTTCCTGATATTGTTTACGTCCTTGCATGTGAGCAAATTAAACAATAAAATTAAGTTAAATATACTGCCAATCAAGTATTTATACACATTCTGTGGATTTGTGCTAGTTCTGCAACA
>CAYPAN010000062.1:0-1520 GCA_964408725.1 uncultured Candidatus Saccharibacteria bacterium
AAGAAGCTAAAAAAAATAAAGATGTGATTGTATTTCAAGCCGGTACCAAAGTAGAAAATGGTAATTTTATAACCAATGGAGGGCGAGTCTTAGGAGTAAGCGCCATAGGAACAAGCTTAAAAGAAGCTCTAAATACCGCTTATGAAGCAATCTCTAAAATATCCTTTGAAGGAATGCAATATAGGAAAGACATAGGAAAAAAGTCGTTAGAAACGGATTAATTATCCCAATTAAAAGAATGTTCTCGGTCCGGTCCGGTGCCGACTGATATAATCTTTACATTAAGGTCGGAGAGTTTACTTTTTATATATTTCAAATATGAAGCAAGTTCTTTTGAGACCTTTTGCTTTTCAGAAACTCCATAATTAGCATTTCCCCAGCCCGGTATTTCTTCGGCAATTACACTTGTGACCTTATTCAAATAAAGTGGAAACTCTTTTAAGATTCTTCCCGCTATTTTATATCCGGTCACCACTTTTATTTTATCTGTAAGGCAAATGTCAGCTTTATTTATAAAAATTTTATTTGCCCCGGAAAGACTTATAGCATAGTGTAGAGCGAACAAATCGAGCCAGCCACACATCCTTGGCCTGCCAGTGGTAGCTCCGAATTCATGTCCGGCATCTTGAAAAAGTTTTTCAACCGTTTTATCTTCCATTCTGGAAGGGAAGCTTCCTCCGCCCACCTTTGTCGTGTAAGCTTTAATCACTCCATACACGTTTCTTATTGTGTTATGGGGTATACCGAGACCTAGGCAGACACTCGCCGGTAAAGTATTGGAACTGGTGACATTAGGATAATCTCCGAAATCAATATCAAGCATCACGGCTTGCGCCCCTTCAGCCAGGATATTTTTTCCTTCAGATAGTCTTTTTTGCGCTAAAAGAGACAGGTCGCAGATATTTAATTTCTTGAGTTGTTTTATGGCCTGGAGCCATTTGCCTCTCGCTTCTTTAATTTTTTGTAAAGGTATTTCAAAACCATACTCTCTTTTATACATATTCAAAAAATTCATATGAAACTCGGAAAGCGCTGATTCTTTCTGTTTAAAATCAGTTTCCAACACATCTCCTATCAAAAGTCCTCTTCTGGCCCTAGAATCGCTATAGGAAGGACCTATGCCTCTTCCCGTAGTGCCTACTTTTGCTCCGCCTTTACTTCTATAATGTTCTTCAGCTTGGTCTAAAAATGAATGCATATATGAAACCAGCTTTGCCCGATTGGAAATGTAAAGACGGGGAGCTACATCAAAACCCATTTTTTTAAGTTCAGTAATTTCTTTGATTAATGATGGCACATCAACTACCACGCCGTTGCCTATGTATAGCTCTACATTTTTTTGCAAACAACCGGAAGGCACAATATGCCCGATAAAAGTTGTATCTCCAAATTTAAGGGTATGTCCGGCGTTTGCTCCGCCCTGAAAGCGCGCAACTCCGGAATAAATTCCACAAGAGAGAAGTTCATCTATGTTCTTGCCTTTTCCCTCGTCTCCCCATTGGAGACCTAATAAAACATCC